>NZ_JBAPMI010000211.1:0-71344 GCF_049278535.1 Mycobacterium sp. | reverse complement strand
GAACGGATCGCTGAATACGGAGACGGCGTTGCCTGTCACCGTCGTCGCGCACGACGTCACGAACAGCGCTGCGCATGCGACGAGCGCAACGCCTACCAGGTGCCGTCGGCTCAGGGCGGCCGCCTTTCGTTCGTTCGGCGGCCGGGGCGGCGCGCTCTTTGAAAGTTCGCTGTCAGGATAGTGAATGCTTTGCCGAGCGCACCGAAAATCGATCGTGAGCAGCGCTCTCAGGCTGATCTCAGGCGTTCCAGAGCGGCGCGGACCCGAGCCGGATCGGTCGTCGACCAGAACGGCGGCAGCGAGGCCCGCAGGAATCCCGCGTACCGTGCCGTCGCCATCCGCGAGTCGAGCACAGCGACGACCCCCCGGTCGTCGACGCCGCGCAGCAGGCGGCCCGCGCCCTGGGCCAACAGCAGTGCGGCATGGCTGGCCGCGACGGCCATGAACCCGTTGCCGCCGTGGGCTGCGATGGCGCGCTGACGCGCCGTGATCAGCGGATCATCGGGCCGGGGGAACGGGATCCGGTCGATCAGCACCAGCGACAGGGACGGGCCGGGCACGTCGACGCCCTGCCACAGCGACAGCGTGCCGAACAGCGAGGCCTCGTCGTCGTCGGCGAATCGGCGGACCAGGGCCGACGTGGTGTCCTCGCCCTGGCACAGCACCGGCGTGTCGAGGCGGCCGCGCATCGCTTCGGTCGCGGCCTTGGCCGCGCGCATCGACGAGAACAGGCCGAGGGTGCGGCCACCCGCCGCGGTGATCAGGCCCTCGATCTCGTCGAGCTGCTCGCCGGATCCGGTGCCGTCGCGGCCCGGCGGTGGCAGCTGGGCCGCGACGTAGAGGATCCCGGACTTGGCGTGCTGGAACGGCGACCCGACGTCGATTCCGCGCCAAGGCATTTCGGTATCAGCCAGCCCCCAAGCCTTGGCCATTGCGTCGAACGAGCCGCCGACGGTCAGCGTCGCCGAAGTCAGTACCGCCGTCGCGTCGGCGAACAACCGGGTTCGCAGCAGTCCGGATACCGATAACGGAGCCACCCGCAGCACGGTTCGGGTCGACCCGCGGTTGTCCTCGTGGTCCAGCCAGACGACGTCGGTGCGGTCGGGAATTGCCGGCGCGAAGGACGACAGGATCCGCGTTGCGGTGTCCGCGATCTCGGCGAGGCTGGCGACCGCCTCGGCGCGCGCCGAGGCGGCCTTGGCGTCGGTGGGCGACGTGTCGATGGTGGATCGCGCGGCCGTGGCCGCGTCGCGCAGCGCGGTGAGGTGGGTTGTGAGCTCGTCGTCCAGGTAGTCGATGCGACCGGCCGACGCGTCCTGGATGGCGGCGGTGAACGCGCCCGATGTCCGTTCCCATCGCTGCACGAGCTCCGGTTCGACGAGCCTGGCTATCCGCCGCGAAGCGACCCCCAGTGCGGTCGCCGTCAGCTCGCCGGTGGCCACCGCGGTCACCCGGTCCACCAGGTCGTGCGCCTCGTCGACGATCAGCAGCTGATGTTCGGGCAGCACGGCCGAGTCGGCGACCGCGTTGATGGCCAGTAGCGCATGGTTGGTGACGACCACATCGGCACCGCCGGCTTTGGCCCGTGCACGTTCGGCGAAGCATTCGGTGCCGAACGGGCAGCGGGCCATGCCGAGGCATTCCCGCGAGGACACGCTGACCTGCGCCCACGACCGATCAGCGACGCCCGGCTTGAGGTCGTCGCGGTCACCGGAGTCGGTCGTCGACGCCCAGGCGGTGAGCCGCTGCACGTCGCGACCCAACGCGGTGCCCGCCTGCGGCGCGAAAAGTTCCTGCGGCTCATCATCGGAGTCGGCGGCGCCGCTGTGAATCTTGTTCAGGCACAAGTAATTCTGCCGACCCTTCAGCAACGCGAAGTGGGGCTTACGGGGCAGCGCATCGGTGAGGGCCTCGACCAGCTGGGGTAGATCGCGATTGACCAGTTGGCGTTGCAGGGCAATCGTCGCGGTTGACACCACGACCGGTGCGTCGTCGGACACCGCACGGTTGATAGCGGGAACCAAGTACGCCAACGATTTGCCGGTGCCGGTGCCGGCCTGTACCGCCAGATGCTCGCCGGTTTCGAAGGCGTGGGCGACCGCGGTGGCCATTTCGCGCTGACCGCTGCGGTCGCTTCCGCCCAGCGCGGCCACCGCAGTGGCCAGCAGCTGCGTGACGGGCGAGGGCGCGTCGTCGGTCGTGGCTACTCCTGCTTGTCGGGCGGCGGGCGTCGGGCCGGGATGTGGGTCGTGGGAATCGCCGGATCGCCGTGCGACAACATCAGACCTTCCCACGGCAAGCTTCGCAAGCCCGACGCCACCAGTTCGCGCGCCACGCGCAGAGCGTCAGTGCCCCGGTCGATCACCGTGCTGCCGTCGCGCATCAGGGGGATGGTCAGCCTCCGCGACGGCTCGGCGTCTGCCGGCGGCCGGCCCGCCGGATGCACGATCTCCTCGGTGATCGTGCCGGTCGAACGCGACAGCCGGAGTGCCTCTTTGCGGCCGCCGTGGGATTCCTTGCGGACGCTGCGTTTTTCGACGGGTGTGCCGTCGACTTCGACCAGCTTGTAGACCATGTTCGCGGTGGGCGCACCCGACCCGGTGACCAGTGAAGTGCCGATCCCGTAGCTGTCCACGGGTTCGGCGCGCAAACCCGCGATCGCGAATTCGTCGAGATCGCCGGACACCACGATGCGCGTCCGGGTGGCTCCGAGCCGGTCGAGCTGCTCGCGGACCTGCCGGGCCAGTACGCCCAAGTCGCCGGAGTCGATGCGCACCGCGCCGAGCCCGGTACCGGCGGCCGCCACCGCGTTGGCCACACCGGTCGTCACGTCGTAGGTGTCGATCAGCAGCGTGGTGCCGGCGCCCAGCGCAGCGACCTGGGCCGCGAAGGCGGCCGACTCGTCGGGCCCGTCGGGACCGTCGTAGAGCAGCGTGAAGGCGTGCGCGCTGGTGCCTTCGGTCGGCACGCCGTAGCGGCGGTGGGCCTCGAGGTTGGACGTCGCAGCGAACCCCGACAGATAGGCGGCGCGTGCCGCCGCGACGGCGGCGAGCTCGTGGGTGCGGCGCGAGCCCATGTCCATGATCGGCCGCTCCTGGGCGGCGCTGACCATGCGCGCGGCTGCCGATGCAACCGCGGTGTCGTGGTTGAAGATCGACAGCGCCAGGGTCTCGAGCATCACGCATTCAGCGAAACTGCCGCTCACCGAAAGTACCGGGGAGCCAGGGAAATACAGATCGCCCTCGGCGTAGCCGTCGACGTCGCCGCTGAATCGAAAATCGTGCAGGTAGGCCAGGGTGTCCGGGTCGAGGAATTCCGCCAGCGATGCGCATGCGGTGTCGTCGAACCTGAACTCGGTCAAGGCTTCCAAAAACCGGCCCGTCCCGGCCACCACACCGTATCGGCGTCCGTCCGGGAGCCGACGAGCGAACAGCTCGAAGGCGCACCGGCGGTGCGCGGTGCCGTCGCGCAGCGCCGCCGACAGCATGGTCAACTCGTATCTGTCGGTCAGCAGCCCGGTGTACACCGAGTCGTTCACGCCACAACGGTATCGGTTGCGTTGCGGTGGCTCGGTATCCTGGAAGCCATGGTTGCGTCAGCCCCGACAAAACCGGGGACCACCGGGCAACGGGAAGCCGACACGGTCGAAGCCACGGCCGCCCCCTGGGTGACCATCGTCTGGGACGATCCGGTCAACTTGATGAACTATGTGACGTACGTTTTTCAGAAGCTGTTCGGCTACAGCGAGCCACACGCCACCAAGCTGATGCTGCAGGTCCACAACGAAGGCAAAGCCGTGGTGTCCGCGGGCAGCCGGGAATCCATGGAGGTCGACGTGTCGAAGCTGCACGCGGCCGGGTTGTGGGCCACCATGCAGCAGGATCACTGAGATCGAGTGCGCAAGTGGAAGCGGGTTGAGACCGCCGACGGCGCCCGTTATCGGTCCGCGCTGGATGCGCACGAGGCCGCCCTGCTGAAGAACCTGGTCGCCTCGATGATCGGTTTGCTCGAGGAACGCGAATCGTCCACGCCGCAAGACGAACTCGAGCAGATCACCGGTATGAAGACCGGTAACTCCGAGCGGCCGGACAACGCGACGCTTCAGCGGCTGCTGCCCGATTTCTCCAAGCCGGGCGACGACGGACAACCAGCCGCCGACAGCCTTAACGCCGCTCTGCGCAGTTTGCACGAGCCAGCCATCATCGATGCCAAACGGGTTGCGGCGCAACAACTATTGGATACCCTTCCCTCCGACGGCGGCAAGCTGGAGCTGACCGAGGATGCCGCGAACGCCTGGGTCGCCGCCGTCAACGACCTACGGCTGGCGCTGGGCACCATGCTCGACATTCAGCCCAACGGCCCGGATCGGCTGCCCGACGACCATCCGCTGGCTCCTCATCTCGATGTCTACCAATGGCTGACGGTGTTGCAGGAATACCTGGTGCTCGCGTTGATGGACGCCCGATGAGCTCCATCACCGATGTCGCGGGCATCCAGGTCGGCCACCATCACCGGTTGGACCCTGACGCGACGATGGGTGCGGGCTGGGCCAGTGGCGTCACCGTGGTCTTGACGCCGCCCGGCACCGTCGGTGCCGTCGACGTTCGCGGCGGTGCGCCCGGTACCCGGGAAACGGATCTGCTGGACCCGGCCAACAGCGTGCGCTACGTCGACGCGGTGCTGCTCGCCGGCGGGAGTGCCTTCGGGTTGGCGGCCGCGGATGGCGTGATGCGCTGGCTGGAAGAACACGACCGTGGCGTGGCGATGGCCGGCGGAGTCGTGCCGATCGTGCCGGCCGCGGTGATCTTCGATCTCGACGTGGGCGGCTGGAGCAACCGACCCACCGCCGAATTCGGGTATGACGCCTGCCGAACGGCCGGAACCGAGGTGGCCGTCGGCACGGTCGGCGCCGGGGTGGGGGCATGCGCGGGTGTGCTCAAGGGTGGCGTCGGCACTGCGTCGACGACGCTGCCGTCTGGTGTGACGGTCGGAGCACTGGCTGTGGTGAACTCCGCGGGCAACGTGGTGGACCAGGGCACCGGCTTGCCGTGGCTCAGCTATCTGGTCGACGAGCTCGGCCTGAGTGCCCCGCCCGACCAGCAGGTCGTCGCGCTCGGGGAACTCGAGTCGCCGCTGAGCTCGCTGAACACCACCATTGCGGTCGTCGCGACCGACGCCGCGCTGAGCCCGGCGGCTTGCCGCCAGATCGCGAGCAGTGCTCACGACGGGCTCGCCCGCAGCATCCGGCCCGCACACACCCCGGTGGACGGCGACACGGTGTTCGCGCTGGCCACCGGCGCGATTGAGGTGGCCCCGCCGGCCGATTTACCTGCCGCGTTTTCGCCGGAGACAGCGTTGGCCAGCGCCGTGGGCATCGCGGCATCCGACTGCCTGGCCCGCGCGGTGGTGGGGGCGGTGATCGCCGCCGAGGCGGTGGCCGAAATACCGACCTACCGGGACATCTTGCCCGGCGCATTCGAACCACGCCGGTAGCGTGGACGAAGTGGGGGTTGCTGTGGAAAGGCAGCTACGGCGATGACCAACCAGAGTCACACACCGGCAAAACAGCCGAAGAAGCGTTCCGCAGCTGTAGTCGGCGGGGCCACGATCATCAGCTTCGTGGCCTTGCTGTACATCGTCGAAGCGTTCGATCAGCTCAACGGGCACCGTCTCGACGACAACGGCATCCGCCCGCTGGAGACCGATGGCCTGTGGGGAATTCTGTTCGCTCCGCTGCTGCACGCGAACTGGGGGCACTTGGCGGCCAACACTGGGCCGGCGCTGGTGCTGGGCTTTCTGGTTACCCTGGCCGGGCTCTCGCGATTCCTCTGGGCGACCGCGATCGTGTGGATCGTCGGCGGATTGGGTACCTGGCTGATCGGCAACATGGGATCGCCCTGCGGGGAGACCGACCACATCGGCGCCTCCGGCTTGATCTTCGGCTGGCTCACCTTCCTGCTGATCTTCGGGTTCTTCACTCGCTCGGGCTGGCAGATCGTCGTCGGGCTGGTGGTGTTGGTGACATACGGCGGAATCCTGTGGGGGGCTGTGCCGGTGCTCAACGTCTGCGGCGGGGTGTCCTGGCAGGGGCATCTCTGCGGCGGGCTCGCCGGGGTGCTTGCCGCGTACCTGCTGTCCCGCCCCGAACGTGAAGCTCGCCAGCGGCGACGGGCGTTACCGAGGTGAGTAACGCACTGGCGCCCATCGGGGTGTTCGACTCCGGCGTGGGCGGGTTGACGGTGGCCCGCGCGATCATCGACCAACTGCCCGACGAGGACATCATCTACGTCGGCGATACGGGTAACGGCCCCTACGGCCCGCTCACCATCCCCGAGATCCGGGCACATGCCCTGGCCATCGGCGACGACCTCGTCGACCGCGGCGTCAAGGCGTTGGTGATCGCCTGCAACTCGGCGTCGTCAGCCTGCCTGCACGATGCGCGCGAACGCTATGACGTGCCGGTCGTTGAGGTGATCCTGCCCGCGGTGCGCCGGGCCGTCACTACGACCCGCAACGGTCGCATCGGCGTGATCGGCACGCAGGCCACGGTCGCCTCGGGCGCGTATCAGGACGCGTTCGCGGCGGCCCGCGACACCGAGATCACCGCGGTGGCCTGCCCGCGGTTCGTCGACTTCGTCGAGCGCGGCATCACCAGCGGCCGCCAGGTGCTCGGTCTTGCCGAGGGGTATCTCGAGCCGCTGCAGCGTGCCGACGTCGACACCGTGGTGCTGGGGTGCACGCACTATCCGCTGCTGTCCGGACTCATCCAACTGGCCATGGGTGACGCGGTGACGCTGGTGTCCAGCGCGGAGGAGACGGCGAAGGAACTGCTTCGCGTGCTGACCGAACGCGACCTACTTCATCCCCACCCTGACCGTCCCGACGCCGCGTCGCCGCTGCGCGCGTTCGAGGCCACCGGCGACCCGGCGGCCTTTCTCGCACTTGCGGCGCGATTCTTGGGGCCGGCGGTCACCGGTGTCGAGCCGGTGCACCGTCACATCGCTGCTTCGGGCTGAGCTTTCTCCTGAGGAAAGCGGAGATGTTTTCAACAACTTGACGCTGGGCATGGCACAGTAGTGACCGTGCGAATTACCGTGCTGGGCTGCTCCGGGAGCGTTGTTGGCCCGGATTCGCCGGCATCGGGTTACCTGCTGAGAGCACCGGACACTCCGCCCTTGGTGATCGACTTCGGTGGAGGCGTGCTCGGCGCGTTGCAGCGGCACGCCGATCCGGGTTCGGTCCATGTGTTGCTGTCGCACTTGCACGCCGATCACTGCCTCGACATGCCGGGGTTGTTCGTCTGGCGCCGCTACCATCCGTCGCCGCCCAAGGGGAAGGCATTGCTGTACGGACCGAGCGACACCTGGTCGCGCCTCGGCGCGGCGTCCTCACCGTTCGGCGGGGAGATCGACGACTGCTCTGACATTTTCGCTGTGCATCACTGGGTCGACGGTGAGGCCGTGACGATTGGCGCGGTCAGCGTCCTGCCCCGACTGGTGTGCCACCCGACGGAGTCCTTCGGCATGCGGATCACCAATCCGGCCGGCGCGTCGTTCGTCTACAGCGGCGACACCGGCTATTGCGATGCGGTCATCGAGCTGGCCCGCGACGCCGATGTCTTCTTGTGCGAAGCGTCTTGGACGCATGCGCCTGATCGCCCGCCCAACCTTCACCTGTCCGGCACCGAGGCCGGACGGATCGCGACCGCAGCCGGGGTGGGGGAGTTGCTGCTGACCCACATCCCGCCGTGGACGTCTCGTGAGGACGTGATCAGTGAGGCCAAGGCCGAATTCGACGGCCCGGTGCACGCTGTGGTGTGCGGCGAGACATTCAACATCGGGCGCTCCTGAGCACTTGACCGCAAGCTAGGGTTGGCCTCGTGTCAAAACGAGAAGACGGCCGCCTGGACGACGAGCTTCGACCGGTTGTCATCACCCGCGGATTCACCTCCCACCCGGCAGGTTCGGTGGTGATCGAATTCGGTCAAACCAAAGTCCTGTGCACCGCCAGCGTCACCGAGGGCGTGCCGCGCTGGCGCAAAGGATCGGGCGTGGGCTGGCTGACCGCGGAGTACGCGATGCTGCCGTCGGCTACCCACACGCGCAGTGACCGGGAATCGGTCAAAGGCCGGCCATCCGGACGCACCCAAGAGATCAGCCGGCTGGTCGGCAGATCGCTGCGGGCCTGTATCGACCTGGCGGCGTTGGGGGAGAACACCGTTGCCATCGACTGCGACGTGCTGCAAGCCGATGGCGGTACCCGGACCGCCGCCATCACCGGGGCGTACGTCGCGCTGGCCGATGCGGTGACTTACCTGTCGGCGGCCGGCAAGCTGTCCGATCCACGACCGCTGTCGTGTGCGATCGCCGCGATCAGCGTCGGCGTGGTCGACGGCCGGGTGCGAGTGGATCTGCCCTACGAGGAAGACTCCCGCGCTGAGGTGGACATGAACGTGGTGGCCACCGACACCGGGACACTAGTCGAAGTGCAGGGCACTGGCGAAGGCGCCACCTTCCCGCGATCGACGCTGGACAAATTGCTCGATGCCGCACAAGGGGCCTGCGAGAAGCTGTTCGTCGCGCAGAACGAGGCGTTGGCGTTGCCCTATCCGGGTGTGCTGCCCGAGGGTGGCACACCGCAGAAGGCGTTCGGGAGCTGACCCGACTGCCTGCCGGCGGCAATTAACCCTTAGCAATTGCCCGGGATGCCGGTGAACATGTCTGTGCCGCAGGGAGGCTCGGAGTCGGGCGGCGGAACTTCTCCGTCCCATAGCGTGCTGGGCAGTCGGCCGTTGTAGGGAACATTGCCTTTTCCATTGCGCACCCAGAACCAGGTGTGGCAGATATTCATGTCCCAGCTGTAGGCAGGACCCGGCCCCGTTGGGTAATTCATGGGTTGCCCTGGGCACCAATTATGCGGTTTGTGCGCCTGGGCGATACCTGCCTGGCCCAGGCCGCCAAGCGCGACGCCGCCAGTCAGCACTGCGGCTGCAATGATCCGTGTCGGGGTGCGGTTGGTCTTCATATTGCGATGCCCCTTGCTAATGGCAGCCTCACACGGCCACCTTTAGCGGATTGTGCGCCGGGCGGGTGCAAAAAGCATGGGGCATTTGACCCATTTTGTGTGTCCGCCGCCGCATGGCTTGCGGTGTGCAGCGCTGAATTACGATGACTAGCTGACCGTTCGTGGCCTCAATAGATTGGATCAACAGTTGACCCGCTTGCTGGTCGCCAGCCGAAACCCGAAGAAGCTGGCCGAGTTGCGGCGGGTGTTGGACGCAGCCTCGCTCTCGGGGCTGACGCTGATGTCACTCGACGACGTGCCTCCGTTCGACGAAGCCCCGGAAACCGGTGCAACGTTTGAGGATAACGCTCTGGCTAAGGCTCGCGACGGGTTCGCGGCGACGGGATTGCCGACCGTCGCCGACGACTCGGGGCTGGAAGTGGCCGCGCTCAACGGCATGCCCGGTGTGCTGTCCGCGCGGTGGTCGGGCACACACGGCGACGACGCCGGCAACACAGCGTTGCTGTTGGCGCAGCTGCGTGACGTGCCTGATGAGCGTCGTAGCGCGGCCTTCGTCTCGGCCTGCGCGCTGGTGTCCAGTTCGGATGAGGTCGTGGTCCGCGGCGAGTGGCCTGGCGCGATCGCTCGCGAGCCGCGCGGCGATGCCGGCTTCGGCTACGACCCGGTGTTCATCGCGAACGGCGAGGATCGCACTGCGGCACAGCTGACTTCGGCGGAGAAGGACGCCGCATCGCATCGCGGCCGCGCGCTCGCGCTGTTACTGCCAGCGTTACGCGCGCTGGATCACTGATAGTTCAGGGTCATAAATTGAACTGCGCCTTCACATTTCGAGTCTGGAAATGCTCGACGATGATCCCGAGCAGTGGGATAGTGCCGGCCAGGAGAACGCCGATCGTCTTCACGATCGGCCACCGGACCTTGACAGCAAGGTTGAACGCCGCCAGTACATAAGCGAAATAGACCCAGCCGTGCACGATGCCGATCCAGGTCGGTGGATTCGACACTTTGACGATGTAGTGGACCACAAGCTCGTAGCACAGGGCGATAAGCCACAGACCCGTCGTCCACGCCATCACGCGGTAGGCGAGCAGGGGAGTGCGGATGTTCTCGCCGGTTGTGGTCATGCGGTTGTCCTGTTCTGCTTTGGATGGTTGTCGTTGTCTGCCTTGGCAAGTTCGGCCAGATAGGCGTTGTACTCGCGGAGCGCTGGGTCGTCGGAGTTCTGTTGCGCGGCCTTGGGACGTTCGGGCAATAGTCCGTCCGGTATCTCATTGACGGCGTCAGTGTTTCGATGCTCCGGCGGCGCTTCCTCGTAACGGACGAATTTGCGATAGGCGTAGACGCAGAATCCGGCGAACGCGGGCCATTGCAAGGCGTAGCCGAGATTCTGGAAAGTGCCCGACGTCGATTGAAATCTCGTCCACTGCCACCAGCCCAGAGCCAGGCAGCCGGCCGCCGCGAAGACCACCAGCACGGTCGCTGCAAGTCTCCGACGACGTGTAGTGGACATCCCTAGAAAGTACCCCGAGGTGTTCTGCGGGCCGCCCTCACGCTTTTGGACCGACGAATTCGTCTAGTCGCGCGACCGCGGCTTTCCGATAGACGGCGATCTCGAACCAGCGCGGCCGTGTCCACGGGATCCCGAGCTCATCGAGCGCCGCGCTGAACAGCCCACGGCTGTCGTCGGATCGGTTTGAGAAGTGGTAGCGGACGCTTCGAACTCCGCGATCGTTCGCCACGACGCGGCAGCGGTCGATGATTCTGGGGTATTTGTCGTCGAGAACGATCCTCAGCCGCCAGGCCCGCGGATGTCGCGAGATGCACCCGTCGCCCAAGTACATGCCGAGCAGATAGCTATACCCCGCGGCTGGGAATGCTGCGAAGTCATGTAGGACCCCGCAGACCGATGTGCCCACCGGCCTGGGCCGAGTTGATGGACGGAGTCGCCAGTCCCGAACTGTGCATCGCGGAATGCCAGTCTGTCGCGCGATCGCGCAGTCGTTTACACCGGCCGCGATCAGCCGCTGCACAGTTTCGAACTCTTCTATACAGCGCACGATGCCCGCTCCCTGTCGTCTCCGATGAAGCCAAGTTAAGAGAGAGAGCGCCGACAGGTTCGAGGATTGGAGTGACGGTACGATCGCCAGGCACTGCGGGCGTGGCGAAATTGGCAACCGCGCGGGTTTTAGGTGCCCGTGCTCGAAAGAGCTTGAGGGTTCGAGTCCCTCCGCCCGCACCACTGCGGACTGCTGCCGGGCGCGGGGGTCGGTGCGATTCCACCCGCTCCCTAACATGAGCGGGTGGACGCATTCTTCACCGCCGACGGCGATTCCTATCTGCCCGGAAACATGACCCGTGGACCGTGGGGCCAGACGATGGGTGGCCAGATCGTCGGCGGGCTGCTGGGCTGGGCGTTGGACGGTCACGGCGACGACGAACTTCAACCGGCTCGGCTGACGGTTGATCTTTTGCGGCCGGTGCCCATTGAACCCGTGTCGATCGAGACATCGACTGAACGCGAGGGCCGTCGCATCAAACTTGTCGACGCCGCGATGCTGCAAAACGGCCGGGTCGTCGCACGAGCCAGCGCACTGTTCTTGCGGCGTAGCGCCGAACCCGAGGGTCAGGTGTGGTCGGCACCCGTGGCCATGCCGCCGTTGCCGACCGACTCCGATCCACTCGAAGCCGAGATGCCTTTTGGCATCTGGACCTACAGCGCTGATACCGAAGCCGGCAGCGCAGGAATGCCTCCGTTGGAGTGGGAGCAGCCCGGTGTGCAGAAGTTCGCGTGGACGCGCATGTTCCGCCCGATGGTGGCAGGGCATCCGGTTACGCCGTTCGCCCGTGCGGCCTTCGCCGGAGACATCATCAGTTCGTTGACGCACTGGAGCACAGCAGGCTTGCGTTACATCAATGCCGACTACACGGTGGCCATCAGCCGGCTACCGCAAGGCGAATACATCGGGCTGGCCGCGGAGAGTTACTACGGCAACGATGGTGTGGGCGCCGGGTCGGCGACCCTGTTCGACAGCATCGGGCCTATCGGAACGGGGACCGCGTTGGCTCTTGCCCAACCTCCCGGCGCGTTTCAGCCGAACCATGGGTAGAGCGTTGTACCACTTTGGTTTTGGCGCCCGTACGAAAATGTCTCCCCTCACCGCCTGAGCGGCGAGGGGAGACATTTCACAGCGGGCTAGGTCGTTGCCGGCGCGGGAAGTGCGCCCGGCGCAGGGCCGGTGCCGCCCGGCTCACCAGGTGCCGGCATGTTCTGCGCGGCTCCTGGCATGTTCTGCGACATCCCCGGCATGTTCGACGACATCCCCGGCATGTTCGACGACATACCAGGCATGTTCTGCGAGGCACCCGGGACGTTCGACGTCCACATCAGGATGTCTTGCAGTCCGTCGTTGTAGACAACACCGTTAGGCGGGGCGCCGGTCGCATCGAAGTACAACGTCCCCTTCGACTCGCTGCCCTGGGCGATAGGCGCCGGGTTAAGGCCATTCGGCACCTCGACGTTGTCGATCAGCTTGTAGGTCTGGCCGTTGGGACCGCGAGCGCTGAAGTCTCGGACCTGCGGGGTGACCACACCGCCGTCCGACCGAACCGTGACGTCCGCTTGGTACAGCGTGCCCTTCGGAGTGAAACCCGGAATCGAGATGGTGCTCGGCTGCAGGTTGCTCACCGTGTAGTTGGTCACCATCGGTCCGTCGACCAGCGGTTCGCTGGTACCGAATCCTTGAATGTTCGGCGCGGCCGAAGCGCTGCCTGCCGTGGCGAGGCTCACCGCGGCAATACCCGCGGCACCAATCGCCGTCCTCATTGTCGTCGTTGTGAACTTCACGATGGGCTCCTTCTTGGTTTCCTATTTTCGGAGCGCGAACCCGCCCTCGAGGTGAGAACACGCTGAGTTGGAATAGCCCACAACAGTCATTCCAAACGTGAGCGCATTGCTCTTTTGCCCGATTCGACCCAACTACCTGCGCAGATAGCACGGCAACATTTCCCTGTGGCGGACAATTTCAGCAACTCTGGCAACAGGGGCACCATTTGCAATCCGTATCGCACGCGTCGAATTTGTGAATGCCGGCCACGGACTAATTACCCGCGACCTGTCACCATTGAGTTTGTGAACGCCGCGATCGTCGCCCTACTGATCTTGCTGGCCGCCGGCATTGTCGTCGGCCCACTTATCCGACTGAGGGCCTGGCTGAAAAGCTCGCCTCCCGGGCAGGAGTTTCAATCGCCGCCCGACGAAGATTCCGACTAGGCGCTGCGTAGCAGCCGCTATCTGTCGCTCAGCAACCCACTTCGATCGTGAAGGGCGCCGTCATGGAGACGCGTGGGTCGTTGAGCTTAGATCCTTGGGCGGTCCCGGTGATGGTGTAGGTGTTGTTCGCGAAATGGAGTTTTGCACCACCGGCTCCGGCGTTGGCGACTCCGGAGAAGCCCTCGAAGTTGTCGAAATGCACCGATTCGACGTTGGGCTTGTCGGAGTCCAGGTTGAGGAGCACCCGAACATTGGCCGGCGCCGCGGTGATATCCGCCGTCAACAACCAATTAACTTGCTTGCACGAGACAGCGTGCGAGGTGCGGGTCTTGTTCTCGAGGGTGATGCGAGCGGTCTTCTGGGTCACCTTGTTGTCGGTGAAGCATCCCGAGCAGGCTGCCGCCAACAATGAAGCACTCACCGCCGCGGTGATAAGCCGTCGCGTCACCGGGCACCTCCCAACCCATGCAGGTTTGTCTCGCACGCTTTTTCTATCAGCCCGCGTGCGTTATCGGGACTAAACGTGCGCGAAGGCCTAGCCCAGCGAGATCCGGCCCATAAGCAAGTCGATGATCGGCTTACCCGCGGCGAACGTCCCGGTGTTCGACGAGTTGACGTGCCCGTAGTCGACCAGCAGGGTGACGCCGTTGACACCGGCGGCCGCATCGCTGTTGAGGAATGCCATCACGTTGCCCATCTGCTCGGGCGTATGCGTCGCGGTGCCGGTGGCCTCCCGGTAGTCCTGCGCGAACGAGAGCCAGAGGTCGGCATTGGCCCGGGCAAGGGGAGTGTCGGTCGGACCCGGGCAGATCGCGTTGATCCGGATTCCCTTGGCCAGGAAGGGGAATGCGTGCGTCGCGACGTAGGCGTTGATCGCCTGCTTACTGGTGCCGTAGTGGCCGAAGTTGTCCGCCTCGTGGGCTTTGCTCCAGGCGTCTGCCGATTCGAAGTCGGGCGTGGCCAAAAACTCCTGGAGCCGTGGCAAGTCGGTTTCCCAGCCGATGCCGGCCACTGAGGAGATGAAGCAAATGGCCCCCCCGCGGCCCAGCTGGCCGTTGCTGATCAGCTTGTCGATCACGTGCCGGTGACCGATGAAGTTGATCTTCATCAAGTCCGGACCGTCGGCAATGCCGGCGGCGGAGAACAGTGCATCGACGGGGCCGACCTGCTCGAGTGCGCTGTCGATCGATGCCGGATCGCGAAGGTCGACCTGGATTCCGCGGCCCAGGCCGGCCTCGACCGGTGCGTAGTCGAGGTTGATCACCTCGGCTCCGAGGTCTCCGACGATCTTGGCCGCAGCGGCGCCCATGCCGGTGGCACCTCCGACCACCAACGCCCGCTTGCCGTCGTAGCGGAACTGCTCGATACCAGTCATTTCGATCCTCTCTTGGGGCGCCTACGGTAAGGCTCACGAGTACTTTATGTGGAACAGATATTTGGTACAGGAACGGGGTTGCCGGGTCGGGGGCGAGACCGCGATCCGCACGCGGAGCCGCGATATCTCAATGGCGCGAATGCGAAGTCGACGACACGGAACCCGTCAGCGCGCACCCCGCAAGTATGCGTGGACGACGACGCCTACCGGTGCGTATTCGAAATCTTGGTTGTCAGATTGACGCGGATGTGTCACGTTCGGCGGCCCCGCGCACCAGGGTGTCGCGCGCGTTGACCAGCGCCGCGTGCTTGCCCTGCGCGCGCACGATGTTCTCCGGCACCCACAGGGCGTCCATCACGTAGCGCGCCAGCATGGACAGCGACGGCGAATCCTCGATTCGGATGTCGCCCGAATCGATCCCCTCCGACAACAGCGCTCTGAGCTGCCGTAAGCGCATGGTGAACGCCAGGCCCGGGTTGGGTGTGTCGGGCGGCGACTGGCGCATCCAGGCGAGTTGGATCTTCCACTCATCGGGGAACTGATCCAACGCATTGATGTTGACCCAGCTGAGTGCGTCCAGCTTCTCCACCGGTGTGGCATCGGTGCGCAGGACGCTGGCAAAGCCGCCGCCGGCTTTCTTCCCGAACGACTCCATGATCGAGGCGAGCAGTTCGTCTTTCGACCCGATCAGCCGATAGACCGTTCCTGTGCCCAGTCCGGCGGCGGCGGCGATGTCGCGGATCGTGGTGACCTCGTAGCCCTTTTTGCCGAACTCGGCGCGTGCGACCGCGCGGACGTGCGCGCCTTTGTCGTTGCCGTCGGCCTCGCTCTCGTCGGCCCAGGTGTTGATCGCCGCCTCGGCGGCAGCGAAAGCGCTGGAGCTATTCAGTTCTCGGTCGCTGTGCGATCGACTGGCCAGGCCGTGCAACATGATGCGGCACATGACAACTGCGGTCTGATCGGCTGCGCCGGTATGCCTGATGATGTCGAGCCCGACATGCATCATGGTCTGGCAGATCCGGTCGGCCAGCGTGGGTAGGTCGATGTCGGATCTGATGAAGCCGCTCCACCTGCCCGCCCGCAGCGTTTGCAGCATTGCCTGCTGCACGGCGGTCGGCGGGTTTTGCAGGAGTTCGACGAGTTCCGGATTCGCGCTCGGGGCTTCGTAAAACGACATCTGCAGGGCCGCGCGGTGCTGCACGGCGCAGCGTGCGATCGCGGATCCCAGTTCGACGATCTTGTCGGCCACCGAGCGCGGATCGGCCTGGTCCAATTTCTCGTGGGCAATCTCGCCGATGCGATCCAGGTCGGCGTAGTACCGCCGGACCAGCTCGACGAGGATTGCCTCCTTCGATTCGAAGTGGTGATACAGGCTTCCCGGCAGGATGCCCGCCGCGTCGGCGATCTCTTGCAAAGAGGTGCGCAAGCCTGAGGAGGCAATCAACGATGCGGCGGTTTGCAGGATTTCGGTACGACGAGTGCCGTCGTCATAGGCGCCCCCGCCCTCGTTTGCCAAGTCGGGGACGCGTTTTGCGGCACGCCGCCCCCGCGGTGTCATGCTTGAACGCCCTGCGCGCTCAGGCCGGACCAACGAATCGGCATCGGGCAAGTCTAGGCGCGCGGAGCTCGGAGTGGCTGCAGCCTCGGATGGTTGCTGAAGCCCCACGACACCTCCACGGGCCGGTCCTGCAAGATCCTTGACCGAATGTTTGGTTTAACGCTACCAGGTTGCCTCGGCTCAACTGTGCAGGTTGAACGGTATGAGCGCGGCGGCCAACAAGAACGCGTCAGTGAAGTACGGATTCGGCGAACTCGGCGCCAAGCTGCACGAGGCAGTGGTCAGGTTGATCGAGAAACGCGCTCCAGCTCAGTAGCCGCTTGAGGTACAAGTGCGCGTCGTGTTCCCACGTGTAGCCGATACCGCCGAAGACCTGGATGGCGGTGTCACCCACGGCGGCGAGCCGGCCGGCGAATGCCTTGGTGCGCAGCGCGGCTGAATGTCGCGTCGCGCGACTTCCCGCGTCGGCGGCCCACAAGGCATGGATCACGCCGCTGCGGGCGAGCTCCACCGTTTCGTACATGTCGACGCACAGGTGCTGGACTGCCTGGAACGCGCCGATCGGCTGGCCGAATTGCCTTCGCACTTTGGCATATTCGAGGACGAGATCCAAGATTGCCCGTGCGGCGCCGAGCGCGTCAGCGGCCCAGGCGATCGTCACGTCATCGATCAGGGCCTCGATGGCGTCGGCAGACGCGGCGCCCAGATATTGCCCAGGTGTGTCGTCGAGCCGGATGCGAAACTGTTTGCGGGTCTGGTCGATTCCGGTCTGCGCGGTGATTTCGATGCCAGGCGTCGACGGCGCAACCGCGAAAAGACCTGTGCCGTCTCGGTCGTCGGCCAGGACGAGGATCACGTCGGCAGCGGCGACATCCCACGCGGCCTCGATCTCGCCGTGCACGGCGACGCCGTCACCACGGTCGGCCACGCTCGGGCGGCCACCGGCGAGCGGGCCCACCGTGGCAGTCAAGGAACCTTCAGCGATCCCGGTGAATATCGGAGCCGCCACGCTGTCATCCACCTCGAACCGCGTCAGCGCTCGGGTCGCGGTGACGGCAGTCGACAGCCACGGTCCGGGGTGCAGCCTGGCGCCGAGTTCTTCGAGCACGATGCCGGCCTCGACCATCGTCATGCCGGCGCCGTCGTATTCGGACGGCACGAGCAGTCCGGTGGTGCCCAGGTCGGCGAGCCCCCGCCAAACCGCCTCGGTGGTCCCGGTCGCATCGTCGAGGAGCGGGCGGACATGTCCGGCGATGGAAGCTTTTTCGGCGAGAAAGCTTCGCACGGTGTCGCGCAGCGCGACCTGCTCGTCGGTCAGCTCCAGGTTCATGAGCGCGGCAACCCCAGAACGCGTTGGGCGGTGATGTTCTTGTTGATCTGGGTCGTCCCGCCGGCGATGGTCAGCGAGCGCGAGGTCAGGCGATAGTCAGCCCACCGGCGGCCGTCGGGGTGCGTTCCGAGCAGGTCGAAGGCCAGAGCCGCGATGCTCTGCCCGACCTCGCCCCAGATTGTCTTGGCGAGACTCGCCGACCCGAACGCGTCGCCGCCGTGCAGAATCGCGGAGATCGACCGCTGGCACAGCACCTCGAGATATTTGATGCGCAAAGCGATTTCGCCCAGCCGTCGTAGCGTCGTGGGGTCCTCGAGCACCGGCCGGTTGCCGATCTCGACGTCCGCCAGATCGGTGACGAGTTCCCGCAGCCGCACTTGCATCTCGGTGTAAAGGCGTGCGGCGCCGGCCCGCTCGTGACTCAGCGTCGTGGTCGCGATTGCCCAGCCGCCGTTCTCCGGGCCGAGCAGGGCATCGACCGGTACCCGCACATCGTTGAAGAATACTTCCGCGAAATCCGCCTCTCCGCTCAGCGTGACAAGCGGCCGAACCTCGATGCCCGGCAACGACATATCGAGAATCAGGCAGGAGATGCCCTTGTGCTTCGGCACGTCCGGGTCGGTGCGCACGTACAGCTGACACCAGCTGGCCCGGTGACCCAGTGAGGTCCAGATCTTTTGGCCGTTGACGACGTAGAAATCGCCTTGCGAATCAGGGCTGCGCACCGCGCGGGTACGCAGTGAGGCGAGATCGGAGCCGGCTTCGGGCTCCGACATTCCCTGGCACCAGATGTCGTCGGCGCGCATCATCCGGGGGAGCAGCGTGCGCTTCTGTGCCTCGGTTCCGTGCTGCATGATCGCCGGCGCGATGTTGTTCATCCCGATCACATTGAGGTGGACCGGCACCCGTGCCCGGGTCGTCTCCTCCGCGCAGACGAGCTGCTCGAGCACCCCGGCCCCGCGGCCGCCGTACTCCTGTGGCCACGAGACCGCCGCCCAGCCGGCGGCGGCCATCGTCGCGTTCCATGTCCGAAGAGTCTGAAATGCCGCTTCGTCCCGACCTCGCCCGCGGTTGGCGGCGATGACCTCGTCGGTCAGGTTCGCGGCCAGCCAGGCGCGCAATTCCTTGCGGACCTGTTCCACCTCTGGTGGGTATGAGAAATCCACGTTTCCTATTGACTCAGGGCGATTGACTTCGGTCAATGCCGGACTTTACGGTGGAACAGATATTTGGTCAACATTGGCCCTTGCCAACCGACTGCGTTCCGGTAAGGCTCTCCATAGTATCCTGCGTCACGGCGCCCGCTCCGCGTCCCGACTACGAAAGCGCAACAAACATGACTGACACTGTAAAGGTCCGCTTCGAGCCGAAGATGATGATCGACGGCAAGTTGGTCGACGGCCAGGCCGGCACTTTCACCAACATCAACCCGGCGACCGAGGAGTCGCTCGGGGAGGTGGCCGACGCTTCCAAAGAGGACATGCACCGGGCCATCGACGCCGCGCGTCGCGCGTTCGACGAGACGGACTGGTCGACGAACAAGGAGCTGCGCAAGCGCTGCCTGCTGCAGTTGCACGACGCGATCGAATCCGAGAAGGAAGAGCTGCGTGAGGAGCTCATCCTCGAAGTCGGATCACCTCGGGCCATCACATTCGGCCCACAACTGGACGCCCCGCTGGCCGACGGGCTGAAGTACCCGGCCCGGCTGATCGACGAATACGCCTGGGAGACCGATCTTGGCGACCGGGTGATCAGCCTCACCGGCGCGAACACCTCCATCAAGGTCTGGCGGGAGCCGGTCGGCGTGGTCGGTGCGATCGTGCCTTGGAACTTCCCGTTCGAGGTGACGCTCAACAAGCTGGGGCAGGCGCTGGGTACCGGTAACACCGTCGTGCTCAAGCCGGCGCCGAACACTCCGTTCAACGCGAATCGGCTGGGCCGGCTGATCGCCGAAAAGACCGATATCCCCGCGGGTGTCGTCAACGTCGTGACCGCATCGGATCACTTTGTCGGCGAGGAGCTCACGCTGTCGCCGAAGGTCGACCTGATCTCGTTCACCGGATCGACGGTGGTCGGCAAGCGGATCATGGAAAAGGGCGCTGCCACCATGAAGCGGCTTTTTCTGGAACTCGGCGGCAAGTCAGCCACCATCGTCCTGGAGGACGCCGACTTCGGGTTGGCCTGCGCGATCGGCATCGCGCCCTGTATGCACGCGGGACAGGGTTGCGCCAACCCCACCCGGATGCTGCTGCCCCGGTCTCGCTACGAGGAGGGGGTGGCGATCCTGAAGAGCATCTACGAGAACGTCACCTGCGGCGACCCGCAGGACCCCGGCACCCTGTGTGGGCCGGTGATTTCGCAGCGACAGTTCGACCGCGTGACGGGCTACATCAAGAAGGGCGTCGAGGAAGGTGCGACCGCGCTGGTCGGTGGACCCGGTGCGGACACCGGTTTCGACAAGGGATACTTCGTCCGGCCAACGCTTTTCACCGATGTCGACAACAAAATGACGATCGCCCAGGAGGAGATCTTTGGCCCCGTGCTGTCGGTCATTCCGTTCGACGACGAAGAAGACGCGATCCGGATTGCCAACGACAGTCCGTACGGTCTGGCCGGCAACGTGATGTCGGGATCGCTGGAGCATTCGCTGGCCGTGGCGCGTCGCATCAAGGCCGGTTTCATGGGCGTCAACGGTGGCGCACCGTACGGCGCCGACACACCGTTCGGCGGGTACAAGGACAGCGGTGTTGGCCGCCAGAACGGTGTGGCCGGTTTCGACCAGTACACCGAGGTCAAATCCGTGGGTTACCCGGCGGTCTGACACGGGAGCGCTAAACCGGCGCCCCGGCGGGCTACCTTTGTCCGGTGACCGACGCCGCAGTTGCGCAACGTGCGACCGGCCGCAAGATCGCGATCCGCTACGCTGCCGGTCTCGCGTGCGGCCATCTGATCGGTACCGCCGATGCCGCCGCGATCGTGATTCCGTTGCACGGTCAGTTCGCCAGCCAGACTAGGGCGTACTTCTCTGCGGCCAGCCTGATCACCGCAACAGTGATCGTGGTGCTCGGGACAATCGCGGTCGCGGCCGGGGGTATCGCAAACCTGGTTCCGGTCCTGAGGTGGTTTGTCGCCGGGCAGCAACCGACTGTCGAGCAGCGGCGATCAGCCATGCGTCTGCTCGGGCGGCAGTCGACGATCCTGGCGGTGGTGTGGGCGGTCAGCGGTGTCACTTACCTCGTGCTGAATCTCGACGGCCTTGCGCCCCTGTGGGTCCCGACCCTGCTGGCGGTCGTCTTCGGTGGGACCGCGGCAGCAAGCCTGAGTCTGCTGCTCACGCAGCGATCCCTTCGGTCGATTATGTTGGCGGCCACGCAGGGGACCGAGGGCCTGGTGGTCGCGCCCAGCGTGCTCACGCGGCTGATCGGGATGTGGCTGCTGGGCAGTGGTCTGCCGTCCCTGGCGATTGCCGGTCTGGTGTTGACTCGCTCGAACGGCTGGATCATTGCGAAGACCGGATCGGTCGAGATGCCCATCCTGGTAGTGACGCTGGTCGCGATTCTGATCGGGCTTCCGGTGATGATCATGACCTCCAGATCGATCTCGGATCCGGTGCGCGAGGTCGTCGACGCGATGGCCGAGGTCGAGCGAGGCAGGATCGACACCTTCGTCGGCGTGTACGAGAAGTCTGAAATCGGCCGCTTGCAAGACGGATTCAACCGAATGGTCGCCGGAATCGGCGAACGCGACCGATTACGCGATCTGTTCGGCCGCCATGTCGGGGCCGACGTGGCCCGACGGGCCTTTGAAGAAGGCACCTCGCTGTCCGGTGATGTACGAGAGGCGGCAATCCTTTTCATCGATCTGGTTGGTTCGACCACGCTGACGGCCATCAGGCCGCCGCAAGAGGTGGCCGGGGTACTCAACGATTTTTTCCGCATCGTCGTCAGCGCTGTCGACGACCACCATGGGCTGATCAACAAATTCCAGGGTGACGCCGCGCTGGCGGTCTTCGGGGCCCCGCTGGCCCTGGACGGGTCTGCGTCAGCCGCCTTGGCAACCGCCCGCACGCTACGCAACCAACTACGCCGGCTACCGCTGGTCGACTTCGGGGTTGGTGTATCGGCGGGGCCGGTGTTCGCCGGAAACATCGGCGCCGAAAACCGTTACGAATACACCGTTGTCGGCGATGCCGTCAACGAGGCGGCGCGACTGGCCGACTTCGCCAAGACGCTGGACCAACGGATCGTCAGTTCGGCCGCCGCCATCGAGCGCGCTGACACGGCTGAGCGCCGAAACTGGGTCGCCCATGGTGAGACCGTGCTACGCGGACGCGCGGAGTCGACCCAGATCTGGACTCCGACAGGCAACAATTAGCGCTCGCGCGACAACTCGTCAGCAGCGTTTGCCGAATGGCTTACAGTTGTGCAATCGGTCTAGCCAGCGAAAGGGACGAAGATCTCGATGCCCATTCCCCGATATCCCGACGACGTCACTCGCGAGTGGCTCTCGGCGGTCCTGAGCAGTCGCGGAACCACCGTGCGGTTGTTCAGCATCGACGTGGTCGCGGTCGGTACCGGGCAGACCGGAGCGACCTATCGGGTGTCGGCGACGTACGCCGGTGACGCCGGCAACCTGCCCGACACGTTCGTCATCAAACTGCCTGCTCAGGACGACACCGTGCGGGACAGGGTGACCATCGGCTACCGCAGCGAATGCGCTTTCTACACCGGGGTGGCGGACCGGGTGCGGGTGCCGACACCGCAATGCTTCTACTGCGAGATCAGCGATGACGCGTTGGACTACGCGCTGCTGCTCGCCGATCAGGCGCCGGCCGTGCAAGGCGATCAACTCGCGGGATGCGGCGAGCCCGAAGCGCGGCTGGCCGTGACGGCCATAGCCGGACTGCACGGGCCGAGCTGGTGCGATCCGGTCTGGCTGGACTTCCCCGGGATCGCCTTCGCCCGGCCGGACGAAGCATCGGCCGGCGGGCTGGGTGAGGTGGCCCGGATGAGCGCCGAGATCACGCTGGACAAGCTCGGTGACCGGATGAGCGCTGCCGACCGGGAAACCTTCACCACGGCAATGGATTTGGTGACACCGTGGTTGCTTGCCGAGCGGGATCGGTTCGCGCTGTTGCACGGTGACTACCGGCTCGACAACCTGCTGTTTTTTCCGGACTCAGCCGGCGTGACGGTGGTGGATTGGCAGACGCTCGGGGTGGGCCTGCCCGCCCGCGATCTGGCGTACTTCACCGCGACCAGCCTCAAGCCCGAGCTGCGCGCATCGATCGAGCGCGACCTTGTCGACGAGTACCACCGAGCCCTTACCGGCTACGGCGTAACCGGCTACGACCGCGAAACCTGTTGGCGCGATTACCGACTCGGCATGACGCAGGCTCTGTTGATCTCGGCGCTGGGGTTCGCGTTCGCCACTGCGACCGATCGCGGCGACGACATGGTGCTGACCATGCTGGCCCGGGGCTGCCAGGCAATCCGCGAGCTGGGCACGTTGGATCTCGTCGGCGAGTACGCGGCGCAGCAGCCAACGACGACATGATCCCGCATACCGCCGCGGCGAATCAGAACTGAGTCGAGCCCTGGTCGACGGGTACTGCCGCTGCTGTGACAAAGCGTGATTCGTCGCTGGCCAGCCAGCACACCGCGTCGGCGATGTCGTCGGGTTCGGCCACCCAGTTCGGCAGAAACGGCGTGAGGGTGTTCGCCAAGTGCGGACTTGTCTCGGTAAACTTTGCCAAGGCGCCGACCATGTCGCCGCCGCCCATTGCAGTGTTGACTGGACCGGGGTGCACACTGTTGACCCGGATTGAATGCATACCCAACTCAGCGGCGAACGCGCGTGCCATCCCGGTGACCGCGTGCTTGCTGGCGGTGTAGTGCACCATGAATGGCTGCAGCTTGAGGCCGGCTGCGGAGCTGATCAGGATGATGGATCCGCCCCGGCCGCCGTCGATGATCTGCTGGGCGCCGGCCATCACGGTGTTCCACGTTCCCGTCACATTGACCTCGATCACGTCGCGAAACGATTCGGGAGTGATTTCGTTCCACGCCTCTGGAGCCGTGATGCCGGCGTTAGCGACGATAATGTCCAGTCGCCCGAGCGCAGCCACGCCGTCGTCCACAGCCTGGCGCAGACCGTCGAAGTCGCGAATATCGTTGTGCGAGGCCATTATTTGGCGTCCAGTGGCCGCGACGAGCCGAACGGTTTCGGCCA
This sequence comes from Mycobacterium sp., assembly GCF_049278535.1. GTDB lineage: Bacteria > Actinomycetota > Actinomycetes > Mycobacteriales > Mycobacteriaceae > Mycobacterium. Next base: position 47,556 of record NZ_JBAPMI010000211.1, on the reverse strand, counting down.
GATCTTCCGGTGTTGCCGAGTCGTAACGGACGCAGGGTGGAAGCTTGCCCGCGAGATCGACGGCGATGATGTCGGCGCCCTCGCGAGCCATCCGGATGGCGTGCGCACGGCCCTGGCCACGTGCCGCTCCGGTGATGAATGCCACCTTGCCCGTGAGCCGGCCGGTCATGTGCGCTCCGTATCGTAAAGGTCACTGTAACCGGGACGATATTACGTCACTGCTTGCGCTGTGCCGCCTTGACCAGGTTCGACCCGATGATCAGTCTTTGGATCTCGCTAGTGCCCTCGTACAGTCGCAGCAGGCGCACATCGCGGTAGATGCGTTCTACCGGCACCTCGCGCATGTATCCGCTGCCGCCGTGGATCTGCACGGCGAGATCGGCTACCTTGCCTGCCATTTCGGTGCAGAACACTTTGGCCGCCGAGGGCGCGACACGTCGATCCTCTTCGGTGAGCCACAGCCGGGCCGCGTCGCGGACGAGGGCGCGACCGGCCATCACTCCGGTCTGCTGGTCGGCGAGCATCGCCTGCACCAGCTGGAAGTTGCCGATCGGGGTGCCGCCCTGGGTGGCGGTGGCCGCGTACGTGATCGATTCGTCCAGCGCGCGCTGAGCCGCACCGACCGCCAGTGCGGCGATGTGAATGCGCCCGCGCGCCAGCGATGTCATTGCCGCCCGGTACCCGATATCTTCGCTGCCGCCGACTAGCGCGCCGGCCGGCACCCTGACATCGCTGAATCGCACGTCGGCGGTCCACGCGCCTTCCTGTCCCATTTTGGCGTCCTTGGTCCCGACTTCGACCCCGGCCGCCTCGGCAGGAACGAGGAACACCGCGATACCCGGTCCGGCGTCGTCGGCCGGACGGGTGCGCGCAAAGACCACGAACAGGTCTGCGACAGGTGCGTTGGTGATGAACCGCTTCTCGCCGGAGATCACCCAATCGTCTTCCGCGCCATCGCGAATGGCCTTGGTACGCAAGCCTGCTGGGTTCGATCCCGCTCCGGGTTCGGTCAGCGCGAACGATGCGACCTTCCCCGACGCCAGCGGCTCCAGCCAGGCGGCCTTCTGTTCATCGGTTCCGAACCCGACCAACACTTGCCCGGCGATGCCGTTATTGGTGCCGAACATCGACCGAAGCGCCAGTGACGTGTAGCCCAGCTCCATCGCCAGCTCGACGTCCTGGGTGATATCGAGCCCGAGCCCACCCCACTCCGGCGGAATGGCGTAGCCGAACAGCCCCATCTCCTTCGCCTGGCTCCGCAGATCATCGGGCACCCGGTCGGTCGCCAGAATCTCCTGCTCACGCGGAACGACCGCGGTGCGGACGAACTGTCTGGTCTGCGCGAGGATCTGCTGAAAGTCGTCGTCGTCGACGACCGCGGTAGGCATGAATCAGCGCTCCCTTCGGGCGGTGCAATTACCAGCGGACGCGGTGTGGCGGCGCCCCGCCGTCCGTCGTCTGGGCGCGATCATATATGAAATATGATGTGCGATGATGTCCCGTGTCTGGGGCCCGAAGAGAAGGACGGTGATCGTGTGTCGTTGTTGACCGGTCAAACCGCAGTCATCACCGGTGGCGCCCAGGGACTGGGTTTGGCCATCGCGCGGCGGTTCATCGATGAGGGCGCCCGGGTAGTGCTCGGCGACGTGAATCTCGAGGCGACGCAGGCTGCGGCCGCCGAACTCGGCGGTGACGACGTCGCCACCGCGGTGCGCTGCGACGTGACGTCCGCAGACGAGGTCGACGCGCTGATCGCGGCGGCTGTCGATCGGTTCGGCACGCTGGACATCATGATCAACAACGCCGGCATCACCCGCGACGCCACGATGCGCAAGATGACCGAGGACCAGTTCGACCAGGTGATCGCGGTGCACCTGAAGGGAACGTGGAACGGGCTGCGTAAAGCAGCCGCGGTCATGCGGGAGAACAAACGCGGCGCGATCGTCAACATGTCGTCGATCTCCGGGAAGGTCGGCATGGTCGGCCAGACCAACTATTCGGCGGCCAAGGCCGGCATCGTCGGCATGACCAAGGCGGCTTCCAAGGAGCTCGCCCACCTCGGTGTGCGGGTCAACGCGATCCGGCCCGGGCTGATTAGGTCGGCGATGACCGAGGCCATGCCGCAACGAATCTGGGACGAGAAGCTCGCCGAGATACCGATGGGACGGGCCGGCGAGCCCGAGGAGGTCGCCAAGGTCGCGCTGTTCCTCGCCAGCGATCTGTCGTCGTACATGACCGGAACCGTTCTCGAGGTGACCGGCGGAAGGCACCTATGAGCGTGCGCGAAGCGGTGATCTGCGAGCCGGTACGGACACCGATCGGCCGCTACGGTGGAATGTTCAAGTCGCAGAGCGCTGTTGAGCTCGGGGTGGCTGCTCTCACCGGTCTACTGGACCGGACTGGCGTTCCTCCTGCGGCGGTACAGGACGTCATACTCGGGCACTGTTATCCCAGCAGCGAAGCCCCCGCGATCGGTCGCGTTATCGCGCTTGATTCGGGTCTGCCGGTGACGGTTCCCGGCATGCAGATCGACCGTCGTTGCGGATCAGGCCTCCAAGCGGTGATTCAGGCAGGTCTTCAGATCCGCTCCGGCGACCATGATCTGGTCGTCGCCGGTGGCGCGGAGAGCATGAGCAACGTCGCGTTCTACTCCACAGATATGCGGTGGGGCGGCGGCCGCGGCGGCGTCCAGGTGCACGATGGGCTGGCGCGCGGACGCACCACCGCCGGAGGTCGCCACTACCCGGTGCCCGGCGGGATGCTGGAGACCGCCGAGAATTTGCGCCGGCAATACGACATCTCGCGTCAGGAGCAGGACGAACTTGCGGTGACATCGCACCAGCGTGCGGTGGCCGCGCAGCGTGGCGGTCTGCTGGCTGAGGAGATCATTCCGGTGACCGTGCGCGGCCGACACGGTGAGGAAGTCATCGACACCGACGAGCATCCGCGCGCCGATACCACGGTGGAATCGTTGAGCAAGCTCAAAGCTGTTCTGCTCAAGGATGATCCAGAAGCAACGGTCACTGCCGGAAACGCCAGCGGGCAAAACGACGCGGCGTCGATGTGTCTGGTGACCACCCCGGAAAAAGCCGCTGAACTCGGACTCACCCCGCTGGTCCGGCTGGTGTCGTGGGGTGTCGCGGCGGTCCCGCCTGACGTGATGGGAATCGGCCCGGTGCCTGCCACCGAGCTTGCCCTGGCCAAAGCGGGCTTGCAATTGCGCGACATCGACCTTATCGAACTCAACGAGGCGTTTGCCGCCCAGGCGCTTGCCGTGATGCGGGAGTGGGGCTTTGGCGCCGCCGATCGGGAGCGGACGAACGTACATGGCTCAGGAATCTCGCTGGGCCATCCGGTCGGCGCCACCGGCGGAAGAATGTTGGCCACGCTGGCCCGCGAACTGAATCGGCGGAACGCGCGCTACGGTCTGGAAACCATGTGCATCGGCGGCGGGCAGGGCCTGGCCGCGATCTTCGAGCGGGTCGGGGCGCGATGACCACCCCCTTGGCCGGCCTCACCGTCGTCGAGGTCTCCAGCTTCGTCGCCGCGCCGTTGTGCGGGATGACGTTGAGTCAGCTTGGGGCGTCGGTGATTCGGGTCGACCCGATCGGCGGCGCATCCGACACGCATCGTTGGCCGGTCACCGCGACCGGCACATCGATCTACTGGACCGGGCTGAACAAGGGAAAGCGTTCGGCCACCGTTGATTTGCGCTCTCCCGACGGGCAAGAGCTGGTCCAGCGGCTGATCGTCGAGGGCGATGGCGTGGTGGTGACCAACGCCGCGGGATTGTCCTGGCTGTCGTATGGCACGCTCGTGGCCAAACGTCCCGACCTGATCCATCTGCAGGTGCTCGGCCGTCATGACGGCTCCACCGGGGTGGACTACACGGTCAATGCCGCCACTGGATTTCCGTTGGTGACCGGCCCGGCGAATCACGCGGGCCCGATCAATCACGTGTTGCCGGCCTGGGATGTCTGTTGTGGCCTGTATGCCGCGCTCGCGGTCGTCGCCGCGCTGCGTCGCCGCGAGCAGTCCGGAGCGGGCGCTCAGATCACCCTCGCGCTGGAAGACGTCGCGCTGGCCACCGCGGGCAATCTGGGACTTCTGACCGAGCCTCAGGTGAACGGCACCCAACGTGAGCGCCTCGGCAACGCTATTTATGGGCAGTACGGTCAGGATTTCACCAGTCGCGATGGCGTCGCATTCATGATCGTCACCCTGACCAGACGTCATTTTCAGGATCTCGTCGAGGTATCAGGCACTGCTGCAGCCGTTTTGGCGCTCGCGGACTCGCTCGGTGCGGATTTCGCCGACGAAGGCGTGCGCTATCGATACCGCGACGTGCTGAGCGGACTCTTTGCGACGTGGTTCGCCGAGCGCACCGCCGACGAGGTGACGCAGGCGCTGTCGGCCACCAGCGTGTTGTTCGAGCGCTATCAGAGCTTCGGGCAGGCTGCCGAAGGTGAACGGGTCACCGCAAATCCGTTGTTCTCCCGGCTGCACCAAGACGGCCTGGGGGACTACCTCGCGCCGGGGATGCCGACCGTTTTCGACGGCGAATATTTCGCCGGTGAGCCGGCACCCCGACTGGGCGGCGATACCGCCGACGTGCTGACCGCGGCCCTGGGATTGAGCGCTGCCGACATCACGCGTCTGACCGACGCGAAAACGATCGCCAGCTAGTAAGGAGGACGGCGCCAAATGACCAAACTTGCTGAAACGATTGGCCTGACCGACGTTCAGAATGAAATCATCGCCACGGTACGACAATTCGTCGAAAAGGAAGTCATACCGAACGCGCCCGCGTTGGAGCGCTCCGATACCTATCCGCAGGCGATCGTCGACCAGATGCGGGAAATGGGTCTGTTCGGTCTGATGATCCCGCAAGAATACGGCGGATTGGGCGAGTCGTTGTTGACCTATGCCCTCTGCGTCGAAGAGCTGGCCCGCGGCTGGATGAGCATCTCGGGGGTGCTCAACACCCACTTCATCGTCGCCTACATGCTGCGTCAGCACGGCACCGACGAGCAGAAGCAGCGCTTCTTACCGCGCATGGCGGCCGGTGAGATTCGCGGATCGTTCTCGATGTCCGAGCCGGAGTTGGGTTCCGATGTCGCCGCGATCCGCACCCGCGCCACCCGCAACGGCGACGGCGACTACACCATCAACGGCCAGAAGATGTGGCTGACCAACGGTGCCAGCTCCAGTTTGGTTGCGGCGCTGGTTCGCACCGACGAAGGCGCGGACGCACCGCACCGGAATCTGACCGCATTCCTCATCGAGAAGCCCACCGGTTTCGGGGAGGTGATGCCCGGACTGACGATACCGGGAAAGATCGACAAGCTGGGCTACAAGGGAATCGACACCACGGAACTCATCTTCGACGGATACGCCGCGAGCGCCGACGACGTCCTGGGCGGCGTCCCGGGCCAGGGTTTCTACCAGATGATGGACGGCATCGAGGTCGGCCGAGTCAACGTTTCGGCCCGAGCGGTCGGGGTGGCTATCCGCGCATTCGAACTCGCCGTGCGGTATGCGCAGCAACGTCACACCTTCGGTAAACCGATCGCCGAACACCAGGCCATTGCCTTCCAAATCGCCGAGATGGCAACCAAAGTCGAGGCAGCTCACCTGATGATGGTCAACGCCGCCCGGTTGAAGGATTCCGGCGAGCGTAACGACGTCGCGGCCGGAATGGCAAAATATCTTGCCAGCGAATTCTGCTCGGAGGTCACCCAGCAGAGCTTCCGCATCCACGGCGGCTACGGCTACTCCAAAGAGTACGAAATCGAGCGGCTGATGCGCGATGCGCCGTTTCTGCTCATCGGCGAGGGAACAAGTGAGATACAGAAGTCGATCATCAGCAAGCGACTCCTTGCCGAGTATCGGATTTGACCGTGAGCATCCCGGATTTCGCCGCGCGTCCCCAGCTTTCCGAAGATGTTGCGCGCTATGTCCGTAAGCGGATCTTCGACGGCACGTACTCCGCGGGCGAGTACGTTCGACTGGATCAGCTGGCGGCCGAACTCGGGATCAGCGTGACGCCGGTACGCGAGGCGCTGTTCGAGTTGCGCGCCGAGGGCCTACTGGCCCAGCAGCCACGCCGTGGCTTCGTCGTGCTTCCCGTCACTGAACGCGACCTTGCCGACATCGCGAATCTGCAGGCTCACGTGGGTGGTGAGCTCGCGGCCCGGGCTGCGGTTAGCATCAGCGACGACCAGCTTCGCGAACTCAAGGGAATCCAGGCCGAGCTCGAGCAAGCGTACGCGGGCAACGACATCGAGCGAACAGTACGGCTCAATCACGAGTTTCACCGGGCCATCAATGTCGCTGCCGAGTCGCCGAAGCTTGCGCAGATGATGTCGCAGATCACCCGGTATGCGCCGGAATCTGTGTTTCCCACTATCAGCGGCTGGCCCGATCAGTCGATCAAAGACCACCGCCGGGTGTTGACGGCGCTGGCCAAACACAACAGCGATCTGGCCCGTAAAGCGATGTCCGATCACCTTGCCGCCGGCGCCGCTCCGCTGATCGACCACCTGGCCGAACACGGAGTCGTCGATCCGACCTAGCCAGGCCGCACGTTCGCCGCACTGAGCAAGAGCTCGCGCAGCCGCCGGACATCGACCTTGCCGGTTGGGCCTCGTGGAATCATGTCGTCCGAGTCGGCGAGCAGCCAGACGCTCGGCACTTTGAAGGCGCTGAGCAGCGCACGGGCCGATTCGCGGAGGTGTTCGGCGCTGGTCGCGGCGGTATCGCACACCACGACCGCACCCACCCGATCACCTTGTGCATCAGTGAGATTAGTGACGAAGGCGGTGTCGACACCGTCGATGTCGCGCAGCGCCTGCTCCACTTCGGTCGGATAGACGGTCGCGCCGCTGACCTTGAACATGTCATCGGATCGACCGTGGTAGAAGAGGAAGCCGTCTTCGTCGAGTCGGCCAAGATCGCCAGTGGAGTAAAACCCATCGGCGGTGAACAGCTCATCGCGCCGGCGCCGGCATATCCCGCGCAGGGTGTGTGGCCCCCGAATCTGAATCATCCCAATGGCTCCGGCTGCGACTGGATGTCCGGTGTCGGGATCAACGATACGGACCTCCATGCCCTCGAACGGCTTGCCGCAGCTTCCCCAGGCCGAGGGGGGCATATCGGTGTCGGCACGGTAGCCGCAATAGGGCCCGAAAGCTTCTGTCATGCCGAATAGGGTTGCACGGGAACCAGGTTGGGCACGTTGCCTGGCCGGCAGCAGCGCTTCCAGACTGCCCGGCCGCAGCGCGGACAAGTCTGCGCGGGCGCGGTACGGATGGCGAGCTAGCGCTTCGGCCTGATCGGGCCAGCCGCGAAACAACGTCACCCGTTCGCGCTCCAGCAGCAGCAGCGTGGTGTCCGGCTGCGGGATCTCCTCGGTGACCAGAGTCGCGCCGGCCACCAGGGTGGAAAGCACTCCGCTGCCGAAGCCGCCCACCCAGAAGAAGGGCATCGGTAGATACAGCCGGGTGTCGGAATCGATGCAACGGCTTGCCAATCCGGACCGGACAGCGCCTAGCGCACTGCCGTGTGAGTGCACCGTCCCTTTGGGTGCGCCGCTGCTGCCGGATGTGAACATGATGACCATCGGATCGCTCGGCGTCACCGTTGCGGACAGGGCGTCGACGAGAGGGCCGGTCGTGTCGGCGGTGGGGGCATCCGGTAGTCGATCGGCCGCCCACACCTGGCGCAAGGCAGGAAGTTCAGGGCCCTGCGGTGTTGTGCGCAGATCGCGAACGCCCAGTGCGGTTCGCAGGTCGTCGAGGTAGCGGTGCCCGCGGAATTCTTCGACGCTGATCAGGGCCTGTACCGAGGCGGTCCGCAGCTGGGCAATCAATTCCCGCGGCTGCAGCAGCGTGCTCAACGGCACCAGCACAGCACCGATCCGGGTGAGCGCGATCGCGATCTGCACCCAACGCACGCCGTTGGGCATGATGAGCCCGACCCGGGTGCCCTTCACGACACCGGCGTCGACGAACGCCGCGGCCAAATCATGTGTGGTGACGTCCAGTTCGCGGTAGCTGAGCCGGCAAGAGGGGTCGATCACTATCGGCTTGGCGTCGTCATGCGCCGAGCGGTGCCGCACCAGATCGTCGACTGTGTCAGGCATCGAACAGCCTTTTCAGTTGCTGCACATCGGCTTTCCCGCTGGCCAACAGCGGGACATCGGCTGGGGAGATCGCCGCGAATCGGCGCGGGATCTTGTATGCGGAGAGTTCTGTTGCGAGCTCGCGTCGTAGCTCCGACTCATCGAATTTCTTGCCGTTGTCCAGCGCGACGACGGCAGCGACCACCTGGCCGCGCTCGGGGTCCGGGAGCCCGAATACGTAGGCCACCGCACTACCGGCGACCTTCGCGATCGCCTGCTCGACTTCGGCCGGAGACACGTTGGCGCCGGCCGTCTTGATCATCGAACCGCGGCGGCCGATGTAGTAGACGAATCCGTCGTTGTCGGTGGCGGCCAGGTCGCCGGTGTGCAGCCAGCCGTCGGCGTCGAAACATTCTTCCCGGCTGCGCTTGTAGTAGCGCTGCATCAGGCATGGCCCGCGGATGCATAGCTCGCCGAGCGCCCCGTCCTCGACCGGCATACCGGTGACGGGGTCGACGATCTTGGACTCCAACCCTGGTGCCGCCTGGCCGAAGGACCCACGTCGATGCTCGGGCTGGTCGGTCTCGTCCGCACTGATCAGCACCACGCTGCCGGCCTCGGTAAGCCCGAGCATGTTGTGCCGCAACTCGGGGTCGACCGGTCTTACCTCAGGAGCCATGATCGGGTACAGGTTGCCGCGTCGCATCGACGACAGGTCGCGTCGTGCGAAACTCGGATGCTGCGTCAAATGCCTGACCGCGCCCGCGAATCCGTTGGTGATGGTGGGCCTTTCGGCCTCGAGCAGATCCAGCGTCGCGCCGGCGTCCTCGGTGTTCGAGCACACCAGCGATGCGCCGGCGATCAGGGTGGCCAACAACGCGAACCCGAATCCGCCGATCCAGAAAAACGGCGAATTGCAGAACAGCGTGTCCGCCGCGGTCAGGCCGCGGATCGAGTTGAGGTTTCGTTGATGATCGAGGAGTGCTGCGTGGGTGTGCAGCACGCCTTTGGGCGCCCTGGTGGTGCCCGAGGTGTAGACAATGGCCAGTGGATCAGAGCCGTCGACATCGTTTTCCATTGCCGAGAGCAGCGGCTCGTCCACGGTGTCGGCCAGTCGGCCGGTTTTCGAAGTGTCGAAGATGACCTGACGCAATTGCGGTGCGGCGACGTCGAACAGCCGATCATCGGAGTCGAGACGGCAGCCCGGTAGCACCTCGGCAAGCCGTTGCACGTAGTCGTGGGCCCGATAAGACGCTGCGCTAAGTAGGAATTCGGTGTCGCTGTCGACGAGTTGCTCGCGTATCTCGCGTGCGGTGGCGAACGTGGAGAACGGCACCACGACGGCACCGATTCGCGCGGCCGCCAGCATGCCGACGACGAACGCGACGCCGTTGGGGTAGAGCAGTCCGACGTGGCTGCCCTTACCGGCACCGAGACTCACGAGTCCGCGAGCCAGCCGCCCGGAAAGCCGGTCGGCTTCGGCGTAGCTGATGCGTTCGGAATCGCAGATCAGTAGTGGGTGATCGCCCCGGCTGCGGGATTGGATGCGCAGTACTTCAGCGACGGTGGGTGATTCACTCGACATGGTCGCCCTGGGCGGTCGAGAGCGCGTTGTCGAAATGGCGCCGGACCTCGCCCAGATCGGGCTTCCCGGACGGCGTTCTCGGAAGATCGGCGACAATCGCGATGTCGGTGGGGATCTCGTAGCGGGCTAATCTGCTCCGCAGGTAGTCGAGGAGTTCGGCGGCGTCCGCCGATGCAGGTGCGCGCAGTTCCACCATGGCGACCGGTGTTTCCCCAAGGCGGTCGTCGTTGCGCGCGACGACAGCGGCGCCCGCTACCGCGGGGTGGCTTTCCAACGCGCTGCGCACATCGTCGGGTATCACTTTGAAGCCGCCGCGGATGATCGCCTGGTCTGCACGGCCGACGATCCACAGAAAGCCGTCGGCATCGATGCGCGCCGTGTCCGTGGTGCGCATCCAGTCCGCGGAGGGTCCCAGTTGGGCAGGTTTTACCTCCAGCAAGCCGATCTGGTCGGGTCCGAGCGCACTACCGTCGTCGCTGACCACCCGCAATTGCGCCCCGGGGTTGGCACGGCCCACGCTGCCACGCTTGGCGCGCCAGTATTTCTGGTGGTCGGCCAATGTCCAGCTCGCCACCCCGCCGCCGAATTCCGTCGCGGCATAGGAAGTCAGAACCGGTATTCCATACTTCTCGGTGAAGGCGTCGGAATCCTCGGGAGACAACGGCGCGGTGCCTGATGTCACGGCGCGCACGCTCGCCAAATCCTCGCGAGATAAGTCGGAGTGCAACACCATTCGTAACGCCGTCGGCACAAGCGAAACCGCGCGCGGCCGATGCGCGCGCACCGCTTCGGCCCACCGGCTGAGCTCGAATCGCTCCAGCAACACGAAGCGTCGCGCCTCGGCAATGCATTGCAGGATTCGGAACACCCCACCGATGTGCACCAGCGGTGAGTTGACGATAGCCACACCGTGGCGCAATTCCGTTGGCGGCGTTGATTGAGCGGCCTCACGACCCATCACGCTGTGCGCCAGCATGTCATAGGTTAGGTCCACGCGTTTGGGCGGTCCAGTCGTTCCGCTGGTCAACATCCGCACCGCGACCCCGGGTCGCTCGTGGTACTCCCGAGCCGGCTTGGTAGCAATCCATTTCGGCTTGGCGACGAGATCTGAGATCGATACCAAGGTGGTGGCAGGCGGCTCGCCGAGCGCGGCGAGATCGGCTGGTTCACCGATGATTACCGGCAGCGCAAGCTGATCGACATCGGCTTTGACGCGCTCGTCGCCACGGCCAGGGTTGATCACGACAGCGGTGGCCCCGCGGCGCAGCACCCCCAGCAGCGCGGCAACGTGCGCGGGGCGGTTGCGTAACAGAATGCCGACCTGAGGTTGGTGAGTGCCGATCAGCGAACTGATCTGTTCGGCGAGTTCGCGAAGCTGTCCCCAGGTCAACCATTGACGGTCGTATTCCACCGCCGGCTCGTCGGGCTGCAGACGAAGCACATCGTCGATGCGCTGACTGAGCCGATGTGTGGTCATCGAATTCGCGGGTCCGACGCGCGACGGTCGCCACGCTTAGCCAATTCGGCGGTGCCGATCGGGTTTCCAAGCCGGGTGTAGATCAGCCCTTGGTCCAGTGCTGCGCGGTAGGGCTTGTCGAGCGATTCCCAAATCGCTTTGACGGTGCCCTGAGTCGCGGACGGCGGGTTGGCCGCAATGGTCGCGGCGATCTGGTGGGCGCGTGACCACAGGTCCTCGGGGGACACCACTTCGGACACCAGGCCGATGCGAAGAGCAGTGTCGGCGCTGACCCGCTCGTCATTACCCATCAACGCGATTCGCAGCGTTTCGCCCAGACCGATCCGGCGCATCAGCCCGACCGGCTCCAGTGCGCACACCAGGCCGGCCGATACGTGGGAGTCGAAGAACGTCGCGTCGGTCGAGCAGATGACTACATCGGACTCGTTGACGAAGTAGAACGCACCGGCCGTGCACATGCCCTGCACGGCGCACACCACCGGCTTCCACATCTTCTGCCACTTAGGGCTGAGCGCCTCGCCGGGATCCTCGTGATTCCAGATGTTTTCGGGCTGCCCATAGGGCGTCTTGACATCAAGGCCTGCGCTGAAGGCCCGGCTGCCGGCTGACCGCAACACGACGGCGTTGACGGAGTCGTCCGCCTTGACGATGCGCCACGCCTCGGCGATCTCCTCGCACATGGCTCGGTTGAAGGCGTTGAGTTGAGCGGGCCGGTTGAGCGTGATCGTCGCGACCCGGTCGCCACGGTCTACGTGCAACTCGATGGTTTCGAAGCTCATCGACACTGCCACTCCGGTGGGCGCTTCTCCATGAACGCCCGAGGTCCTTCCAGTGAGTCCTCGGTGTGCAGATTGCGTTCGCGGAATGATTCGGCCAACATCTCGGCTTCGTGCAGTGGTAGGTCCAGGCCCTTGAGGATCGCCAGCCGGGTGCCCCGGACGGCAAGCGGCGCATTCAAGTTGACGATGTCGGCGATCTCATGAGCGCGTTCCAGCAGATGGTCGTGTTCGACGATCTCAGTGATCATGCCGAGCTCGTAAGCTCGCTGCGCACTCATCCGTTCGTGCTTGCCCACCAAAGCCATGCGCAGGGCAGTGGACCGGGGGAGCACGCGGGCAACCCGGACCAGCTCGCGCGCGGCAACCAGCCCGATGCTGACGTGCGGGTCGAAGAACGTCGCCTTATCGGAGGCGATCACGATGTCGCCAGTGGTCACCCAGTCCAGACCTGCGCCACAACACAATCCGTTGATCGCGGCCAGCACCGGCTTGGCCATCGTGCGAAACGGTGGGGTGCCTTCTTGTGGCGCCTCCCACTGCTCATAGCTGGACAGATACGGTCGCTCGTTGATCACCTTGCCGTCGCCCGGGATTGCCTTGACGTCCGCGCCGCTGCAAAATGCCCGCCCGGTGCCGGTGACGATGAGAATCCATACATTGTCGTCGGTTTCGGCCGCGTCGTAGGCGCTACGCAGTTCGGTGATCATGTGAGGGCTGAGCGCATTGAGAGCGTCGGGCCGATTCAGAGTGATCGTGGCCTTGTGTCCGTCCACCTCGTACTTGATGGTGTCGTATGACGGTGCCGAGCTTGCTGACATCAACGTTCCTTGTTGCCTAGTGGGGATGGGTATCGATGCCGGTGGTCATCGGCCTTCAAACCTCGGCGGACGTCGCTCGCGAAATGCGGCCAGGCCTTCCTTGAAATCGGCCGTTCTGCAAGAAAGTTCGAGGCTGAACAATTCCTGGGTCATCGCCTGGCTCAATGTCGCGTGCTGGCTGTAGTTGATGGCCTGCTTCGCGAACCCGAGGGCGACCGTAGGCCCGGCGGCCAAGCGTGCCAGCAGGGCCTCGGTCACGCTGTCCACATCGGCCGGCCCAACGGCTTGGTGAATCAACCCCCAGTCGGCGGCATCTGTTGCGCTGACTTTGTCGCCGAGCAACAGCATCCGCTTCGCACGTGTCAGCCCGACCAATCGGGGAAGTAGCCAGGATGCACCCGAATCAGGACTGAATCCGCGCGCCGCAAAAGGCTCCCAGAACACCGCGTCGTCCGCTGCTACGGTGAAATCCGCGGCGAGCGCCAGGTTGCAGCCGAGGCCGACTGCGAATCCACGCACTGTGCAGACAACCGGTAAGTGGACGTCGTGGATCAGCTCGACCAGGCGGTGCGCGGCGTGGGGTGTGCGCCGAAGGATGTCGCCGGTACGAGGCCGCTGCTCGCTGCTGCTGTTGGAGGCAACCCAGTCGGCGCCGGAGCAGAAGTCGCCGCCCGCACCGTGAATGTGGATGGCCCGCAGCGAGTCATCGACGGCAGCGTCGGTCAGAATAGCGACAAACTTCTCGATCATGCTACGGCTCAACGAGTTACGTCGCGATGGCCGATCAAGGGTGATCCGCAGGATACCGCCGTCGTGGCTCGTCGTGAGAGAGCCGTCAGCCGCTGAAGAATCCGCGTTCTGACTCACCGACGAATCCGCCCTTCCCTGCCGATACGGTTCCCTCTACAGTAGGCAAGACAATTGCTTCGCTGTATAACTTAGCAAGGAAAGCCGCGCTACGGAACAGAAGCGTCGGGAAGAGGTGGTATGGGCGATTACCAGGCGGCGGGCGTCCCGGCGCGGCCCGACTCGGGGTCAGCCCGGTTCGGCGAAGCGCCGCTCACCCAGACTGTCTTTGCGGCCGGGGCAATCCGTCGGCTCAGCTCGTTGCTGCTGTCGTTGGAACATGCGCACCCCACGGTCGATGCGATCATCGCGCAGATCGGCGACTGGGAAGAGGAGCTTGCCGCAGCGGTGCCACCGGACAGCGCGCCGCGGATCGGGGACGACGACGGTACCCGGCGGGTGTATCTCGATCACGCGACAGACATCGGCGCGTTCAACCCGTGTTTTCCCGAGTACCGCTTCGAACACCTGGACGGTGAGACCGCTTTGGGCAGAGTCGCTTTCCCGGTGGTGTACGAGGGTCCGCCGGGGTTGGTCCACGGCGGATTTCTCGCGGTGTTCTTCGACTGTGTCATGCAGCATCAGAACTGCGTCGCCGGGCTTTCCGGCAAGACCCGAGGGCTGCAGGTCACCTTCCGGCGGCCGACGCCGGTACTGACCGAATTGCGCTTCGACATCGTCCGGTCGCAGGAGGAACGTGGTATCACGTCAACGGGCCGACTGCTGCTCGACGAGCAGGTGCTGTGCGTCGGTGAGGTCACGACGCTGGCATTGCGTCCCGAGATGCTGACCGGGCATCGATTCGGCAAGCGACGAGCCGAGAAGACCTGACATGGCAGGACAACGGTTTCGTCAGCCCCGCGTCGCTGAGCTCGTGGCCTCTAAGTTGCGCGAAGACATCTTGTCCGGTCGCCTGAAAGAAGGAGACGTCCTCCCGTCGCAGGAAAGCCTGTTCGCGGAATTCGGCGTGAGCCCGCCGGCGTTGCGGGAGGCGATTCACATCCTGGAGACCGACGGGCTGATTTCGGTACGCCGCGGCAATGTCGGCGGGGCGGTGATCCATCACCCGACCGTCGAACGGACCGCCCACATGCTCAGCATGGTGTTGCAGACCAGGGCAGCCACCCCGGTGGACGTCAGCGAGGCGCTGGTGCATCTCGAGCCGATCTGCGCCGGGATGTGTGCCGCGCGCGAGGACCGGATGACCGAAGTTGTCCCTTATCTGCAGGACGAAATCGATATTCAGACAGCGCAATTCGATGACATGTCGCGGTACGTGCCGAATGCCCGCAGGTTTCACGAGACGCTGGTCTCCCGGTGTGGCAATGAGCCGATGATCCTGTTGATCGGATCGTTGGAGCTGATATGGTCGGCCCACGAGTCGGCGGTGTGGAACGGCCATGGCGAACCGGCGCCGATGGTGGACAAGACCAGGCGTGCGGCACTGCGCGATCATCAGCGTCTGCTCGACGCGATCTGCGACGGCAATGCCGCCCGCGCGGTACGGCTGGCCCAAGATCACTTGGCCGCGGCGCGCCGCAACACGCTCGCCTTCGGCACGGACCACACCATCGAGGCGAAGCTGATGTCGGATCTCGACGCACGACTGGACCCGCGCCCGGAGTACAACGGCCGGCCGAACGGCAGGAAGGGATCGGTATAGATGACCGTCTCAGAAAGCGGCGACGGCCGGGTGATCTTCGAGATCGATCCGGAAAAGCGCATCGCCACAATAACCTTGAACAATCCCAAGCAGCGGAACTCGTACGACGCGACCATGCGCGAAGCCGTCGCCCGGTGCCTGGATCGTGTCGCGGATGACGACGATTTGACGGTGGTTCTGCTGCGTGGAGCAGACGGTGTGTTCAGCACCGGCGCGGACATGAACAACGCCTACGGTTGGTACGGCGAGCGCGGTTCAGACGAGCCGGCGAACGGCGAAACCCGCTCGGCCAAGTCCCGTCCCAGCCAGCGCCGCCGGCTTACGGTCGATCGCAAGTCGTTCAGCTTCTACCACAACCTGATGGGCTTTCCGAAGGTCACCGTGGGGGAGATCAGCGGCTACGCACTCGGCGGTGGCTTCGAAATCGCCCTGATGACCGATATTTCCGTGATCGCGCGCAATACCAAGATCGGTATGCCGGCCACCCGTTTCCTTGGGCCGGCGCTGGGAAGCCTGCACATGTTCTTTCATCGACTAGGGCCGGTGCTCGCCCGACGTCTGCTCTTGACCGGCGACATCATCGATGCCGCGGCGATCGAGCAGCTCGGAATCTTTACGGAGACTTGTGATCCCGGCCAGGTGACCGTGCGTGCCCGGTATTGGGCGGAGAAGGCCGCCAAGATGCCGGCCGACGGGGTCGTCATCGCAAAGGAAGCGTTTCGACTCGTCGAGCAGAGCCAGGCATATCAAGGGGAGGAAGTCGCGAGCTACCTCTTCCACGCGTTCGGCACTAACCTGCAGTTCGCTCCCGGCGAGTTCAATTTCGTCAAGACGCGTGCGCAACACGGCACCAAGGAGGCGTTCCGGCTTCGTGACGAGCACTTCAATGTGCCTGAGCCACCGAAAGACTCGGCGCCGTGATTATTATTGCCGCGACGTCTTGGCTCGGCCGGTCGAAGGCG
Source organism: Mycobacterium sp. (assembly GCF_049278535.1). Taxonomy (GTDB): domain Bacteria; phylum Actinomycetota; class Actinomycetes; order Mycobacteriales; family Mycobacteriaceae; genus Mycobacterium. The sequence continues at coordinate 31,304 of NZ_JBAPMI010000211.1, read as the reverse complement.
ACTTGCGCTGCCGTGACGACGTCGGCTTAGGCCGACGGCCGGCCGACTTCGAATCCTGCTCGATCAGCCGGCTGGCGTGGTCGAGAATGCAGTCCAAGCCGTATTCGAAGTTGTTGTCGTCGGGCGCGCCGATGTGATGACCTTTGGTGGTCATCTGGGCCAGCAGCGGGGTGGTTTCGGGATCGATGACCATCGCGTCTTCGATTGTGCGACCGCCGTTTTCCGCCGCGTGATTCTTCTCCTGGAGCCGGTGCAGTACCACCGACCCGCGGACATGCACCGACACCGCGGAATACGTGTCGAAGGCCTGTTCCGGCGACAGCCCAGCCTCGACCAGTCCGGAGATCGCTTTCTCGATCTCCTGGACGCCGAGTCGAGCGGCCCTCGGGCTGAGTGCGGACCTGATCAGAATCAGATCGCACAGGATGGGGTTGCCCATGAAGGTTTTACGCATTGAACGGGCGTGGTTGCGCAGCGTCTCGCGCCAGTCGGTGGCCTCGACATACGGGGTGGCGAATACATATTTGCGCAACGCGCGATCGGTCATCGCGTTGAGCAAGTCGTCTTTCTTGCGGAAGTACCAGTAAATGCTCGTGACGCCGACGCCGAGGTGTTTACCGAGAAGCGGCATGCTCAGGTTGTCGATCGAAACCTGCTCTGCGAGTTCGAACGCGCCGCTGATGATGTCGTCGGGATTGATGGACCCACGTTCGCGCCGCTGACGCTTTTCGGCGGTTGCTTGCTTAGCCACTGCGTGCACCTCCATCCCGTTCAACGCTGCGTCAGATCGTTCCGGCTTCGCGGCCGGCGGGCTCGAATCTACCGCTAGCTGCCGATTGATCTGCAGTTACGCCGCCGTGTCGCCTTCCCCGCTAGCTACTGTAATACCTATCGTAGGCTTTTTGATACGCATAGCGGCAAGCGAAGGGCAACCCGGTTATTTGCCATCCATCTAGGGTCGGCGAAGACCACTTCCGTCGTCGTTGGCGGGCCGGGCGACATCGGTGGGCGTCGACGGCCGCGATCCGTATCGACTGATGGAAGCCAGCGCCGAATACTTCGGGCATCCCGATCATCTGCTCCAGGCAGGTCTGTCGGACGAAATGGGTTCGGTGGTGGCGTGTTTGGCGTCGCGACGCAGCTCGTACCCGACCGGGGCGAACGTCAATGTCGACACTGGCTCTGACTTTACCTAGCGGGCGAGGCGGGTCGGATTTTCGGCTGTTGGCGCGGCGTCTGAAGGCCCTTCGCGGCAGTTGCAGAATGCAGTACCGATAGGTATACAGTATGCGTACAAGCTGCAGTGAAAGTTGCCGCCTGAGCTCCCGGGAGGATGCTCGATGAGCACCGCCGGCGACGATGCGGAGTGCCGCGATGAGAAGGAGTGGCGCAGATGAGCACCGCTGACGACCTCGTCGCCGATTCCGGCCAGGCCGAGGCGGTGATCTACGAGGTCACTGCAACCGGTGTCGCGGTTCTGACGCTGAACCGGCCGGATCGACTCAACACCTGGGGCGGAGACATTGCCACCGCGTTCTACGCGGGAATAGAGCGCGCCGAGGACGACCCGGACGTTCGGGTGATCGTTCTCACCGGTCGCGGCAAGGCATTCTGTGCCGGCGCCCAGCTGGGTTCGATGGGTAACGTGGCGGAGTCGATCGATAAGACCGACGAGGGCAAGTTGGCCAGCCTGGTCGGGGACCGGCAGCCGCATCATCTGACCACGTTGGGTAAACCGGTCATCGCTGCCATCAACGGATCCTGTGTCGGCATCGGCCTGACCCAGGCGCTGATGTGCGACGTCCGGTTCGCGGCTGCAGGTGCGAAATTCGCCGCGTCGTTCGCCCGCCGTGGATTGATCGCGGAATACGGCGTTTCGTGGATCCTGCCGCGGTTGACCGGCTGGGGCGTCGCACTTGATCTCTTGTTGAGCGGCCGGACTTTTCTGGCCGATGAGGCGGCGCAGCTCGGGTTGGTCAAAGAGGTCGTGCCGCCCGACCAGCTGATGACGCGGGCCATGGCCTACGCCGAGGACATCGCCCAAAACTGTTCCCCGGCATCGATGGCCATCATCAAGCGGCAGGCCTACGGCGATGCAATGCGTGAGGTAGCCGACTCCAGCGCGCTCTCCGAGGCCTTGCTGCAGCAATCGCTGAAGCGTCCCGACGTCATCGAAGGCATCACCAGCTTCCTGGAAAAACGCGCTCCCAGCTTCCCCGGGCTAAGCGCTTCGGCTGAATCTTTCAATACCGGAAAGGATGATCATGAGCAACTTGGGTTATAAGGCCATCGACGTCGACAATCATTACTACGAACCGCTCGACGCCTTCACTCGGCACCTGGACAAGAAGTTCCGTAGGCGCGGGGTGCAGATATTCCAGGACGGCAAGCACACTCAGGCGATCATCGGCGACCGGGTCAACCGCTTCATCCCGAACCCGACCTTCGACCCCATCATCAAGCCGGGGTGCTTGGATTTGCTGTTCCGCGGTGAGATTCCAGAAGGCGTCGACCCCGCATCGTTGATGAAGGTCGAGCGCCTCGAGCAGCATCCCGAGTACCAGAAACGCGACGCACGCATCACGGTGATGGATACCCAGGGCATCGAAACTGTGTTCATGTTGCCGACATTCGCGTGCGGCGTCGAAGAGGCGCTCAAGCACGACGTCGATGCGACGATGGCCTCGGTTCGCGCATTCAATATGTGGCTGGACGAGGATTGGGGTTTCGACCGGCCCGACCACCGGATCATTGCAGCGCCGATCATCTCGCTGGCCGACCCCGCCGGTGCGCTCGACGAGGTGGAGTCCGTTCTGGCCCGCGGCGCCAAGCTGGTGCTGGTGCGCCCGGCTCCGGTGCCCGGCGTCGTCAAGCCGCGCTCGTTGGGCGATCCCCTGCACGATCCAGTGTGGGCCGCGTTGGCCGAAGCCGGAGTTCCGGTCGGATTCCACCTCAGCGACAGCGGCTACCTCCAGATAGCCGGGATGTGGGGCGGCAAGTCGACCTTCGAGGCATTTGGCGGCTCAAATCCGTTGGACCAGATACTCGTCGACGACCGCGCGATTCACGACACGATGGCCGCGATGATCGCCCACGGCGTGTTCACCCGTCACCCGCAACTCAAGGCGGTCAGCATCGAAAACGGATCGTACTTCGTGCACCGGTTGGTCAAGCGGCTGAAGAAAGCGGCCAACAATCATCCGAAGCTGTTCCCAGTGGACCCATTGGACCAGTTGCGCAATAACGTCTGGGTTGCGCCCTACTACGAAGACGATCTGGCCGAACTCGCCGAGGTGATCGGCGTCGAGAAGATCCTGTTCGGATCGGATTGGCCGCACGGCGAAGGATTGGAGAACCCGGTCTCGTTCACCGAGGAGCTGGCCGGCTTCAGTGCTGCGGATATCCGTAAGGTGATGCGCGACAACGCATTGGATTTGCTCGGCGTCAAAGTCGGCTCGGCGGCATGAACGCTGCAGGCCCCGAGAACCCATGAGCGAGTGGACCATAGGTGCGGTCCTGGATGTGATCGCCGAGGTCATTCCCGACCGGGCGATCACCGTCTGCGGTGATCGCCGGAGGACCTTCGCCGAAACCGCGGACCTCACCCGGCGGCTGGCAAACTATCTTGCGGCCAACGGCTTCGGAGCTCATCGGGAGCGGGCGACCCTGCAGAACTGGGAGTGCGGGCAAGACCGCATTGCCCTGGTCATGCACAACGATCTCTACGCCGACATGGTCATCGGTTGCCTGAAGGCGCGCACCGTTCCGGTGAACGTCAACTACAACTACACGCCGCTCGAAGTTCGGGAACTGCTCGATTACGTGCGGCCCCGTGCCGTCATCTATCACAAATCGCTGGGCGCCAAGTTCGCCGATGTGTTGCCTCCGGATAGCGCCGATCTGCTGCTGTCGGTTGACGACGGAAGCGATGCCCCCGAGCTTCCCGGTGCGGTAACCCTCGATGACGCGCTGGCGCAAGGGAATACCGACCAGAACGTCACCGGGTCACCCGATGATCTGTTGATGATCTGCACCGGCGGCACCACCGGTCGCCCCAAGGGCGTGCTCTGGCGCCAATCCGACATCTACGTGTCGTCGATGGTGGGCGCCGACCATGCTTCTGCCGAAGAGATCCGGGACAAGGTGAGCCGCAACGCCGGATCGCCCTGGTTCGCTGTGTCACCGTTGATGCACGCGGCCGGCATGTGGACGGCCTTCGCGGCGATCATGGCCGGCCTGACCGTCGTGCTCTACGACACCAGCAAGAAACTCGACCCGCAACTGGTCTGGCAGACCGCGGAGCGCGAAAAAGTGGGCATGATGACGATGGTCGGGGACGCGTACGCCGCGCCACTGGTCGCTGAGTTGCGCCGCGGAACCTACGACTTGTCCTCGCTGGCCGCGATCGGTACTGGTGGTGCCGCAACGAATCTCAAGTACCAACAAGCGCTGTTGGAGCTACTGCCCCAACTCACGCTCATCAACGGGTACGGGTCATCGGAAACCGGCAACATGGGATTTGGACACAGCCGGTGCGACACCCGGACCGACACGTTTACCTTGCGGGAGGGTGGATTGGTGCTGTCCGAGGACTACACCCGCTTTCTTTCCCCCGGCGATCGGGGTATCGGTTGGGCCGCCAGGGTGGGCCGGATTCCGTTGGGATACCTCAACGATCCCGACGCCACCCGCAAGACCTTTCCGGAGGTCGACGGTAAGCGGGTGGTGATATCGGGCGATCGCGCCGCGCTGGAACAAGACGGAACGCTTCGGCTGTACGGCCGCGATTCGCTGGTGGTCAACACCGGCGGCGAGAAGGTGTTCGTCGAGGAAGTGGAAGAAGTACTGCGCGCGCATCCGGATGTCGCTGATGCGTTGGTTGTCGGCCGGCCGAGTGAACGTTGGGGTGAAGAGCTTGTCGCCCTGGTCCAACCGCGAGACGGAGTCGCCGCGGTACCGGAATTGCTACACGCCTACTGCACCTCGCAGCTGGCCCGGTTCAAGGCACCCAAAGAGTTCATCGTCGTCGAGCAAGTCCATCGCCTCGGCAATGGGAAGGCCGACTATCGATGGGCGAAAAGGCAAGCGACACAGAAAGCGCCGATGTCGACATGAACGCAAGCCGTGTGATTGATTGCCTGGTCAACGTGCACTTCGGTGAGACCGAGAAGCAGCCCACGTGGATGGTCAAGGTACGCGACGACTACTTCAAGGGCCCGGAGTCGATGTTCGCACCGGTCGATTTGTCCGCTCTGCTCGATGAGATGGACGCCCACGGCGTGCGCAAGGCCGTGCTGATGGATAACCTCGCGAAGCCGTCGGTAACGGCCCGCAAATTCGTCGAGGCGAAGCCGGATCGGTTCGCACTGGCGATGGGCGGCGTCAATCTGCTGCGGCCGATGCCGTCACTGCGGGAGCTCAGCGCGGTGGTCAACGATCTTCCAGTCGCATATACCGCTGTGGGGCCGAGCTTTTGGGGCGACGGCCAGTATCCGCCGAGTGACGCGGTCTACTATCCGCTGTACACCAAATGCGCCGAGATCGGCCTGCCGTTGTGCATCAACACCGGCCTACCCGGCCCGCCGATCCCCGGGGAAGTGCAAAACCCCATCCACCTCGACCGGGTCTGCGTACGGTTCCCCGAGTTGAAGCTGTGCATGATTCACGGTGCGGATCCATGGTGGGACATCGCGATCCGGCTGCTGATCAAGTACCAGAACCTGCGCTTGATGACGTCAGCCTGGTCTCCCAAACGGCTACCGGAGAGCCTGCTGCACTACATGCGGACACGCGGACCCGACAAGGTGATCTATGCGTCGGACTGGCCGGTGTTGAAGATGCGTCGCGTGGTGCCCGAGGCGCAGGCGCTGGACCTGCCAGCAGATGTCATGGAGAACTATCTCTACAACAACGCGCACACTTTCTTTTTCGAGGGCCAGGAGGAGCACTGACCATGGATCGCTATGAACTCCGCAGACTTGACTACAGCCTGACCGATGACCATCAGGCGCTGCAGGCTGCGTACCGCGACTTCTTCAAGACACACTGTTCGATCGAAACCGTGCGTGCGGCAGAGGAATCCGGCTTCGACAAGAGCCTCTGGGAACGATTGTGTGGAATGGGCGCGACGACGATGGCGTTGCCCGACGCCGTCGGGGGGGACGGTGCGACCCTCGTCGACCTGACCTTGGTCGCCGAGGAGATCGGTCGCTCGTTGGCACCCGTGCCGTGGATCGACCATGTGTGCGCCGCGCGGCTGCTTGCCAGGCTGGGTTCAGCGGAACCCGATGTCGTCAGCGGCAAGCAGCTCGCAGCACTCGATCCACAGCACGACGACATGAGTGGGAGGCGGCTCATCCCGACCGGATCGATCGCGGATCACATCATTGTTCGCGATGGTGAGGACGTGGTGCGGCTCGGATTCGCCACCCGGCCGGCAAAGGTGGACAACATCGGTCGACTCCCGATGGCGTGGGTCGATCCGGCTGCTGCGGACACCAGTGTTGTGTTGGCGAGCGGTCCGGAAGCGTTGACGGAATATCAACGAGCGCTGGATGAATGGCGAGTCCTGATGGCCGCGGCGCTGACCGGGCTGGTTGAAGAGACGATGACCATTGCGGCGGAGTTCGCCAAGACCCGCTACACGCTGGGTGTGCCGATCTCGACCTTGCAGGGCATCTCCCATCCGCTGGCCAACATTGCGATCACCGTGCAAGGCGGACGCAACCTGACGCGGCGTGCTGCCTGGTTCCTCGACAACGAGCCCGACGAGCGCCGCGAGTTGGCGCCATCGGCGTTTGTGTTCATGGCCGAGGAAGCGTCGAAGGCGGCGACTATGGCGGTACACGTGCAGGGCGGCCTTGGCGTCTCAGCGGAGGCTGCCGCGACCGCGTATCTGGTGCGCGCCCGCGGCTGGTCGCTGGCCGGCGGAGATCCGGGGGCCAGCGCCAGATACATCGCCGAGCTTGTCGCCGCACGCGAAAGTCGTTGAGGAAAGGACACATAGGTGGATTTCTCCCGAGTCACGCTCGCGGACGACGACCAGACTTTCCTGGACGAGGCCCGCGACTTTCTGACGACGCACGTGACCGATGATGTCAGGCGCCGCGACCGCGAAACCGGTGACAACTTCGACGAAGGTGTCCATCTGGCGCTGGGCGCCGCCGGTTACCTGGAAGGCGAATGGAAAGGGGCAGCCGAGGGCGGCTTGACCCGGGTTCGCCGTCGCATCTGGGAATTGGAGAAGCGCCGGGCACACGTTCCCTGGGTGACCTGGGGGACCACCGCGATGGTGGCGCGTTCGGTGGCGAAGTTCGGCTCACCGGAGTTGCAGTCCGAAGTCATGCCAAAGGTTTTCAGCGGCGAAGTTCGGCTGTGTCTGGGCTACACCGAACCTGAAGGCGGCTCCGACATCGCGACATGCAAGACCCGCGCCGTCCGCGACGGTGACGGCTGGATCGTCAACGGCTCGAAGATGTTCACCACCGGCGCGCACAAGAGCCAGTACGTCTTCCTGATCACCAACACCGATCCCGAGGCTCCAAAGCACAAGAGCCTGACCATGTTTCTGGTACCGCTGAATTCTGTGGGTATCGACATCCAGGGGATTCGCACCGTCGACGGCGACCGCACGAACATCGTCTACTACAGCGACGTTCGGGTCGACGACAAATACCGGCTCGGCGAGGTCAATGCGGGCTGGACGGTGCTACGCGAGCCGCTCAACACCGAGCACGGCGCCGTGGCTGCCGCACCGGATGGGTTGCAGGACGTCTCGATCATGATGCACCAGGCCGGGTTCATGGCCTATGCGTTGGACAAGACCGCAGCCAAGGTCGGGGAGCGGGATCCCAACGGGCACCGGCTTGTCGACGACGAATCGGTGGCATACCGGTTGGGCCGCAGCACAGCCCGGATCGAGGCGGCACTGAGCGCGCCGAGCATCTTCGGCCGGGTGGCGATCGCTCAGACTATGCGCGACGTCTCGCCCGAGTTGATGGATATCCTCGGTACCGCGTCGACGTTGCCTCAGGGTACGGACGGTGCGGCCGACGATGGTGCGTCGGAGTACGTGTACCGCTTCGCACCGTTGGTCGGGATCTATGGCGGCACCCTCGAGGTGTTCCGCAACATGATCGCGCAGTACGTGCTGGGCCTGGGAAAGCCGAATTATTCGGCGCCGAAGAAGGTTTCGTAACGAGCCGAGTGTCGCGTGGTCAGGTGGTCAAGATAGTTGCGGCCGCGGTTCCGGGCGCACCGTAAACCTGGGCGAACCCGACTCGCGGAGTTCCAGGAACCTGGCGTTCACCTGCCTCACCGCGAAGCTGACGCACCAACTCGTGCATCTGCCGCAAACCTGATGCGCCGATCGGTTCGCCGTTGGCGATCAATCCACCGTCTGTGTTGACCGGCATAGTGCCGTTGATCTCGGTGGCGCCGTCCGCCAGTAGCTTCTCCTGCTCGCCGTCGGCACAGAACCCCGCCTCGGCCATGTGGATGATCTCCGCCCCGGCGTCGGTGTCCTGTAGCTGGATCACGTCGACGTCCCCGGGCGCCACACCGGCCTTCTCGAATGCAGCCGTGGCGCCGTAGACGGTCGGCGAGACGTCCTCATCGACAGGCGCGTACGTGGTGTTGACCTCGTAGGCGCCATAGCGGCGGGTGCGAACCTCGACGGCCCGTACGTACACCGGTTTGGCGGTGAACCGGTGCGCGATGTCGGCGCGGCACATCACGACCGCGGCGGCGCCTTCGTCGGGAGCGCAGAACATGTACTGAGTCAGGGGGTAGTTGAGCACCGGCGAGGCCAGGATGGCCTCTTCGGAAATCGGTTTGCGCCGAAAGGCGTTGGGGTTCAACACCCCGTTCCGGTAGTTCTTCGCGGCGACCTTGGCCAGCGTGCCCGTGGAGATGCCGTGGTCGTGGAGATACCTGTTGGCCTTCATCCCGAAGAACTGGGTGGTGAGGTATTGACCGTTTTGGGCGTACCAGCTCGGCATGCCCACCAGCGCCGGATCCTCGGTGAAGGCCCCGCGCGGATGCTTGTCCATACCGATCGCGATGCCGATGTCGTAGTCACCCAACCGGATACCGTCGGCACACGCCTTGGTCGCACTGGCCGCGGTCGCGCATGCGTTGAACACGTCGGTGAACGGAATGCCGGTGAGGCCCACCATGCCGACGATCGCGTCCGGGTTGGCCACCGTCCAGCTGCCACCGACGGCGAATTGGATGTCTTTCCACTCGACACCTGCGTCGGTGAGTGCAAGTTGGATGGCGTCAGCGGCCATCTGCATCGCAGACTTGCCTTCAAAGCGGCCGAAGGGGTGCAGGCCCGCACCGATGATGGCAACGTCATTCACGCTATGGCTCCCTTGCCGCAAAGGTGACCGGGAGTGCGGTGGGCGAGCGGAAGGGCTGGCCATAGATGTGCGGATCATCGTCGGTGACGAGTTCGATGTCGGTCACTCGGCTCAGCAGACATTCCAGCGCTACCCGAGTCTCCATGCGCGCCAGGTGTAGACCCAGGCAGGTGTGTTCCCCTGCGGCGAAGGAGATGTGTGGGGTTTGTTTGCGGAAGATGTCGAATTCTTCGGGCCGTTCCCAGCGATGCCCGTCGCGATTGGCCGAGCCGATGCACAGGTCGACGGCCGATCGTGCCGGTATCGTAATACCTTGCAGCACAGTGTCTTCAGTCGTGAATCGCTGAACCGTCGTCAGGGGTGTCTCGAAGCGAAGCCCCTCTTCGATTGCTTGCGCGATCAACGTGTGGTCATCGTGGACCGCGGCGAACTGCTCGCGATGGGTGAGCAACAAGAACAGCAGGTTGCCCGAGGAGCGGTAGGTGGTTTCCAGTCCGGCCGGAAGCAACAGGCGCAGGAACGAGTAAATGGCTTCGTCGCTGAGCTTTTCGCCGTCTATCTCCGCGGTGACCAGGTCGCCGATGATGTCGTCTGTCGGTTCGGCTCGGCGCTGCTCGATGAGTTCCAAGAAGTAGTCTTTCAGCGCGGCAGAGGCCTCGAACGCGCGCTCGTACTTGACGGTGTAGTTGATCAACTGGACCGCACGGCGGCGAAAGGTCGGCAGGTCATCGGCCGGCAGACCTAGCAGCTTCGCGATGACGCGGGTCGGAAACTCAAAAGTGAAATCGCGGACGAGGTCCGCGTGCCGGGTATCGATGAACTCGTCGATCAGCGCGTCGCAGATCGGCCGCACAATCGCCGGTTCCCATCGGGCAAGCGCCTTGGACTTGAACGCCGCGGACACCAGATTGCGATGTTCGCGATGCTTCTTACCCTCCATCGCCAAAATTGAGGGACCGATGAACAGCCCGATCGTGTTGTCGTAGTAGGTCGAGCTGAAGATCTGCCCGTCGCGAAAGGCGGTATTCACCGCCTCGAACGACATGGCAGCGAAGGAGTTCTTGGGGCGCAGCGATTCTGGTGTTTTGGAGTAGTCGACCACGGTTCCGTGGAACACGCCGCCGTCGTTGCGCTTCTCAGCGAAGTATGGATATGGATTACGGATGAAGTCGGCGGGTTTGTCGTCGTCGACGGCGGAGGGCCGAAGTTGACTTTCCACAGCTGCGCTCCAGCCTCGTCGATCGGATTGACGTCCTGCCGCATGATCGTACTGTAAATATTACAGTAGCGTACATCGGCTGAGCGGATCGCCGTGGCCTATCGCGGCCGTGGCCGCATCGGCCGGCAGGCAGGAGGGCTGAACAGTGAACCCGACCAGGCCCGCAATCGTGTCCACCACTGGGAAGGCCGCCGCGGGCGGCCGGCCGGAGGCGCAACACCCAAGAATGGTGGAGATCGGAAATGAAGTTGGACGGCCGCATTACAAGTCGAAGCGCTGGGGCGCGCAAGCGGTCCAAGGCCTATCGAGGCGTCGCATTGGAGGGCGGAGTCGCCCGCTGGTACGACGCGAGGGCCCAGAAGGCGCGAGCCGAAAAGCAGGCGTTGGCCCTGCGGGTGGCCGAACTTCTGCCCCCATCGGCACGCGTGCTCGAGGTTGCGCCGGGGCCGGGGTATCTCGCGATTGAGCTTGCAAGACTCGGTGACTACCAGGTGACCGGCGTTGATATCAGCGAGACCTTGCTCGCCATCGCGCGCAGGAACGCGGCTAGAGAGGGCGTAGACGTCGACTTCCGCCACGGCGACGCAGCTGCGATGCCATTCGAAAACGAGGTCTTCGATTTCGTCGTATGCCAGGCAGCGTTCCAGAACTTCGGCAGGCCGGCTGACGCGCTCAAGGAGATCCGGCGGGTTTTGAAGGGGGCCGGCAAGGCTGTGATCGTCGACCTCCGCCGTGATGCGTCTGGCCGGGCCATCAACGATTACGTTGCAACGATCAGTGGTGGCGTGCTGGACTGGCTGACGAACCAGTTGCTCTTCAGGCGCCTCCTGGTGCGGCGCGCTTACTCTCGCGACCAGCTCCAAGAATTGCTGGCAGCAAGCGAATTCTCCGACTTCGAGATCCGAGAAGGTCCGATGGTCCTCGAGCTGTGGGCAACAAAGTCCGCTACCTGATCAATTCCGCTTTCGTCTGGTCAATTCCACGCCGAGCTCGTCGGGCGGCACCGGATGGCCTTTGGCGCAACGGACTTCGACCGACGCGTTGGCGCCGCAATCGAGATGGGTGAGCCGCAATCGGTTGCGGCCGGGCAGGTGGCGCTGACCCCACTGAAACATCGCCCACACCACCGGCATGAAGTCGATGCCGGCCTCAGTGAGTATGTATTCGTCCCGGGTGCGCTGCCCGGGCTCGCGGTAGGGCCGCCGCTCCAAGAGCCCGAGGCCGACCAATTCGGACAGTCGCGCGGCGGCGGCGGCTTTGGTGATACCCACCCGACGAGCGAAGTCATCGAATCGGGTGGTGCCGTAGTACGCCTCGCGCATGATCAGCATCGCGGACTTGGTGCCCAGCGCCGACATTGTTTTCTCAACCGAGCATTCGCCGATCGCCGACCATGCCTCGCGGTCAGCCAGCACGCCTTGCAGGAGTGGCACAGATCACCTCCGTTCTGGGTTGTTCCTGGTATACCTAGGTGTTAGATCTGAGTATAGCTAGTTAAACCTAGCGCGGGACTCAAGGAGGAGTCATGGCATACCAAGATCGAGACGCCGTCATCGTGGGTGCGGTACGTACGCCCGTCGGCAAGGGCAAGGCAAGCGGTGCACTGCACGATGTGCTGCCCGCGGACTTGCTGGCACACAGCCTGCGCGAACTGGTGCAGCGCACGGGAGTGGACCCGGCCCAAATTGACGACGTCATCGCGGGAGCGGTGACTCAGGTGGGCGACCAGGCGGTCAACATCGCGCGCAATGCATTGCTGGGCGCCGGCTTCCCGGAGTCCGTTCCGGGTACCACCATCGACCGCCAGTGCGGCAGTAGCCAGCAGGCGATCAGTTTCGCAGCCCAGGGCGTGATCGCCGGCGCGTACGACATCGTCGTTGCCGCCGGTGTGGAGTCCATGAGCCGCGTGCCGATGGGCACCTCCGTTCTCCCGGGCAGCAACCCGTTCGGTGACGGCATGAAGGCCCGTTACCCGGAAGGTCTGGTGCCACAGGGCATCAGCGCCGAACTCATCGCCGCGCGCTGGGGTTTCTCCCGGGCCGATCTCGACGAGTTCTCCGCCGCCAGCCATGAGAAAGCGGCGCGGGCGACCAAGGAAGGCCTCTTTGACAACGAGCTGGCGCCGATCGCGGGGTTGAGCACCGACGAGATCATCCGGCCGGGCACCACCGTCGAGACATTGTCGGGGCTCAAACCCGCCTTCTACGACCCCGCAGTGGGAGAGCGCTTCCCGCAGATCAATTGGGAGATCACGCCCGGCAACTCCTCACCGCTATCGGACGGCAGCGCCGCGGTATTGATCACCAGCGGTGCGGCCGCCAGGAAGCTGGGTTTGCGTCCGCTGGCCCGGATTCACACCACCACCGTGGTCGGCTCGGATCCGCTCTACATGTTGACCGGCGTCATTCCGGCGACCGGGAAGGTGCTGCAGCGCGCAGGCCTGACGCTCGCCGACATCGACCTGTTCGAGGTCAACGAGGCGTTCGCCCCGGTCGTACTGGCCTGGGCCAAGGACACCGGAGCCGATCTGGCCAAGACCAACGTCAATGGCGGCGCGATCGCCATCGGACATCCGTTGGGCGCCAGCGGCGCTCGCATCATGACCACGATGGTCAATGCCCTGGAGCAACGCGGCGGCCGGTACGCGCTGCAAACGATGTGTGAGGGCGGCGGCATGGCCAACGCCACCATCATCGAGCGACTCGGCTAGAAGGGATCAGTCCGATGACCGTAATCCGCTCTGCAGCAGTCCAACTCAGTCCGGTGCTCTACAGCCGAGAGGGCACGGTGCAAAAGGTGATCGGCAAGATCGCAGAACTGGGCGCCCAAGGCGTCCAGCTCGCGACCTTTCCCGAAGCGGTGATTCCGTACTACCCATACTTCTCGTTCGTCCAGCGCCCCTTCGAAATGCGGGCGGAACACCTGAAATTGATGGATCAGGCAGTGACCATACCGTCGCCAGAGGTCGACGCGATCGGTGCTGCGGCCCGAGAGGCAAACATGGTGGTGTCCATCGGGGTCACGGAGCGCGACGGTGCTTCCCTGTACAACACCCAGTTGTTATTCGACGCCGACGGCGCCCTACTTCAGCGGCGCCGCAAGATCTCCCCGACCTACCACGAACGGATGGTCTGGGGACAGGGCGACGGCAGCGGATTGCGAGCCGTCGACAGCGCGGTCGGGCGGATCGGGCAGTTGGCATGTTTCGAGCACTTCAACCCACTGGCGCGCTACGCCCTGATCGCCGACGGCGAGCAGATTCACTCGAGCATGTTCCCCGGCTCATTTGCCGGCGACCAGTTCGCGCAGCAGACCGAGATCAGCGTGCGCAACCATGCCCTGGAATCTGGCGCGTTCGTTCTGAACGCCACCGGCTGGCTCGACGCTGACCAGCAGGCGCAGATCATGGCCGATACAGGTAGTCCGATCGGGCCGATCTCGGGTGGGCATTTCACCGCGATCATCACGCCCCAAGGCGAGTTTTTGGGAGAGCCAATCCGTTCCGGCGAGGGCGAGGTCGTCGCCGATCTCGACTTGTCGCTGATCAACACCCGCAAGGTGCTGATGGATGCCGCAGGGCACTACAGCCGGCCTGAACTGCTCAGCCTGGCCCTGGATCGCACGCCCCGCCCGCAGGTGCATGAGCAGGCCCTGAATCTCGATCATGAAAGGGCGCAACATGCCTACAACTGAAGTCCACTTCGACGGCGTGCGCGTGCGCTATGGCAGTGCCAAGAACTACGACGAGCTGGTCGCGGCGCTGTTGGCCGATATCGGCGAAAAGCCGGTCCCGATCGACGATTACGGAAAGTCGTTCGACAGCTGGGAGTCCTATGAACGGGAAGTCCAATCCCAGGTTGGGCCCAGCGGATTCATGTTGTTCGGCCTGTTCAATCACGGGGGCTGGATTACCAAGGCCGGCATCGACCGCAAGGCGCTACGCGTCGTGCTCGGGAATCCGCTGATCGCGATCACGATGCTGAGACACGACGTGAGCGCGGGACTGTTCGCCCCGGTCGAACTCTTGGTTCTCGACGAGCCCCAGGGCAGTAGCCTCACCTACGTCAAGCCGTCGTCGCTGATGGTGATCGAACCCAATCCGGAATTGCTCAGCGCCGCAGTCAAACTCGACGATAAGCTGGCAGCGCTGGCCGCCAAGGTAACCAGCAGCTAGGCAGCATCGAGCGTGTCAGCCACATGCGTCTAGTGCGTCCGCGAGTCGGTCGAGCAGGCGCGTCATCAAGATTTGGTCCTTGGCGTCGAAGCACGCGAACAATTCGCTAGCAGCGGCGACGTAGTCGTCGAGCCAGCGTTTCGCTTGCTCTCCCCGGCGGTGGTCGTGGTGAGGCGTATCGCTCGTCGGTCGTTCTCGTCGGTACCGCGTTCGATCAACCCGTCTCGAACCGGAACCTCGATCAGGGCTGACGCGGTGCCCTGCGTGATCCCAACGGCCCGCGGCACCGCCGCGTCGGCTCCGCCCCCTTAGATCACAGCCAGCCGGTGCGCGCCGCGGCGACCGGCTCGGCGGGGGCCGGCGCCAGCTCACCGCTGCGCACGCCGTCGAGCATCCGTTTCACCGTGGCGACAATCTCAGGGCTGGCCGCGGCAAGCCCGGCCTTATCGGCATCGCAGACTTCTGTTGGGTCGACGCCGGCCCTGCTCAGCACGGCGTCGGGGTCGGCCAATTCGTTCGCCAACCATGACACCGGGTCGGCCGACAGTTCCGGGACGAAGTTCCGGCTGCAAGGCTCCCACTCTTTGAAGCGTGGGTGGTGGTGGGCTCGATCCAGGGTCCAGGCCGGGTTCTCCGTCGAGCCGAAAAGGTCCACCCGCCACACCGGGCGATTGAACGCGATCGGGACGCCGGCGTAAATCGATCCCCGCGGCTCGGTCCGGTCGACCAGGCGGAGTTCCAATCTGACTCCTCGCTCGGGGGTTTCCTGGCCTTCGTTCGGTGTCGGGTCGACGAAGTACAAGTCGCCGACGACAACGCCGAGGGTTTCGAATCCGAACGCTGCGAACATGGCCTGCCTTTCCGTGGGCTTACTCGAGGGTAGACCCGGGTAACGCCAGGGCTTTAGGCTCGCAAGCAGCCGATTGTCAGGGAGCGTGGGCACATGGGGGTGCTGGTCCGGGACTGGACGCATTGGGCGTTGGGTTATGCGCCGTCGCGCGCCGCGCTCAGCCTGCTGCGGCGCGGTGATCCGCTGGCAAAGCTGTTGACCATCGACACCCATCCCGTCGACGACATCTATCCGCTCATCGAGCAGGTTCGTCAGCGCGGTCAAATGTCGCCGATACCCAAAATGCGTGCGTGGGTCACCGCCGACGCGCAGATCATGCGCGAGGTGCTGCGCGACGGGCGGTTCAGGACGCTCAAACCTCGGGATCGGTCGGCTTTTCGTGTTGTTCGCTGGATCCTGGCTAAAACCAATCCTGGAATACCGAATCCGATCGAACCGCCGGCGATGTTGGTCAGCGATCCGCCAGAGCACACCCGGCTTCGTCGTCCGGTTTCCCGCGCGTTCACCCCGCGAGCGCTCGACGGGCTTCGTGCCCGCGTTCATGACGTAGCCGACGAACTGGCCCGCGGCTTAGAGGTGCGATCATCCTGCGACTTGGTCGAGCAGTACTGCTCGCAGATTCCGCTAGCGGTCATCACCGAGATGCTCGGCATGCCGCCCGAGGAGATGTCCTACCTCGAGCACGTCGCCGACACGACAACGCGACTGATTGGCTCCATCGCCCCATCGTGGAAGGACTTTCATGCCGCCACAGTCGTTTTGGGTGAATTCGACCGGTACCTTGCCGCTCATGTCGACCGGCTCAGAAAGGACAGCGTCGGCGACAGCATCCTGTCCGATGTGGTGCACAGCGGCGACTTGACCGACGCCGAACTCCGGATGCTCGCAGGGTTTCTGCTCGGCGCAGGTTTTGTCACTACGAGCCACGTCATGAGCAAGGCCGTCGTGGCGCTGGTCCGTCATCCCGATCAGGCGGCCACGCTGCGTGCACATCCAGAACTGTGGCCGGGCGCGGTCGAGGAGATTCTGCGTTACGACACGGCGGGTCAAATAGTGCCGCGTATCGCTACCGAAGACATCGACTTTCATGGATATTCGCTCCGCGCGAACGAACCGCTTTTTCTGCTGGCAGGCGGAGCCAACCGCGATCCGGCGGTCTTCGACCGTCCTGACGTGTTCGATGTCACCCGGGTCAATGCTCGTGAGCATCTCAGTTTCAGCACCGGCATTCATGTCTGTCTGGGCGCGACACTGGCACGCATGGAACTTCACATCGGTCTGCAGTCGTTGTTCGATCGTTTCCCGGCCTTGGCCCTCGCCGGTGAGCCGATCTTCAACGACAGCATCGGATTACACGGACTCAAGCACCTGCCGGTCTCACTGGGAGCGGCTCAGTCCATCGTCTCGACCCATTGAGCGCGCGATGGCCCCGGCTCGAACGGATCGCTGAAATACTGCGATTCGCGGACCACCTCGCCGGCATCGAATTCCATGATGCTCACCACGTATGACGGTTGCCCGTCATACGTCATCACGAGTTCGCTGACCCACAGGTCGCCACCACCAAGCATGCGTCGCACCGTGAAACGCTTTAGGTTCGGCTGGGCGGCACGCGACGCCTGGATGTTGGCTCGGCCTCGGATGCGCTCGCCCGATTGCGGATACTCGAGAACCGCATCGGCTCGGTAGATCTGGTGCTCGGCGGCAAAGTCGTTCGCGTCGGAAGCATCCCAATGGCGTTGCAGGGCGGCCCGCACGTCGTCATCGCTCATGGCTATGCCTCCTGCACCGCTTGCTCGCGGGCCCACCGGTAGTCGGCCTTGCCGGCCGGACTGCGTTCAATGGCGGCGCGGAACACAATCGCCTTTGGCAGCTTGTAACGCGCCAATGTCTGTGCAGCATGGTCGATTAACTCAGCGGCTTCTGCACGCCCACTGTCGGCGAGCGCAACGACGGCGACGACTTCCTGGCCCCATCGTTCGCTGGGTCGTCCGGTGACGACCACGTCGGTGACCGCGGGATGCGACGCGATTGCCGTCTCGACCTCCTCGACAAAAATCTTCTCGCCGCCGGAGTTGATCGTCACCGAATCGCGGCCAAGCAGTTCGACGCAGCCGTCGGTGCGATGGCGTGCCCGGTCGCCCGGCACCGCATAGCGCACACCGTCGATCACCGGGAAGGTCGCCGCTGTCTTGGCGGCGTCGCCCTTGTATCCAAGTGGCACGTAGCCCCGTTGGGCGAGCCAGCCCATGCCGTCGTGACCCGGTTGCAGGATCGATCCGAGGTCTTCGGCGGCGACGAAGGTATCTGGTCCGGCGTTGAAGGTGCCTGTCGACACCGTTCCCGACATCGACATGTGGTGCATCTGTGCACCGGTCTCCGATGAGCCGACGCCGTCGACGACGATGGCGTTCGGCAGGACCTCGATCAGGCGTTGCTTGATGTACGGAGTCAGCAGCGCTCCACCGTTGGCCACCACGGCCAACGACGAGACGTCCGCAATGCCCTTCTCGATGGCGGCAACCAAGGGCCGCGCCATCGCGTCGCCGACCACCGTCACCGTCATCACCTTCTCGCGCTCGATGGTGCGGACCACGTCCTCGGCGTCTAAATGATCTACTACGGAAGGGAATACGACCGTTTGTCCCGTTGTGATTGCTGTCATCACACTCCACTGCGCTGCGCCGTGGATGAGCGGCGGCAGAATCATCAGCTTCGTGCCGGTGCTGCCGGCCAGCCTCGTCACGATCTCGTCGAGTGAGCTGGTGGGCTCGCCGGTCATCAGATTCCGGCCGCCGAAGGACGTCATGAAGATGTCGTGCTGGCGCCAAAGCACGCCTTTCGGCATTCCGGTTGTGCCGCCGGTGTATAGGACGTACAAATCATCGGGCGAGTGCCCGACGGCGGGCGCCGACGATTGCGAGTTGATGATGGTCTCGTAGTCCACCGCGCCGTCGAGCAACGCGTTGCCCGAATCATCGGCAATCTGAATCAAAACCCGCAGCTGCGGAAGATCCGGCAACACCTCGGCCACCCGTGGCGCGAACGCGGCGTGGTAGATCAGTGCGGTTGCGCCCGAGTCGGCGAGCAGATACTGCAACTCGCTCTTGACGTAGCGGAAGTTGACGTTGAACGGCGCGACGCGCGCGGCGAAGGCACCGAGTAGCGCCTCGACGAACTCGTTGCCGTTATAGGCGTACAGGCCGATGAGATCCTGCCCGACTTCGTGCCCGTCAAGCGCCGACCGCTCGGTGTGGCAACCTAACCCGCGCGAGTGCAGGTATGCGGCCAGGCGGTTCGACCGCTCGACGATGTCTGCGTAGCTGAAACGCTGATCGCCCTGGATGATCAGCTCGCGGTCCGGAATCGCCGCCGCGACCGCTGCGGTGACCGCGGGAACGGTGAATTCGACTGCGGTGTAGGACATCAGGCCTTTCACGGCTGGTGCGGAAGCAAGCGGACCATCAGGCCGGTGGCTTCGCTGAGTACCGCGCCATCGGCAGCCGTCATGCTAGCGGTAATGAAAACCTTCCGGCCGTCGATCTCGGTGATCGCGCCGCGAGCCTCCAGTGGCTCGTCGATCGGGGTGATCTTGCGGTAGTCGACGTGCAGGAATGCGGTGCGGGTCGGCCGGATGTCCGCGGTGGTCACCGTCATACCGAACAGCCAGTCGTACAGCAGTGGAATCATGCCGCCGTGCACGGCCCGGTTGCCGCCTACGTGAGCTTCGGTGAAGTGCCCGGCCATGGTGACGCCCTCGGCGTCGGAGTCGGTGATGGTCCACGGCGGCATCAGCGGATGGGCCAGGCCCGGGATGCTCAACACCCGGCCGGCGACGACTTCGGTTTCCGGAACCTGGTGGCCGTCCAACAGCGCGCATGCGCTTTCGAGGTGCGCGGCCGCGTCGGCCCAAAGTGCGCCGCCCGGGTTGGTGGAGACGGTCAGATCCTGCAGCCGGCGCAGCGCCTGCACGAATTGGCCCAGTTCCTCAGGTGCGTCGTCGACCGGTCTGACCTCTGGAAATCCGCCTCGGGCGGCGGGCGCGGTGTCGGTCACGAAGTCCCCTTGTCAAGCTGGCCCCAGGTGTGGAGCAGATCGTCGGTGCTGGTGATCGTCGCCAACAATGACAGTGTGTTGTCGATGATTGCATTGCCATACTCGGTCGGGATTCCGGCGACGGCGTCGCGCGGCACGATGACGCGATAGGCGGCGTTGACCGCGTCCATCACCACGTTGGGGATCGCGATGTTCAGCGACACCCCAACCACCACAATGGTGGACACCCCGAGGTTGCGCAGCACTGAGTCCAGATCGGTTCCGCCCATCGGGCCCACGCCGTGCCACCTGCTGAGGACGAGATCGTCTGGCTCAGGACCTAATTCGGGCAGCACGGCCGCTCCGGGCGTGCCGGGGAGAATGTTCACCTCGCCGCGCCCGATGCTGAAGATCTTGGCGTTGTGGTTGGAGCCGAGCCCGTCGGGCCGTCGCTGCACCACGCAGTGCACTACCCGCACGCCTGCCGCCCGAGCCGCCGGCAGCAACCTGGTGATATTCGGCACTGCTACGCGGCGTGCCTCCTCGGCAAGTAGCGCCAGCCCAGCGTTGGGGCCGATGACGGCACCCTGGCACTCCTGGGTGACGATCGCGGTGTGGCCGGGAGCCGCGAGTTCCGCCAGGTCGATCACGCCGGCACTTCGTAAAACTGAGTCGCCCACTTACGCAGCGCCATATAACCTTTCGCATCTTCTCTGGACAGCGCGGGATTCGCTACATACTTCTGATAGCGCCAGATTTGTAGATCGTCGAAGACCGTTGACAGGAAATGCTTTTCGATGGTTTCGCGCAGCTCCCCGTGTGGCACGTCGGCGGAGTCACCGGGTATCCGTGGCCACCAGATCGAATAGAACAGGTCGGAGCATTCGTCGTCGACCGGAGTGCAGGTGAAAATCAGCCTATGGTTCTGGGCGCCCTCGAAGACACTGATCGCGCCGCCCAATCCGAACAAGTGGCTGTGAAACCGCAATGCCAGATCCTCGGGATCATCGCTGTGTGCGTCCGGCCAACCCGCAACGAATTGCCATTCGTGGTCCACGATCTTCCAGTCCAGCAACCGCGGCGTCACGGTGGCGTGGTGCACATACTCGAAATGTGCACTGTCGGGCGCGTTCTCGGCGACGATTTGCGGATGCACCGGCTCGCGCTCGGCTCGGCGAGAGAACTCCGGATACGCGCGGTAGTAGGCAGCCGAGTCGGTCTCGAATTGCGGGAACTTGCCGAAAATGTCCGGCATCTCCCATTGCGGTTCCTTGCCGTGGGGCTGATGCCAGATGAACACGCAGCCGTACTGCTCCCGGACCGGATACACGCGCAGCCGCAGCACTTTGTTGGGCCGGTCCGGCTGATAGGGGATGTAGCGATTGGTGCCGTCCGGTCCCCAGCGCCAGCCGTGGAACGGGCATTGAACGCAGTCCCCGACCACCGTCCCGCCGTGGCCGATGTGGGCGCCGAGGTGCTTGCAGTGAGCTTCCATGACATGGAGCTCGCCGTCCTCGTCGCGGTAGGCGACTAAATCCTCGCCGAAATAGTGCAGCGGCCGCACCTCGCCGATCGGAAATTCCGGCGACCAGCCGACCATGAACCAGCCGGTGACTTTCCAGGTGAACGGTACTTTCACACCGGCGCCTCCCACCCTCATCGCAGCGATACTAAATACGTTACAGTATTGACTTCAGGTCGAGGAGGCGTTGCAAGGTGGCTGACGAGCTCGAAGCGATCCGGCAGTTGAAGGCCCGCTATTGCCGTTTTCTCGACGCCAAAGATGCCGAGGGATGGCGCAGCGTGTTCACCACCGACGTGGTGGTTCTACTGGACATGGCGGTCTCCACCGGGGGAGCCGACCCGATGACAGGCCCGCCCGTCGAAGGCGTCGACAACTTCGTGCCGATGGTGTTGGGCAGCCTCGAGAACGCGGCCACCATGCACCATTGCCACACACCCGAGATCACCCTCACCTCCCCGGTGACCGCCACTGGCATCTGGGCGATGGAGGACTGGATCATCTTCGGCAACGGCAATGAGTTGCACGGCGCCGGCCACTACCACGAGACATACGAGAAGCAAGATGGCACCTGGCGGATCAAAACGCTTCACCTGACCCGGACCATCCAGCAGATCACCGGTGACGGTGGCTGACACCGATCGGCGCTTCGACGCGCTGGTGATCGGTGCGGGCTTTTCCGGCCTGTATACGCTGCATCGGCTCCGCCGGCTCGGCCTGGCGGCCCGCGTGCTGGAAATGGCCGAAAACGTCGGTGGCACCTGGCTTTACAACCGCTATCCCGGTGCGCGATGTGACATCGAGAGCATCGAGTACTCGTACAGTTTCTCCGAGGAGATCCAGCAGGAGTGGGTGTGGACGGAGACAATGCCGGCCCAGCCCGAGGTGGAGTCCTACCTGAACTACGTTGCCGACCGGCTCGACCTTCGTCGTGACATTCAGTTCGGCACCAAGGTCGTCGCGATGACCTTCGACGAACGGGCCGCGGCCTGGACCGTGCGCACCGACACCGGTGAATCTCTCACGGCCCCGTTTGTGATCGCAGCCTCCGGCATCTTGTCGGCGCCGCTGGAACCCGACATCCCCGGGATGGCCGACTTCGCCGGTACGTCGTTGTTCACCGCGCGCTGGCCGGAAGACGGCTTCGATTTCGCCGGTAAGCGAGTCGGCGTGATCGGTACCGGCTCGACCGGCGTCCAGCTCATCCCAGTGGTCGCGCGGGAAGCCCAGCAGCTCTGCGTGTTTCAGCGATCGCCTGCCTACACCCTGCCGTGGAAGGTGCGACGCTTCGAGCCCGGCGAGCTGGATGACATGAAAGCCAACTACGACGAAATCCGCGCGGCCCAGCGAGCACACCCAGTCGGCGCAGCGCGGCTGAGCGCCTTCTCGGTGCTGCTCGACATGCTCACCCGACCGCCGTTGAAGTCGGCGTCGCGTGAGGACCAATTGCGTGCCATCGACGAGAACGGCGTCATGGGTGCGCTCAATTGGGGCGACATCTTCTTCGACATCGAGGCCAACCGGATGGCCACCCGCTTGTACGGCGAGGCTATCGCCCGGATTGTCAAAGATCCCGAGACGGCCGCGTCGTTAGTGCCCGACCATCCCTTTGCCTGCAAGCGACCGATCATCGACCAGGGCTACTACGAGACCTTCAACCGCGACAACGTGACACTGGTGGATCTGCGCAAGGCGCCGATCCGCGGAGTGACGCCCGCCGGTATCGGTACCGCGCAAGCCTCTTTCGACCTCGATGTGATCATCTATGCCACCGGATTCGACGCCATGACTGGCGCACTGAGCCGCATCGACATCAAGGGCCGCGACGGTGCGTCGCTGGCCGAATTCTGGGCCGGCCAGGGCCCGCTGTCCTATCTGGGACTGGCGGTGGCCGGCTTCCCGAATCTGTTCACGATCCAAGGTCCGGGCAGCCCCAGCGCGGCGACCAACTTTGTCGCCGCGCTCGAGCAGCACGTGGAGTGGATCGGCGACTGCATCGACTACCTGCGCACCAACGGCATCCGCACCATCGAGGCATCGGCCACAGCGCAACAGGACTGGATCGACCACGCCACCTCGCTGGTCGCAGCGACAGTTCTCGTCCACCCGTCATGCAACTCCTGGTACAACGGTGGCAACGTGCCAGGCAAGAAACGGATGTACATGGGTTATACCGGCGGAATCCCTGAATACCGGCGTCGCTGCGATGAAATCGCGGCCGCCGGATACACCGGCTTCACACTGGATTAGCTTGTCCACGATGAGCGGCATGTCGTTGGCAACCCGCGGGCTCGGCTTATCGTTGACCGCCGCCCGTGAGCTGGGACTGTTACTTCCGCGGACGGTTTCCGGCCTCAACGAGTCGACCGGATGGACTCCGGGGTCGCTGCGCGGAATGCGTCAGTTCGGTGAGGTGATGCTGGATGAGCTTGCACTGTCTGGGTTTTCGCTGCTGGGCGGAACGGCGAAAGCGATCCGGTCGCCGGATGCATGTGTTGCGGCGGCCGAGGAGTTGTCGGCACTGGGCATCGATCATGCACACGCCAGGCCAGAACCGTTGCAGGCGAAGGCGATACAACGCAAGCGTATTGCGGGGCTGGCGTACGAACGGCTGACATTCGAGCACGATCCGGCGCTCCCGAAGACGCTGGCCGCCGAGGGTCTCGGCGGTCCGGCGAACGCTGTGGTGCACCTGTGCCGGCACACCGACGGTCCCCGACCGTGGCTGATCTGGGCGCACGGCGCCGGTCAGGGCGGCGCCGAAGACTTGCTGCTGACCCGGATCGGGCGGATCCATCACCGGTTGGGGTTCAACGTCGCGCTGCCGGTGCAGCCCGGCCACGGCTGCCGTCGGCGCGAGTGGCCGGCTTACCCGGACATGGACCCGCTCGGCAACGTCGCCGGCATGATGCGCGCGGTGTCAGAGGTCCGAGCTGTCGTCGAATGGGCCCGGCCGCAAGCCAGCGCCGTTGTGGTGTCCGGGATTTCGATGGGCACCCCGGTGGCCGCCCTGGTGTCCCACCTGCAGCGGGACATCGATGCGGTCGGGCTTTACACACCCATCCTCGGGTTGAACGCCATGATTGCGCGACACCTGGGACGTTGGGGCACGTCGAGGGAGGTATTCCGGGAGTTGCTGGCATCCCCGGTGGTCTCGCAGCTGACCTCGGTCATCGATCCGCTGGCCGTCGACCCCGCGCCTCCGCCGCATCGGCGGCTCATCGTTGGTGCGTGGCACGACCGGATGGCGATGCGCGAGCCGACGACCGCGCTGCAGGATCGGTGGGGCGGCCAACTGTACTGGTATGACGGTAGCCACGTCGGTCACATATTCTCCCGGCGCGTGCAGCGGGTCACCGAGCAATTCCTGCGTGAAGTTGTCGCCGATGAGGGAGTTTCGCCGTGACCGAACGGACACTCGACGAACTGGGGTACTACCTGCTGGCCGGAGCCGGTGGTGAAGGCCCGGCGACTTTGATGGATGAGGCGCGCCGCGGCGAGGAGTTGGGCTTCGGCACCGGGTTCATCTCTGAGCGCTGGAACGTCAAGGAGGCATCGTCGCTGGTTGGGGCGGCATGCGCGGTGACCAGCCGGATGCAGATCGCCACCGCCGCAACCAATCACAACACCCGCCATCCGCTGATCACCGGATCCTGGGCGACGACGATGCACCGACTGTCCGGTGGTCGCTTCACCCTTGGTGTGGGCCGCGGTATCGCCGCGATCTACGGGGCATTCGGCATCCCGGCGGTGACGACCGCGCAGATGGAGGATTGGGCTCAGGTCATGCGCCGGTTGTGGCACGGTGAGGTGATCTTCAACCATGACGGGCCGATGGGTAAATACCCTGTCCTTTTTCTCGACCCGGACTTCAAGGAGGACATCCGGCTCGCCCTGGTGGCGTTCGGGCCCAACACACTTGCGTTGGGCGGCCGGGTTTTCGATGACGTCATCCTGCACACCTACTTCACGCCGGAGACGCTGCAGCGCTGCGTCACAACCGTGAAGTCCGCTGCCGAGAAGGCCGGCCGCGATCCCGACAGCGTACGGGTTTGGTCCTGTTTCGCCACGGTCGGTGACCACCTTCCCGAACCGTTGCGGTTGAAGAAAACCGTCGCGCGTCTTGCCACCTATCTTCAGGGGTACGGTGACCTGATGGTGCAAACCAACGATTGGGAGCCCGCTGTGCTGCAACGGTTTCGGGCCGACCCGGTGGTGACGTCGATCGCCGGCGGGATCGACCACAAAGCCACACCCGACCAGATCGAACACATCGCGACGCTGATTCCCGACGAGTGGCTGGAGCCGTCGGCGACCGGGTCGGCTGCACAGTGCGTGGACCGGATCTGTAAAGAATTCGACTATGGGGCCGACGCGCTGATCATGCATGGTGCTACGCCCGACGAGCTCGAACCGATCGTAACGGCTTACCGCGCGACCAGATAGGAAAGTCATGTCGAAATATCTGCAGGACAAAGTCATCATCGTGACGGGCGCCGCCAGCGGCTTCGGCAAGTTGATTTCGGAGAAGTGTGCCGCCGGTGGCGCCAAGGTGGTCGGCGTAGACGTCAGCGTCGAAGCCCTCAACGAGGTATTCGAAGGCATCCGGGCCGCCGGTCACCAAGGAACCACCCATGTCGCGGACGTCACCGACATGGCTCAGGTGCAGGCGGCGGGTCGGCATGCGGTCGACACCTACGGTCGCATCGACGTGATCGTGAACAACGCGGGTGTCATGCCGCTGGCGTTCTTCGCCGATCACCAACGCGCATGGGAGAAGTGGCACAAGGCGATTGACATCAACATCAAGGGCGTGGTGAACGGCATCTCAGCCGTCTACGACACGATGATCAAGCAGGGCCGGGGTCAGGTCGTCAACATCTCGTCCATCTACGGCAATGCCGGGACCGAAGGTTCCGGCGTCTACAGCGCGACCAAGGCCGCCGTCACTGTGCTTTCGGATTCTTTGCGGGTGGAGGCCCAAGGCAGGATCAAGGTGACCACGGTCAAGCCGACCGGTGTTCTTGGCACCAATCTCGCCGCCGGGGTCGTCAACGAGGCGGCGGCCATCGGCATCGTGGGGCAGAGGGGCGCCCAGTTCTTCGAAAATGCCGGCAACCTGCAGACTGGAGCGCTGCGACCCGAACAGATGGACGTGGACTCCGTGGAGTACTGGCTGATCACTCCCGATGACCTGGCCAACGCCGTGGTACATGTCATCGACCAGCCGTGGGGAATCAACATCAGCGACGTGACGGTGCGGGCGAGCGGCGAGAATTACATCTGCTGACCCTCAGGGCATGATGACGGTCCGGCTCACCGGTTCGGCAGCGGCCTGCCGACTCGACAGGCCCCGCCTTAGCGATGTCATGAGTGCGTCGCGCGTCTCACGGGGATCGATCAGTTCGTCGAAACCCATGTGCTCCGCGGAACGGTAGGACGCCTGCAACTCGGCGTCGCGCAGTTTGGCGGTGAGATCCTCGCCGGCGTGCGACGCCTTGCTCAACGCTGCCGCGCTCATCGCGCCCATCGTCGCGCCCGGATAGGCGAAAGTCGCACCCTGGCCGTCAAAACTCAACAGCGACATGACCATTGAGCCGAATCCGTATGCCTTGCGCAGCGTGACATGCAGCTTCACTGTGCTGGCCGCAGTCTGCGCGGCGAACATGCGTGCCCCGGCGCGCAACACGCCGCTGCGCTCAGACCGGCTGCCGGGCAACATGCCCGGGTTATCGGCAAGAAACACGATCGGCAGATGGAACGAGTCGGCGACCATGATGAAATGTGCCGCCTTGTCCGCGGCGTCGGCGTCGATGGAGCCGGCGAGCACCTGGGGCTGGTTGGCCACCACCGCAACCGGATGGCCGCCGAGATGGGCCAGCGCGCAAATGATTGCCCTGCCGAATCGCGGCTGGACCTCGAACCAGTCCGGCCGGTCGAAGATCACGTCGAGCACCGAGCGCATGTCATAGACGCGGCGGTTGTCGCGCGAGACGATCTCGATCAAATCCGGTGTCGGCCGCGGCTGCGTCGTCTCATCGTCGGACAGCGCCGACGGATACGACCATGCGCTGGAAGGGAAGTACGACAGATACCGACGGACGTCGTCGAGCACGCTCTCGTCGTCCACGGCCACGTTATGGATCACACCGCTGGGCAACGCCACGCCGGGTCCACCGAGGTCCTCTTTCGAGATGTCTTCTCCGGTGGACTCTTTGACGACGGGTGGCCCCGCGGTGAAGATGGCGCCGTGTTCGCTCATGATGCGGAAGTCGCACACCGGCGCCACCAATGCGCCGTGCCCGGCCGACGGGCCCAGCACCGCGGCGACGGTCGGCACGCGGCCCGAGCATTGCGCCTGTGCGAGAAGGTCAGTCGGGGAGCGCCCGTAGTGCCCGCCACCTGGCCGGAATCCCGCGCCTTCGAGCAGCATCACCAACGGAACCTTGTCCCGTAGCGCCAGCTCGGCAATGCGGTAGCGCTTGGAGTTTCCGCCCGGCCCAATGCTGCCGGCCAGCGTGGTGAAGTCTTCGGCGCCGAGCATCACCGGTGAGCCATTGATCAAGCCGGAGCCGACGACGATGCCATCCGCAGCGGTCTCACCGCCGACCAACGTGCCGATTTCACGAAACGTGCCCGGATCGAGTAGGTGCTCGATGCGCGCCCGCGCGTCGAGCTTGCCCTTGTCATGGTGCTTGGCCAGCCGCTCCGGTCCGCCCATCGCCAAAGTGCGCTGGCGGCGATCGTCGAGGTCGTCGAGCGTCTCCTGCCAGTCGGGGGGCTTCGTCATTGGCACGTCCTCACTCGTCGGCCGCCACCTACTGAAGTGCTTACTGTAGCGTCTGCGAGAGGGGCACGGCCAGCGGCCGTGCGACGACATGGTGAGGGGGCGTAGCGATGGGGATCCGGCTGACGGCGGACGAGGCGTGGGAAGCCGTGGAATCGGCGCATACCGGAGTTCTGACTACTCTTCGTCGCGATGGCATGCCGATTGCGCTTCCCGTGTGGTTCGCGGTCGAGGGCCGTGCGATCACGATGATGACCCCGGCCGGCACCAAGAAAATCAGCCGCGTTCGCCGTGATCCCCGGGCCTCGTTCCTGGTCGAGACAGGAGAGCAGTACCTCCAGCTACGCGGGGTCCATTTCACCGGACGAATCGAGATCGTCACCGACGCCGCGGCGAAGGCCCGGATCGAGGCCGCGGTCGATACGAAATACGCCGCCTTTCGTCCGCCCGCCGGTGCGCTGCCCGCGGCCGCTCAGGCCTACTACGCCGAGCAGGCGTTTCTGCGCTTTGTGCCCAACGACCGGATCCTGACGTGGGACAACGCCCGGCTCGCGACGCGAAAGTCGTGACGAAGCGGCTGTGCCGCAGGGCTTTTGCCAACGGGATGGCGGCCGACATTGACCCTACCGAATTGCTTACTGTAGCTTCACGAGTATGACGCTTGAGAGCTCCACGCAAGCGTGCGCCCTCAAGGTCGACGGTGGCGTCTTCACCGACCTTGCTCGGGTGCCCGAACTGGCGGGTGAACTCGAGCAACAGGGCTACGACGCATGCTGGACCGGCGAGATCAACCACGATCCGTTTCTGCCGCTGCTACTGGCCGCTGAACACACATCGCGACTCGAGCTGGGCACCAGCATCGCGGTGGCATTCGCGCGCAACCCGATGACGGTTGCCAACGTCGGCTGGGATCTTCAGACCTATTCGCAGGGCCGCTTCATTCTGGGCCTGGGCACCCAGGTCAAGCCGCACATCGAGAAGCGGTTCAGCATGCCCTGGAGCCATCCGGTGGCCCGGATGCGTGAGTTCGTGCTTGCGCTACAGGCGATCTGGTCGGCGTGGAAGGACGAAACCCGGCTGCGGTTTGAGGGTGAGTTCTACACCCACAAGCTGATGACGCCGATGTTCACCCCCGAGCCGCAACCTTTCGCCGCGCCCAAGATCTTCATCGCCGCCGTCGGGGAAGCGATGACCGACATGTGCGGCGAAGTCGCCGACGGCCTTCTGGCACATGCCTTCACGACACGGCGGTATTTGCACGAGGTCACCATCCCTGCGGTGCGGCGCGGGCTTGACCGCGCCGGTCGCGACAGCGGCGCGTTCCAGGTCGCGTGCCCCGTGTTCGTGGTGACCGGCGAGGACGACGCCGAAATCAGTGCCGGCGCAGCCGGTGTCCGCAAGCAGATCGCGTTTTACGGGTCGACGCCGGCGTACCGCAAAGTCCTCGAACTGCACGGCTGGGGCGACGTGGCGACCGAACTGCATCGGCTGTCGCTGCAGGGGGAGTGGGACGCGATGGCAACGCTGATCGACGACGACATCCTCAACGCCTTCGCGGTTGTGGCGACGACGGACAAACTCGCCGCCGCGCTCAAAGACCGCTGCGACGGCGTGATCGACCGGGTGATGCCGTCGTTTCCCCGAACCCTTTCAACCGACGCCGTCACCGCGGTGTTGGACGAGTTGCGTCGATGAGGAGCCGCTCATGAGCACACCGACAATGGATGACGGCGCCAAGGTCCTTGCCGACCCGCAGGCCTACACCGACGAGACGAAGTTGCATGCGGCACTGTCGCATCTGCGGGCCAACGCTCCGGTCTCCCTGGTCGAGGTGGCTAACTACCGGCCGTTCTGGGCCATCGCCAAGCACGCCGACGTCCTGGACATCGAGCGCAATAACACCCTGTTCACCAACTGGCCGCGTCCGGTCCTGACGACGACAGAAGGCGACGAGCTGCAAGCGGCCGCGGGTGTGCGCACACTGATCCATCTGGACGATCCACAACACCGCGTCGTGCGGGCGATCGGTGCGGATTGGTTCCGGCCCAAAGCGATGCGGGCACTGAAGGTTCGGGTCGACGAGTTGGCCAAGAACTACGTCGACAAGATGCTGGCGGTGGGCCCCGAGTGCGATTTCGTTCAAGAAGTGGCGGTGAATTACCCGCTCTACGTGATCATGTCGTTGCTGGGAATACCCGAGTCCGACTTCCCGCGAATGCTCAAGCTCACCCAGGAGCTGTTCGGAAGCGACGACAGCGAATTCAAGCGCGGCAGCAGCAACGAGGATCAGATTCCCGCGTTGTTCGACATGTTCCAGTACTTCAATGGCGTGACCGCTGCGCGTCGGGAACACCCGACCGAGGATCTGGCGTCGGCAATCGCCAACGCCCGCATCGAGGGTGAGCCGCTGTCGGACATCGAGACCGTGTCCTACTACCTCATCGTCGCCACTGCCGGCCATGACACCACCAGCGCGACCATCTCCGGTGGACTGCAGGCGCTGATCGAGAATCCTGACCAATTGCACCGGCTGCGCGATGATCTCGATCTGATGCCGCTGGCCACCGAGGAGATGATCCGGTGGGTCACGCCGGTCAAGGAATTCATGCGCACCGCGGCCGAAGACACCACGGTGCGCGGAGTGCCGATCGCCGCCGGCGAGTCGCTGCTGCTGTCCTACGTGTCGGCCAACCGGGATGAAGAGGTTTTCGCCGATCCGTTCCGCTTCGATGTCGGCCGCGATCCCAACAAACACCTGGCTTTCGGTTACGGTGTGCACTTCTGCCTGGGGGCGGCGCTGGCCCGCATGGAGGTCAACAGCTTCTTCTCCGAATTGCTACCGAGGCTGAAATCAATTGAAATGACTGGTAATCCAGAAACGGTGGCGACGACGTTCGTCGGCGGGCTCAAGCACCTGCCGGTCCGGTACTCGTTGCGCTGATTAGCGCGCATCGTCGTCATCATCGTGGAGAAGCTTCTCCGGGTGATGGAACGTATTAGTACCGGGGGTGACCGAGACTTGCGCCGGTCCTTACAAACTAGTAAGTTAGAACGCATGCCGCCGATATCTAGTACCGCGATTGCCGAACCTGCTGCCGTCAGAGATGTTTGTCGACGCTGGGCGAAGGCCTGGAACAACCATGACGGCAACGCTGTCGCCGCGTTGTGCTCAGAGGATTTGGTGTACGACGAACCGGCGCTCGGAGACACGGTTCACGGACGCGACGCGATCCGAGACTTTGTAGTAATGATTGATGTGTCGTTCCCTGACCACAAATTCTTCCTGGAGGGCCTGTTCGCCGACGTGGCCCGCCCTGCGGTGCTGGTCGCCTGGCGGTTTATTGGCACGCACGCC
>NZ_JBAPMI010000210.1:0-4094 GCF_049278535.1 Mycobacterium sp. | reverse complement strand
TTCATCAGTCGCCACGACCAGCGAAGGACGCCGACATTGAAGTCGAAGAGCGGGCGGGGATACCGCCCGGTGAACGCGATGGCGATGCCGGCGGCGATCGTCACCAGTGGATACAGCAGATACAAGCCGATCAGAATGGGATAGTGCGGCACCGCCAGCACGCACCATTTGGCCAGCCAGAGCCGGCGCGACGGCGCGTCGACAGCACTGCGCACGCGCACGGGATCGTCCCTACCAACGTGCTCGCCCACGCTGTCCATCCTGCGACTCCCCGGGCCGATGTGCAGGTCGCTCCACTGTAATTACGGGGCGCAGGTGTGCCGGGTTCAGATCTTGCGTGCGCTCGCGGTGGCCTTGTCGACTTCCCAGTACGCGCGCAGCGCGAGCAGCTTGCCGTCGTTGTCGGCTTTGTAGGTGAACACCCCTTCGGCGGTGACCTGATGTCCCGCCGCGGTGATCAGGATGTGGCCGACGTTGGCTTCTTCATTTCCACACTGATACGTGTCGCGGAAAACGAACTGGATCTTGTCGGTGGGAGCAATCGCCTTGTCCCAGAAAGCCGAGATGGCGTCGCGACCGCGATGCCCTTTGCCCTCGGGATCGAAATGCGACGGACCGATCGGGTCTTCGACGATCGCGTCGTCGGCGAAGACGGCCAGCCATGCCTCTTTGTCCCTGGCTCCCACCGCATCGCGGGAGCGCTTGCCGGCCAGGTGTGCGGGTGAGTCGGCCATCAGTCTTGCCATCCTGAGTGAATGTAGGTGTCTGCGAAACGCTTGATTGAGTCTTTCTTCTGCTCGATCGGCGCATCGAAGCCCAATCCGTCGAACATCCACGGGATGACGATGTTGTCGGTCACACCGACCTCGGCCAGCTCCTTGTGACCGTCCACGCCGAACTTGTCGATGCAGACCGCCTGGTACTCGAAAGGCACGTCTGCACGGTCGTATTCGGCGAGCAGCGCCTTGATCTTGCCGATGGTCTCACTGAGCTGCTCGCAGGTCATCATTGCGCTGGTCCACCCGTCACTGACCCGGGCGGCACGCTTGAGTGCGACATCGGTGTGACCGCCGACGTAGAACGGCACGGGCTTGCTCGGCGCTGGGCTCATCTGCAACTTGTCGAAGTCGTAGAAGTCGCCGTGGAATTCGACCATTCCGCCGTGAAGCACGAGCTTGATCACCTCGATCATCTCGTCGACCCGCTTGCCGCGCTTGGCGTAGGGCACCCCACACCATTCGAATTCCTCCGGCGCCCAGCCGATGCCGACGCCGAAGCCGAACCTGTTGTTGGTGATGTTGGCCACCGAGCCGACCTGCCGCGCCAACAGCAGCGGGTTACGGGAGCCGAGTTTCATCACGTTGGTGTAGAAGAACAGTTCCGAGGTGACCGCGCCCATCGCACCGGCGGCAATCAATGGGTCGACCCACGGCGTGTCCTGGTTCCACATCCGCGAGCCGTCGGGCGTGTAGGGGTAATCCTCGGCGGCCGTCTCCATGTAGAACAGCGAGTCCGGCAGCGCGATCGCGTCGAATCCCACCTCTTCGGCCGTTTTCGCGATCTCGACGAGCTGGTCGATCGGCCCCATTGCGATGCTGCACGTGTACTTCACGGCTTGGCCTCCGGTTTGCTCGAGCCGACGACCCACATCGAGTAATACTGCGAGCCACCGCCGTAGGCGTGGCCGAGTGCCTTGCGGGCGCCCTGAACCTGGTGATCGCCCGCCTTGCCCATCACCTGGATGGCCGCCTCGGTGAACCGGATCAGACCGGAGGCCCCGATCGGGTTGGACGACAGCACACCGCCGGACATGTTGAGCGGGATTCGGCCGCCGATCTTGGTTTCGCCCGCTTCGGTGAGCTTCCAGCCCTCGCCCTCGGCCGCAAACCCGAGGTTCTCCAGCCACATCGGCTCGAACCAGGAGAACGGCACATACACCTCGGCGCAGTCGATCTCGTCGATCGGGTTGGTGATGCCTGCCGCTTTCCACAGCGCCTTGGCGGCGTCGCGTCCGGCCTGCGGATTGACCTGGTCGCGCCCGGAGTATGCCAGCGGCTCGGTGCGCAACGCGGTGGCGTGAATCCATGCCACCGGATGGCCCTCGGCGACTCGCTTGTCGCCGACTTCCTCGTTGCCGATCACCACCGCACATGCGCCATCGGATGACGGGCATGTCTCGTCGAATCGGATTGGATCCCAGAGCATCTGAGACGACATCACCTTGTCGAGCGTGATGTCCGGCTGATGCAGATGCGCGAGCGGGTTCTTGGCGCCATTGAGCCGGTCCTTGACCGCGACCATCGCACCGATGTGCGTAGGCGCGCCCGATCGGCGGATGTAGGAGCGCACGTGCGGAGCGAAGTAGCCGCCTGCGCCGGCGCCAACCGGCTTGGTGAACGGCACCGGAATGCTCAACGCCCACATGGCATTCGACTCGGACTGCTTCTCCCAGGCCATCGCCAGCACGCGGCGATACTTGCCCGACTCCACCAGGCTGGCCGCCACCACACCGGTCGACCCGCCGACGGAACCCGCGGTGTGCACCCGGATCAGCGGCTTACCGGTCGCACCGACCGCGTCGGCCATGAAGAGCTCCGGCATCATGACGCCCTCGAAGAAGTCTGGCGCCTTGCCGACCACCACGGCGTCGATGTCATCCATCGTCGACCCGGAGTCGGCCAATGCCTTGTCGATGGCCTCGCGAACCAGGCCGTTCATCGAGACGTCCTGGCGCTTGGCGACGTATTTCGTCTGGCCGGTGCCGAGCACCGCTGCGAGCTGTTTAGCCACGAGCGCCACTCCTCCTCATCGCTTCGCTCTGGATCGTCATGACGCGCATGATTTATTTCCCTTCCAGCACGGCGACGAGGTTTTGTTGCAACACCGGGCCGCTGGTTGCGTGCGCGAGCACCCGCCCTGCGGATCCAGAGAAAATGTGTTGTGCCGCAAAGCCGATGCGTTCCAACCCGGCGGAGAACATCGGGTTGGCGGCCAGTGCGCCGCCCGACGGGTTGATCTTCGTCGACGACGGCAGGCCGATGGCCTCGGTCAGCAGGAGTTGCTGATGGCTGAACGGCGCGTAGATCTCGGCGACCTCGATCGAGCCGGGGTCCCCGCCCGTCGCGGCCTTGGCCGAGGCCGCCGTCGACGGCGAGGTGGTCAGGTCGCGGGCACCCAGGACCGGGGTCTCGATGCGGTGCTCGATGCCCGTGATCCACGCGGGGTTCTCGCGGAGCTCGCGGGCCCGGTCGCCGGCGGCCAGCACGATCGCCGACGCGCCGTCGGTGATCGGCGCAATGTCGTGTCGCCGAAGAGGATCGGCGAAGTACGGTCGCGCGAGCAACTCGTCGATGCTTTTCGCCGGCTTCTCCGAGTCGGTGCGCTCGGCGGCGGCGAACGAATCCAATGCCACCTGCGCCATCTGCTCGGCGGTCCACTTGCCGGCGTCCAGGCCGAAGCGGGCTTGCAGCCCGGCCATCGACACCGCGTCCGGCCACAGCGGCGCGACGGTGTACGGGTCGGTTTGCAGCGCAAGCACCCGGCGCAGCGTGCCGGCAGAGGACTTGCCGAATCCGTAAACCAGCGCGGTGTCGACCTGACCGGTCAGCAGCTTGATGTAAGCCTCATACAGTGCCCACGCAGCGTCCATCTCGACGTGCGACTCGTTGATCGGCGGCACCGCGCCGATCGAGTCGATCGCAGAGATGAACGAGAATGCCCGGCCGGCAAGATAATCCGAGGAGCCGGAGCACCAGAAGCCGATGTCGGTCTGCTTGAGGCCGAGCTCTTCGTACAGCGAGTGGAAGCAGGGCATCAGCATTTCGACGCCGTTGGTGGTGCCGTCGGTGCGGCGCACATGCGGCGCATGGGCGAATCCGACGACAGCTACGTCGCGAAAAGTCACGTTGTTCCCTTTACAGGTGGTGTTTGTAGGTGTCGTAGTCGGCGTCGGGTTCGCCGGTCGGCTTGAAGTATTCGATGTTGTCGATACCCAGGCCCCACTCCTCGCGGGGCTTCCAGACGGCTTCGACCCGCATGCCCATCCGCACCTCGGTCGCGTCGATCTCCTGAATCAGGTGCAGGAACGCGATATC
>NZ_JBAPMI010000209.1:0-32033 GCF_049278535.1 Mycobacterium sp. | reverse complement strand
ATCGCGGCGCTGGCGGCCGCCGTACCCGGCTTGATCGGCGGCTGGTTTCTGGTTCGTAATCGCGTTACGGCAGCGGCCGCCGCAGTTGCCGACCACACCAGCGATGTGCCGGATCTAGCGCCCGATTAACAGAGCAACCGCTCTGTTATTGTTTCTGGATGCCCCGCCCTCGCGTCTACGAGCCGGACCGGGTGCTGGACGCCGTCGAGACGTTAGCGGTGACATCCGGGCCCGCCGCGGTCACCATTCGTGCGATCAGCGCGACCGTCGGCCTGTCCAACGGCGCGCTCTACCACACGTTCGGCTCGCGGTCGGGCCTGATGGGCCGCGCCTGGTTACGGGCCGGGCGGCGATTCCTAACGGTGCAAAACGCCCTGGTCGATCAGGCCTTATCAACGACCGAGCCGGGCGCGCCCGTTGCGGCCGTGGTGGCCGCCGCTGACGCGCCGGTGGCCTTCGCCGAGCAGCATCCGGACTCCTCACACGTGCTGTGGGCGGTGTCCCGTGAGGAACTGCTGGATTCGGATCTGCCCGGCGACCTCGCCGCAGAGCTACGGGATCTGCACCGACTGCTGGTCGGCTTGATGATCCGGCTCGCGGTCAATCTTTGGGACCGCAAGGACGCGCAGGCCGTCGACACGATCACCACGTGCATCGTCGACCTGCCCACCGCAATCATGTTGCGCCGTGACCGTCTGACCAACCCGATGGCCCGCGAGCATCTGCGGGCATCGGTGCGTGCGGTTCTCGACGTCGGACCACCACCGGTAAAGAAAGGAAAGTAATCGTGGGAATCAGCTTGACCTACGAAGAGAAGATCGCCGTCCTCGACCTTGGTGACGACGAAAACCGTTTCTCGCCTGAGTTTCTCGACGAGGTCGATGCACGCCTTGACGAGCTGGTCGGTTCGGGCGCCCAGGGTCTGGTGACCACCGGCGGCGCCAAGTTCTACTCCAACGGCCTCGACCTGGATTGGCTGACCGCGCACGGCGATCAGACGACCTGGTACGTCGGCCGCGTGCAGGGCATGCTGGCCCGCTTCCTCACCCTGCCGGTCCCGACTGCGGCGGCCGTTGTCGGTCACGCGTTCGGCGCGGGCGCGATGCTGGCGCTGGCCCACGATTTCCGGGTGATGCGCGCCGACCGGGGCTACTTCTGCTTCCCCGAAGTGGACATCCGCATCCCGTTCACACCCGGAATGGCGGCGCTGATCCAGGCCAAACTCACGCCGCAGGCAGCGGTCGCGTCGATGACCACCGGACGCCGCTTCGGCGGCGATGACGCGGTGAACCTGGGCATTGTCGATTCCGTCGCGGGCGAGGGCGCGGTGACATCCGGGGCCGTCGACCTGCTGCGCCCGCTCGACGGCAAGGACCAGGGCACGCTGGGCGCGATCAAGCAAACGATGTTCGGCCCGGCCGCACAGGCGCTGACCGCCAGTAACTAAGAGCCACAGGCAATTAGCTTCTGGTGAAAAGCCTGGACATCGGAGTGGTGAGGCGCATAACGTACGCGTCGAGCGGCACTCTATTTTTATAGATCGGCCGTACCACGACCTCGCAGCGACGCGGGAAGGGATGACCGATGACAACGGTGCAGGCGGTACTCGACGAGATCCGCGATCGGCCCGGATCCGGTGACGTCATCCCGGTCTTCGACCCTTCCACCGAAGAGCAGATTGCCGAGTTCACCGACTGCGGCAACGATGCGGTCAACGAGGCCGTGGCGCGCGCGAAAGCCAGCGCCGAGTCCGGGATCTGGTCACAGAAGCCCGACTATGAGCGCGCCAAGATCCTGTGGCGCGCCGCCGAGTTGATCGACGAGAACGCCGAGCTTCTTGCCGAGCTCGAAATGCTCAACGGCGGAATGTATCCCGCTCAAGCGGAGATGCAGGTGAAGATCGGCGCCGAGTGGTTCCGTTACTACGCCGGCTGGTGCACCAAGATCGACGGCATCGCCCGCGACGTGAACACCGGCGGCTTGACGGGCGTCGACTCGCACATGCACACCTACACGCTGCGCGAGCCCTACGGGGTGGTCGGGCTCATCTTCCCGTGGAACGGCCCGGTGTTCAATTTCTGCGCCAAGCTCGCGCCGTCGCTGGCGGCGGGCTGCAACAGCGTGGTCAAACCTGCTGAGGAAACCCCACTTTCAGCACATGTCCTTATGCGCCTGCTGGCCGAGGCCGGGATTCCGGACGGGGTGGCGAATCTGGTGAACGGTTACGGGCACACCGTCGGCGCGGCGATCACCGCGCACCCCGACGTGGAAAAGGTCGCGTTCACCGGTTCGACCGAGGTCGGCCGGGCCATCGTGCACGCCTCGGCCGACAGCAACCTCAACAAGGTCACCCTCGAACTCGGCGGCAAGTCGCCGGTGCTGATCTTCGACGACGCGAAGCTGAAGAAGGCGATCCCGATGTCGGCGTTCGGCACGTTCGTTCACTCCGGGCAGGCTTGTGTGTGCGGCTCCCGCATTCTGGTGCAGCGCGGAGTCTACGACCAGGTTGTCGAGGGCATGGCGATGGTGGCGAACGCCATGAAGATGGGTGGGCCCAAAGAAGAGGGCACCATGAGCGGTCCGCTGATCAGCCAGAAGCAGCTCACCCGCGTGCTCGGTTACCTCGACCAGGGCAAGTCGGACGGCGCCGAAATCGTCACCGGAGGGCATCGACTCGACCGCAAGGGCTATTTCGTGCACCCGACCGTCGTCACCAACGTCGACCCGGATTCGAGCCGACTGTTCCAGGAGGAAATCTTCGGCCCGGTCGTCACGATCCTGCCCTTCGACGACGAGGACGAAGCCGTCGCGCTGGCCAACAACAGCACCTACGGGCTGGCGGCCACCGTGTGGACCAAAGACCTCGGCCGCTCCCACCGACTGGCCAAGCGGCTCAAGGCCGGAACCGTCGGGCTCAACTGCGCTTTCCCATACGACCACTCGATGCCGTTCGGTGGCTACAAACAGTCCGGCTGGGGGCATGAATCGGGCAAGGCCGGTATCGAGGGCTACCTGCAGACCAAGATCGTCTGGGCACAGATGTAGCAGCCGCGATCGGCTATAGATTGAGATATGGCTTCGATCACTCGGCGGACGGTCCTGACAGGTGCTGCGGCGACGACGAGCGCAGCCGCGCTCGGGTTCGGTGGATACGAGTTGCTGCGCAAACCTGGGCGCAGCGGATCGTCGATGGCCGGTGGTAACAAACCCAACATCCTGGTGATCGTCGTCGACCAGATGCGGGCACCACAGTGGTTCCCGGAACCCGCGAAGCTGAATGCGTTGCTGCCCAACATCGCTCGACTGGAGAAGAGCAGCGCATCGCTGCAGTCGCATTACACCGCCTCGAACATGTGCACGCCGTCACGCGGCGTGATGACCACCGGGCTGTACTCCCACCAGACCGGGTGCCTGTTCACCGGAGCGGGACCCAGCGAATCCAGCCTGGCGCCACAGTTTCCGACGTGGGGCACGCTTCTGCGCGAGCAGGGATACAAAACCTGGTGGTGGGGTAAGTGGCATCTTGGACATTCGGGCGATGTCAGCCCGGAAGGCCTTGAAGCGCATGGCTTTTCCGGTGGTACATTCCCGTCGCCCAACGGCGCGCCGCACCAGGGGCTCGACGAGGATCCCAATATCGTCAACCAATTCAACGGATGGTTCGACGGCCAGGCCGGCAGCGGGCCCTGGTGCACGACAGTCTCACTGGTAAATCCGCACGACATCTGCTGGTGGCCGAAAAACCCTCTGCCAGAAAATGTTCCGCACTGGTTCTCCGACGCGGCAGCCAACTTCGAGACGCCCGACGATCTACATCGACGAGGAAAGCCGAAACTTCAGATCGACTACGCCAACTTCATGTCGCCGCTGCTGACCGGCGCCCTGTCCTATTCGGGTCCCGACAGGTCAACCGGATGGGCGCGCTGCCTGGACATGTATCTGTGGTTGCAACAACAGGTCGACGCCCAAATCGGGCGTGTGCTCGACAAATTGGCGTCACGTCCGGAGATCGACCGGAACACCGTGGTGGTCTTCACTTCCGACCACGGCGAGTACGGCGGCTCGCATGGTCTGCGCGGCAAGGGCGCAGCGGCCTACGAAGAGTCGATCAGGGTGCCGCTCTACATTCGCGATCCGCACGGGCATCTCACGCCGAAGGCGGGCGACAGCCGGACTCAGCTCACCTCCAGCGTCGACCTGGCGCCGCTGCTGTTGACGATCGGAAACGGCGGAAACGGTTGGCGTTCCGACCCCCGGTACTCCTACCTGGCCGGGCGCGCGGACCTTGCCGCGATCGCCGGCGACGCGTCGGCGCCGGGCCGGCCATGGGTCGCGCACGTGACCGACGACATGTCGGTCGAAGAGATGGCCACGCTGTTGAAGTCGCCGGCTATGCGAGCAGTGTTCGGCATCAAGGAAATACCCACCAACATCCCTACATCGGCACCCACCCACATCGTTGCCGTCCGGACTCCCGAGGCGAAGCTGGCGATGTACTCGTATTGGAAGCCCGGCGGCATGGACGTCGACACGACGCGGCCGATCGACCGCGAACTCTATGACTACTCGACCCCGTCGGGCCGCCAGGAGATTGACAATCAGGCCGGTCGTAGCGCAAAGGAAGCGGCGCTGCAGGCGCTGATCGATCACCAGGTGATGGCCGAAGTGCGAGCGCCCCTGCCGCCGAGCCTCAATAACGCCCAGGAGCAAGGCCTGGCCGACATGCGGCAGCTGGTCGCCCTGCGCGGAGGCTGAACTCAGCCCCAAAGTCGAGTCCAAGGAGCACGATGTGCGAATGGACACGAGCATGCAGACGAGCGTCGATGAGATCGCAGACAAGGTCTTCCGGCTCTCGACCTGGGTCCCAGACATCAGCGAACACGGCTTCACGTTCAACCAGTTCCTGCTGACCGGCGACCAGCCGTTTCTGTTCCACTGCGGAATGCGGCAGCTTTTCCCGCTGGTCTCGGCGGCCATTGCAAAGGTGATCCGGTTGGAAGAACTGCGCTGGATCTCCTTCGCCCACGTCGAGGCCGACGAGTGCGGGGCAATGAACATGCTGCTGTCGGCGGCACCACACGCCGAGGTCATTCACAGCCCATTGGCCTGCATGCTTTCGCTGAACGATCTGTGCGACCGACCGCCGGTCACGGCAGCTATCGACTCGGGTGAAGCACACGATGTCGGAGGGCACCGATTACGGTTCATCGCCACCCCGCACGTGCCGCACAACTGGGAGAGCGGGCTCTGGTTCGACGAAACAACCTCTACGCTTATGGCCGGCGACTTGCTCACTCACACCGGTCGATGCCCCGCACTGACCGAATCCGATTGTGTGGCACCGGCTTTAGAGGCCGAAGGGTTATTTCATGCCACCGGCCTGTCCACTAACCTCGCGCCTACCTTGGAGCAGTTGGCGCAGCTAGCGCCGAGGACGCTGGCGCTGATGCACGGTGCGTCGTTCAGCGGTGACGGCGCCGCCCAGCTTCGTGGACTGTCCGACGGCTATGCGGCAATGGCCGGGTAACGGCGCGTCACTGCCGTCGCTTTCGTCACCTCTTGCGTACGCTTGATTTGCGATGTTTCCGCATGGGGTCAACACCACCAGGACAGCCGGTCAGCTGCTGGCTGGCCTGCTGCTGACCGCTGCCCTGATCAGCGGATGCAGCTCGCTCATCCACGGAAAGCCGGTGGCCTCGTCGGGCGCTGGACCGACCGAGCCGTCGTACCCGAAGGCCAAGCCGTCGATACCCTCGCCGGCCCCGTCGCGGTCCGCCCCGCCGAGCGCCAACCCGCCCGCCGGCGCGATACCGCTGCCTCCCGACCAGACCGGCCACGTGTTCATCGAGACCAAATCCGGTCAGACCCGCTGCCAGATCGACAGCGACAGCGTCGGCTGCGAGGCGCAGTTCACCAACTCGCCGATGCAGGACGGCGAACGTGCCAACGGCGTCAACATCACCGCGAGCGGCGACGTGCAATGGGTGCTGGGCAATCTCGGCGACATCCCCACGGTGACCATCGACTACCAGACTTACGACGCAGCGGGCTGGACGATCGCGGCCAGCGAGAGCGGCACCCGGTTCACCAACGAGCAAACCGGCCACGGCATGTTCGTCAGCGTCGAGAAGGTCGACGTCTTCTAGGCCGCCGATGCGGTTCAGCTCTGGCCGCCAATCGCAGACATTGCGCAATGCGCGAGCATGCCAACCGACCACCGAGGCGCCCAGAGCCGACTTGCTAAACATGTGTGTTACAAGCCCACCGGTTCGGGGAACCCACAGTCCGGGATGGCGTCCACTCCGGGCGCGGTAAGTAGAGGAGCTGTAATGATCGAATCAATAATCCTCGCCCTCATTGTGGGCGCGGTCATCGGTTTGGTGGCGCGCCTGGTCATGCCGGGTAAACAAGACATCAGCGTTGTTGTGACCGTTTTGATCGGGGCCCTGGGCGGCTTCATCGGCTCAGTAGTGGCGAACCAGTTCGGGTACCACAATGCCAACGGTGGAATCGCTTGGATACCGTTCTTCATCGGAGTCGTTGCGGCCGTCGCGCTCATCGCGGTCTACGAATCCGTGATGGGCCGGCGCACTGGCCTGATGGGCCGGCGCACTGGCCTGATGGGTCGGCGCGGCAGCCTGATGGGTCGGCGGGGCGGCACCGGTCTCACAGGTCGGCGTGGCCATACCAGATTGCCTTGGTAACCCGCATACGCGAAACCAATATTAGGCCGCTTCCCGCTGCTGAGAGCCATCACAGCTTAAGTTTGCAAACGCCCTGAGAGTCTGGTCGGCGTCGAGAAGGTCGGCGCCTTCTAGGCGTAGTTCAGATTCGGCGGCCTATACCGGTGCATTTCGTTGGTGCGAAACGGGTTCGGCCGTAGCGCCGGCGAAAGCCTGAGTTCCTGCCTGGCGCGTCAGATGGTCAACGAGGTAGTAGATCGCGTAGAGCACGAAATAGGGCAGGATCAGGTAGGGCACATTTTCGCCAATGAACTTGAACCACAGGCCAAATGCACCCTGCTCGATGTCGTTGAAGCCGGCTCGGATCTCGGCGATGTAGTAGGCGGTGGTGCCGGTGATGAGGACCGCGACACCAAAGAACGACAGCCACAAACAGCGGATACGTTTCTCATCGGGAAGATCCTGACGCAGCATCCGTAGCCAAGCCCAAAACAGCAGACCTCCGACGAGAACGGCGCCGAACTCGAGGCCGAAGATGAACGCGTCGTCGCTGCGGTAGCGGGTGTCGGCCAGCCCGTACTGCCACCAGAGCCATCGCCAGCCGGGATCGGTTGTGGGTAGCCAGAGGTTGAACGGGTGGCCGATGAGAAACGGCAACTCGTAGGTCAGTTGGCTCCCCGCGGTCAGCGGGATGTAGACCATCACCAACTCAGCGGCCAGCGCCAGCCGGGATCGGTTCTCGCCCGGCGCTTTCCACAGCAGCACGAGCGGCAGGACCATGACGGGTATGCCGAAGATGAGGTTGGCGACAATGTCGACCGTCCTGGTCGGCGCGACGAGGCCGGTGCCGACGGCGGCGGTCATGAAGACGAACACCGCTCCGACGAACGAGAGCATGGTGGCGTAGATCTTCAACCTGTGCGGCGCGATCGGCCGGGCCAGATCGGGGTGGGTGGGCTCCATTGCATCACCTCTGCGTTGCGTGGTCGACGTTGGATCAGTGTGGTGGGTCACGCGGTGGCTTCGCCCACGAAGGTCAAATAACGCTGGACGGGCGGGGGGTCCATCAGCACCGCAACGGGTTTGGACATCTGTCCGGCCTGCACCGCGGCCTTGAGGTTCGCCCGCGCGGTGTCGATATCGCTGTCTATCTCGTAGAGGGTGATAAAAGATTCACCATCGTCGGTCTGCCAGCGTCGCGCCGAGACGAAACCGTCGACGCCGAGCATTTCGGGGAGATGCGTTCTCTCGTGCCATGCGTGGTACTCGTCGGCCTGTTCCGGTGACGCGGGCTGGCTTTCAACAAACAGCAGCGCTTTGGGCACGGGCTTGTTCCTTTACTGTGGGAGTTGGCTATTCGATCGGCTCGTCACCGAGCACAGTGGTGCGCAGCATCTCGCGCTGCGAGTCGGGGTCGTAGGGAGCGGCGCGGTGCAGCACCCCGCGGTTGTCCCAGATGACGGTGTCGCCGATCGACCAAGAGTGGCTGTAGATCTTCTCGGACTGGGTGGCCCGCGCCAGCAGCTCGTCGAGCAGCGCGCGTCCTTCCTCGAGATCCATGCCGACGACGTAGTCGGCGGATGCGCCAAGCACCAGCGACTTTCGGCCGCTGCGGTGAGTCCACACCAACGGATGCTCGTGGGTGCGCCGGGCTCGCCAGCGATCCACCTGCTCGGGTGTGGGGTCGGGATACACGCGGCGCTGGGATGCTTCCAGTGAATGCACGACCCGCAGCGCGCCGACACGCTGCTTCTCCTGTTCAGTGAGGGCGTCGTAGGCGGTGTAGGAGTTGGCGAATTCAGTTTCGCCGCCCCATTCAGCGACCTGGACCGCCGAGAGCACGGTGGCCTTCTGGGGGCATTCCTCGCCGAGCGGTGTGCAGCCGTCGATATGCCAGTCGAACGTGGCTTTCAAGTAGGCCGCCGACGCGTTCTTATTCTTGTTCAGGGTGATTGGGTAAATGCCCGGCACCGGGTGGTGGCCGTCAGATGAGTGATCGATCGCGCCCAGGCGCCGACAGAACGCAACCTGGGCTTGCGGGTCAAGCCGCAAGTCGCGGAATACCAGAACACCGTTGTCTTCCAACGCATCCAGCACGGTCGCACCGACCGAATCATCGTTTGCCAACGCTGTCGGCTGCAGGCCGGCTACCTCGGCACCCACCGAGTCGGTGAGCTTGGTAATGGTAAGCAGGCTCATTGTCGCGCCTTTCGGAATGAGGATTGATGT
This sequence comes from Mycobacterium sp., assembly GCF_049278535.1. GTDB lineage: Bacteria > Actinomycetota > Actinomycetes > Mycobacteriales > Mycobacteriaceae > Mycobacterium. The sequence goes on along the minus strand of NZ_JBAPMI010000209.1, from coordinate 23,121 downwards.
CGGGACAGGGGCGATGCGGTCAGGGCACCGGCCCGCCGGTGCGGATCATCACCGCGTCGGCGGCGTCGACGGGCGCGGGCTGATGCATGATCTCGACCGCCATAGCCACCAGGATCAGCGAATAGATCATGTGCAGTAGGTGCAGTACATCGTCGGGCAGGTTATCGAGGGGAAACTTGTCGCAATAGTCGATAGCTTCTTCCAGCCGGGGAAAGAACGCGTCGTAAAACGCGTGCAGCTCGAGCATTGATGCGTTGACCCGGGCGTCCCAGCGTTCGGTTTCTGTGGCCAGACACCACCTCGGCGCGAATTCCTCGAGTTCGGCGAATGCACTGGGCAGCATGGCTTCTGGCATACTCACACTCCCGCCGATGCGTGTTCTTGGCGGTAGGCCTCAACCCAGTCGACGACGACCTTGTGCAGGTGGCGCACCAAGATCTCCTGGTCGCTGAGCGGGAAGTCGTCGACGATGCCGTATTCGAGGGCGGCCTGGGTACCGCCGAGCATGCCGGCGTCTTGCAACGCAAACTCTTTGAGCACCACCGAGGCGACTTCATGTTCGATGCGTTCCCGCACGGTCCGCGCCGGGTGATAGTACGTGTACGCCTCGAACCGATGGGTGTTGTGTGAGGTCGGCCAGTAGCGGTACAGCAGGTACCAGCCCCCGTAGATCAGGATCTCGGTGTTGGGGAAGATCTGGAAATTGCTGATGCCCCAGGGCTCGATGCCGCCGGGGTTGAGTCCGGGCGGAAGGTCGCCGATATCTGGGGTTCGCCAGGGGCCTACCAGCCCGCTGCGGGTGGCGCGCTCTATCGGATACATGTATTCGGGAGGTAGCAGCCAACGCCGCCGGCCCGCGGTGGACACCAGCCGGTGCGGGCCGTCGAGTTGGAAATGGCCACAGGTGAATCCGGCGCCGGGCTCGCGCACCTCGGCGGGCACTTGCTGGGAGTGCAGCGACGGGACGTGGTAATACTCCTGGAAGGCGTCGGCGAAGATCTTCCAGTTGCTGTTGTTGTGGGCCACCCAGTCATAGCGTTCGGTCAGTTTGTCGAACGGATATCCGTCGAGCCCGGTGAGCATCGGTCCGAGGAACTCGCGAAGGCTTTGGCGCGGCTGGTCATCAAAGTTGATGAAAACGAAGCCATTCCATATGTCACACGGTAACGACCGCAGCCCGTAGTAAGCCGGATCGAGGTCGAAGAACTCCGACTCCTGCTGGATGAATTTCAGCGCACCCGTGAGGTCGTAGCGCCAGCCGTGGTACTTGCAGGTGAACTGACGGCATGTTCCACGGGTCTCGTCGCCGGGAAAGTCGTTCCACACCAACTTGTTTCCGCGGTGGCGGCACACGTTGTAGAACGCCCGGATCTGGTCGTCCTTGCCACGCACCAGGATCACCGAAGCACCGACTACTTCGATCTCTTTGGTCAGATAGCTCCCGGCCCGCGGCAGCTCCTCGACCCGTGCGACGTTGAGCCAGGCCCGCTTGAAGATCGCCTCGCGCTCCAGATCGTAGAACTCCTGTGATGTCGAGTCCCTGAACGAGACGGGCCCGGTTCCCAGCTCGGGGTAATGCTCGGTCCACGAGCCTTCGGAGGGCCTTCCTGGTCGGGTCATAATCACATCACCGCGCCGCCGTTGACGCCGAGTGTTTGGCCGGTGATGAAGCGCGCCTCTTCTGAGCACAAGAATCCAACCGCGGCCGCTACGTCGGCGCCGGTGCCCAGGTAGCCCAACGGGATGTTGGCGGCCATCTGCTCGTTGGAGGGCAGATATCCCGCGGCCTGACCCTGGTGCTGCATCGGGGTTTCGATCCCTGAGGGCGGGATGTTGTTCACAGTGATTCCGTGCTCGGCGTACTCACGGGCCAGCGACTTGGTCAAGGTGATCACCGCCCCCTTGGACGCCGCGTAGTGGGCAGCGAACGGAGACCCTCGCTGCGCACTCGAAGAGGAGATCATCACGATCCTGCCCCACTGCGCGTGCACCATGTCCGGCAACGCGACCTGGCAACAGTGAAAGGTGCCGGTCAGGTTGACATCGATGATCCGCGACCAGGATTCGATGCTGATATCCGCGAAGGGCGAAAAGTCGAACATGCCGGCGCTGGTCACCAGAACCGCCACCGACCCCAGTTCGCTGCGCACCTTGGCGAAGGCATGCTCCACCGCGGCCCGATCGGTGACGTCCACGCCCAGCCCGAGTGCGGTGACACCGTCAGCGCGCAGGTCGTCGGTGACGCGTTGCGCGGCAGCCTCATTGACATCGAGGACTGCCAATTTCAGGCCTCGGCGGCCTAATTCGTGGCAGGTCGCCTCGCCCATTCCCGATGCGCCGCCGGTAACTACCGCGACTTTGTTCATCGTTTGCGCTCGTTCACTCATATACCACCCGCATCGTGCGACTAGTGGGCATTGCCTGACATGTCAGCACCCAGCCCTCGGCCACCTCGTCCTCCTCCAGCGCCTCGTTGTTGAGCATCCGCGCGCTGCCTTGGGTGACGCGGGCCATACACGTTGCGCACGAGCCGGTTTCACACGACGACGGCGCCTGCAGCCCGGCCATCCGAGCCGTCTGCAGGACTGTGTTGCCCGGGAAGTACTCCGCGACCGTAGTGCGCCCGTCGAGCACGATCGTGACTTCGTCGGGCGTGGTTTCGCCGGCACCCGCGACCGTGCCGATGGCCGTCGCCGAGCCGATTTGCGTGGCCGCGCGGTTGTCGTTCATCTCCCCCAGAGTATCAACTACTTGCGACTGATCTCAAGTACTGGATATTGGCAGGCGAGGCGAGCGCCGTCAGCCCTCGATGTGATCGTTGAACAGTTCGTGGCCGGTGCCTTTTTCGACGACGCGGCCGAGGAGTTCGCGCAGCGTCTGCTGCTCGTGGTCGGTGAGCACCCCGAACACATCTTGGTGTGCTGCGATCGCATCGCTGACGACGGTGTCGGCCACGGCGCGGCCTTCACCGGTCAGGTAGGCCTGCAGGATGCGCGCGTGCTGGGGATCTTGCTTCCGTTCGAGGAGCCCGCGCCGCTCCAAGGCGGTGAGCGCAAGCTGCACGCCCTGCGGGCTGATCAATAGGCGCCGGGCCAATTCAGCGCCGGACAAGCCGGGTTCGTTGGCGAGTTGGCGCAACACACCGATCTGAGCGGTGCTGACGCCGTGGATTTTCATGGCGTCGTTGATGGTGGTCAGCGAGTAGTAGAAGGCCTGCTTGAGTAGCCAGAGGATGTTGTCGGTGAGTTCCATGCCCGCCTCGGTGCCTGCTTTCGGCCTTGGCTTGCGTGGTCGCTGATCAGCCACGACTCGACGTTATCGCATGTCGCGGCCCGCAGCGGGTGCACGCTGCGCGATGAGTCCGCTGCTACGCGTTGGGCGACTTGTAGATCTGGCCATTTTTCATCACAAAGCAGACATCGAGGGTGGCGTCGATGTCGGTGAACGGATCGCCGGGCACGGCGATGATGTCGGCGAGGTAACCGGGTGCGAGCTGACCCAATTCGCCGTCGGCCTCGATGAGTTCGGCGGCCACCATGGTGGCTGCTTTGATCGCTTGAGCCGGCGTCATCCCGCGTTGCACCAACGCGCCGAGCTCTTTGGCGTTTTCGCCGTGCGGGATGGCCGGCGCGTCGGTACCGCACGCGATCCGTACTCCTGCCGCAATCGCTTTGGGCAGCATGGCTTTCGCGCGGGGGAACACCTCGAGTGCTTTTTTCCGCAGTTCCGGGGCGATGCGGTCCACGGCCATGGCATCGGTCAGATAGGTGGTCGACACCAGGAAAGTGCCGTGGTCGACCATCATCTGAATGGTGTCGTCGCTGGCCAAAAAGCCGTGCTCGATGCAGTCGATTCCCGCACGGATGCAGGCCCGAATAGCGCTGTCGCCCACGGCATGTGCTGCCACCCGTACTCCGGCGCGATGGGCTTCATCAGCGATCGCGGCAAACTCGGCATCGGAATACTGCTGGGCACCCGGCGCGGTGCTGTGCGACATCACACCACCGGACGCTGACACCTTGATCAGCTTGGCGCCGTGGCGGACTTGGTAACGCACGCAGGCGATCACGTCCGGCACACCATTGGCAATGCCCTCAGCGACCGACAGCGGCATGATCCCGGGAGCCAGCCGCTGAAACACCGTCGGATCCAGATGCCCGCCGTAAGGGGTGACGGCATGACCGGCGGGATAGACCCGGGGCCCCACATGCCAGCCCTGGTCGATGGCGCGCTGCAGCGCCACGTCGAGCAGGTAGCCGCCCGTCTTGACCATGAGGCCGAGATTGCGCACGGTAGTGAAGCCGGCCTCCAGCGTGGTGCGTGCGTTGACCGCGCCCCGCAGGGTGCGATAAGCGGGGTCGTCCTGGACACCGTGCATGGGCGCCGGCAAGCCCTCCGGGCCGCCGGGCCCGCCGATGAGCAGGTTCAATTCCATGTCCATCAGGCCCGGTAGCAGCGTCACGTCTCCGAGGTTGACGACCTGGGCCGAATCCGGCAGCGGCGCTTCGGGATTGATCGCGGCGATGCGGTCGCCGTCGATCACCACGACTGCCGGCGTGCGTATCTCACCGGCGGCGACATCAGCCCACCGCGCCGCCCGCAGAACGGTCAAATCGCTCACGGAACGGGCTCGGACACGCAGTCGAGAGTCGAGGCGCCCGAGTCGGGCACCCGGGGCTGTTTCCAACACTCGACCGGAAACGACACCATGATCATCGAATACAGCAAATGCATCAGGTTCTGCACGTCGTCGGGCAGGTCGTCGAGAGGGAACTTGTCGCAAAAGCTCAGTGCCTCTTCAGCGCGGGGGGTGATGGCGTCGTAGAACGCTTTCATCTCGACCATGGAACTGGCCAGCCTCTTGGCATAGCGCTCCGGCTCGCTGGCCAAGCACCACTGCGTGAACGGCTCGAGATCGGCGAATTCGTCAGGCAGCATCCCAGACATCACTGCCCCACTCCCGCCGCCGACATCCGGCGGTAGTCCTCGATCCACGCAGCGGTTTCCTTATGCAGATGGCGCAGCAGGATCTCCTGGTCATTGAGCAAGAACGTGTCGATCACCCGCGACTCGATCATGGTTTGAGTTGCTTCGAGCGTGTTGGCATCCTGCAGCCCATATTCCTTGAATGACACCGCCGCCAGTTCCTGCGCTACCCGTTCGCGCGGTGTGCGTGGTGCCGGGAAATACAGCGTGCCCTCAAAGATGTGGGAGTTATAGGACGTCGGCCAATAGTGGTAGGTCAGATACCAGCCTTGGCCCCAGAACAGGATGACGAAGTTGGGGAAGAGCTGGAATGAATCCAGCCCCCACGGATCGCATTTCGCCGGGTTGAGTCCGTCGGGCATCGGCCCTAAGTCAGGTTTGTCCCACGGCCCGAATAGTCCGCTCTGGCAGATGTCCTCGATCGGTTTGCGCATCTCGGCGGCCATCTCCCAGGGCCGCACTCCCGACGTGCTGACCAGACGGTGCGGGCCGTCCAGACGATAGTGCGGCGCTTCAAATCCGGCCTCGGCGGCGGCTTTTGAATACGCCGTCGGCGACTGGTTCGCGTGCAGCACCGGTGCGTGATAGAACTCCTGGAACGCGTCCATGTAGAGCTTCCAGTTGGCCTTGACTTCCGAGCGGTAGCACCAGCGCGAGGCCATCTTGTCGAAGGGGTAGCCCTCCAACGAAGTGACCATCGGCCCGAGGAACTCCCTCAAGGATTGCTCAGGGGCCTTGGCGAAGTTGACGAAGATGAACCCTTCCCACACCTCGCAGTGCACCGTTACCAGGCCATATCGGCTCTTGTCGAGGTCGAAGAATTCTTCCTCTTGCTGGACGAAGGTGAGGTTGCCGTCCAGGTCGTACCGCCAGGCGTGGTATTTGCAGGTGAACTGCCGACACACCCCGCGGGTTTCTTCCAGCGGCATGTCGTTCCAGACCAACTTGTTGCCGCGATGCCGGCACACATTGTGGTAAGCCTTGATTTCACCAGATCCTGTGCGCACCAGAATGATTGATGTGTTGGCTACCTTCAGCTCCTTGGTGAAGTAGCTGCCCTTGCGCGGGAGCTGTTCAACCCGGCCGACATTGAGCCAGGCGCGCTTGAAGATGGCGTCGCGCTCCAAGCTGTAGATCTCCGGACTGATCGAATCCTCGTAGGAAACCGGTCCGGTGCCGAGGTCGGGATAATGCTGGGTCCAGCTGCCCTCCGGCGGCTTAGGGAATCGAGGCATGGCAGTTCCTTCTGCAGTCGGCCGTCACGGAGGCCCGGTGATCGGCGGCGCAGGTGGCCACCCTTTACGTGAAACAACTACCTGCGCACCATCTTCAGTGGACCCGAGGACTCCGTTGTTCCCGACGGTATAGCCTGAACTCATCAATAGCAAGTAGTTGATACACGTCGCCGGATTACGAGAATGCCGACCCAGATTCAGATTCGGGAGCCGAGCCCCGCGATCAAGTTGATCGTGACCGCCAGCACCACCGCGCCAAGCAGATACGACAGCAGCGCGTGACGCAGCACCGTCGCCCTGATATTGCTCAATCCGATCTCGGTGTCTGAGACCTGAAACGTCATCCCGACGGTGTAGGCGAGATAAGCGAAATCCCGGAAGCGCGGCGGGTTCGGGTCGTGAAAGTTGATGCCGCCCGGCTCGCCCGAATAGTAGAGCCGCGCGTAGTGCACCGTGAAAAGCGAGTGCACCGCAAACCAGGACGCGGCGACGGTCAAGATCCCGACGATGGCGGCTTCGAGTGCGCCGGTGCCGGACAACTTCGATCCGGCCGCGACCACGTAACCGACCCCGCCGAGGCTTGCGATGCTCGCGGTCAGTATGACCACATCGGCGACCCACCGGGTCGGGTCCTCCCGCGTCACCCATCGACACGTCTGCTCGGCATCCATTCCGCTGAGGATCTGCCGCGTCCACACCACGTACAGCGTGGCAGCGGCCACCCAACCGGCAAGTGCGAATCGCCAACCGGCGGTGTTGCCCACCACCAGAGCAACCACGACTCCGAGCGCCACCGACACCAAGATCCGGACCGCGACGGTGTCGCGGAAAAACTTCGCCAGGGAATTCACAACGCTGACCTAACCACCAATGCGGGTCGTCCAGAGGTAAACATCGAGCATGTCGATACCTGCTGAGCGTGCGGACCCAGGCGGCCCGACTGCCTTCACGGCATCGCCTCGGCATATTTCATGTGCCCCTCGAAACCCAACTTGGTCGCCGTCTCGCGGTACCGATCTCGGAGGTCCCGGTAGGCAACCTCATCGCACCGCGAACGCGCCAGCAGTGCCCGCAGCCGCAGCAGTACGACATCTCGGAGAACAATCCCTGGCTCCATCGGCGCTACCGCCAACCGATCGGTCGCCGCCCCTGCTTCCTCGAGATCTCCGGGGGCGCCGCGTTGCAGCAGTGCATCCACCAACACCGCGGTGGTCACCGGGATCCACACCAATCCACCCTCATCGAACAAATTTTCCGCCGTCGCCCGGGCCAATTCGATGGCACCATTCAGGTCTCCCGACATCAGCCGTTCCTGCGCTAAGACGACGTCTATCGTCTGTATCCCGGTCATGGAGTATCGACGCTGTACCGCATTGTCACGCGTTTCCAAAAGGAGTTCCACGGCGAGCTCGCGGGAAGTGCCGTCGCCTTGCACCAACGCGACAGCTCGGTTGCATCGAGCAAGGCCGAGCGCCACATCCTCGCCGGATTGCTCTGCAAGCGTCAAGCTTTCGGCGGTTTCGCGCAGCGTCGTCTCGTCGGGCAGGGCCATTCCGTTGATCGTGGCAGCGATATCCGCGTGAAACATCGCACCTGTGCGCGTCACTGCCTCGAATGGGCTGGCCATGGTGACCGCCTGACGGAAGTCATCTTTCGCGCCGCGGATACCCAGGTACGAACGCGCAAGGCCCCGCAGCGCGATAGCAAGCGCCAAGGGGGAGCCCGACTGTAAGGTTCCCCCCATCGTGGGGTCCCCACGGGCAAGGTCAATGATCCGCTCTGCGAATCGTAGGACTTCAGAAATCTCGGCTGTCTCGTGCTTGACGGACGCTGCGGCACCGAGCACCGCGATGGTCAAGGTCGGATCACCGATTGACTCGAGCAAGCGAGCGTGTTCCGTCGCGAGTTGCGAGGCCTCGCGGCGGCGAGCATTGAAAAACAGCTCCAGCACGCGCCCAGCCATGCCGATCGCCAACGATCGCTCGTCACCTGCCGCGATGCATAATTCACGCAGTTCGTCGAAACCCGAATCGACGCGGGTACCGCTCGAGCGAACTACCGTCGCGCACAACAGCGTCCGCGGCGCAATACGCATCCTCACCCGATCCGGTTCATCCTGCGGCAGTCGATCGGCGACCGACTGCGCGTTGCGCCAGCTGGTGTGCGCGGCCGTGTTGTCGCGATTGTTCAACCACGCCCCTGCGCGCATGTGCCACTCGAACGCCGCGCGCAGATCGCCGGCGGCCTCATAATGCTGAGCGATCAGTGACGCCTTCTCGTCCGTTTGCTCGATCGTGGTGGCCAGTCGGCGATGCAGTTGTGCGCGGTCCGATCGCAGCTGAGATTCATAGGCCACCGAGCGGATCATCGGGTGGCGGAACGCGTACACCACCCGCGGCGAAAACCTCACTTGGTCAACGAGTTCCGCTTCCATCAGGTGGCCCACATCCACGTCGTCATGCAGCGCCTTCAGCGTCTGGTCGTCGAACACGGTCCCGATGACAGATGCCGCATTCAACGTTCGTTTGGCGGCCGGCACAAGTCGGTCGATGCGGGCACCGATCGTCGCCTGAAGGGTGGCGGGCACGCTTGCGTCAACAGTGAGGTTGCGCAATCGGTACGAGCCGAGCTCGCCGTCAAGCACGCCACGCTCTGCGAGGTCGCGGACCATCTCCTCGGCGAAGAACGGGTTTCCGGCGGCGCGCTCCGCGACGGTCGCCGCCAATGACGCAACCGAAGGATCGGCGCCCAGCAATTCCTCGGCCAAATCTGCGGCATCCGCATCGCTGAGTGGACGAAGCGCTATGGCTTGCGCGCCCGATATCCGGGTCAACGCTCCGCGGTACTCCGGTCGATAGGTGATCAGAGACACCGACGGTGTTCGCGGGATCACCGCCAGGAAGTCGACCAGTATCGATTCGCTGACCTCATCGATCCACTGCACATCTTCGATCAGGTAGAGCGCCGGATCGCCGCGATCGAGCGACGCGGAGTTGATGAGAGCCGTTAATCGCCGACGCCGCGCGTCGGCCGCGATCTCGGGCAACGCGTCACCGGCATCGCGAATACCCAGCAGATCCTCAAGCAGGACAAGGTCTTCCGGATCCGCATCGCGAAAGCGGTTACGTATCTGCGCCCGAGCGGCTTCAGCGCCGAGATCGGTGGTCTGGGTACCTGCCCGAAGCAACCGGGCTAACGCGTGAAAGGGAATGTCGCGGGCGTGCGATTCGCAGTGAATTATCATGACCTCTACTCCGCGGGCAGCCGCGATCGAGGCAGCTTCGCGAACCAGGCGGCTCTTGCCAATGCCGGATGGTCCTATGACATTGACGATGCAGCCGGCACCATTTACCGCTTCGTCAAGAATTGCAGCAAGGGTGTTGAGTTCCCATCGCCGACCGACCAATGTTGGCTCACTGCGACGTCGCGGCTGATGATCGGCGATAGCCAGCAGCCGACGCGTCGCGACAGGATCAACCGCTCCTTTGATCCCTACCATCTCCGGATCGCCAAGGACCACCGCGTGCTCGGCCAATCGGGCAGTCGACTCACTGAGCATCACCCCGCCCGGCGGCGCGATCGATTCCATCCGTTGGGCCATCCCAACCTGCTCGCCGATGCTGGTGTAACCGAAAGGCCCGGAACCGATTTCACCGGCGATCACCTGACCAGAGTTCAGTCCGACCCGCAGCCCCAGCTGCACACCATCGCGGTTTTGGACACCGACGGCAAGTTGCTGTGCCTCCGCCTGAATCCCCAAACCCGCCAGGCAGGCACGAATCGCATGGTCCTCCAACGCCACCGGCGCTCCGAACACCGCCATGATCCCGTCGCCGGTGAACTTGTCGACGGTGCCGCCATAGCGCTGCACGACCGCGGCGCAGCGGTCGGCCAGGTCGGCCATAATCTCGCGCAACCGCTCCGCACCGACCGCAGCCGCGATGTCCATGGAGTGCACCACGTCGGCGAAGAGAACCGTCACCTGTTTGTACTCCGCCGATTGGCGGGCCTTCGCGAGTTGCGCACCGCACTGTCCGCAGAAGTTGGCGGCCGGGCTTGACTGCGCGCCGCACGAGCCGCAGATCCGCGGGGCCGTGTTCAGCCCAACGCCACCATCGCCGCCGGGATCCACGTCCGTATCGTTTCACTGCTGATCAGCGGTGTCCGGTATATCGCCGAGCCATCTTCAAAGCGGTTGTCCCCGAGAGCAGGGATACGCGTCAGGCATACGGCCGCCTAGTCTGGCGCTCGTGGACTTTCGGGTATTCGTCGAACCGCAGCAAGGCGCCAGCTACTCCGATCAGCTGGCGGTCGCGCAAGCCGCGGAATCGCTGGGCTTTTCCGCGTTCTTCCGGTCCGATCATTACCTGGCGATGAGTGGTGACGGCTACCCCGGCCCGACCGACTCCTGGGTGACGCTGGGCGGGATCGCGCGGGAGACGTCGTCGATCCGGTTGGGCACGCTGGTTACCTCGGCGACGTTCCGCTACCCCGGGCCGCTGGCCATCTCGGTGGCCCAGGTCGACGAAATGAGCAACGGGCGAGTCGAATTCGGTATCGGCACCGGCTGGTTCGAGACGGAACACCTGGCCTATGCAATCCCGTTTCCGCCGTTGCGCGAGCGATTCGCCCGGCTCACCGAACAACTCGAGTTGATCACCGGGCTGTGGACCGCCCCGGCCGGCGAAACGTTCGACTACGCCGGCGCGCATTACGCCGTCAACAACTCACCGGCCCTGCCCAAACCGGTGCAACGGCCACATCCGCCGATCATCATCGGCGGCACGGGAGCCAAGCGCACTCCCGGGTTGGCCGCGACGTTCGCCGACGAGTTCAACGTGCCGTTCGCGCCGCCGGACACCATCAAGACGCAGTTCGCGCGAGTACGTGACGCCGTCGATGCGGTCGGGCGCCCTGCCGATTCGATGACGTACTCCGCGGCATTCGTGGCGTGCGCCGGCCGCGACGACGCCGAGATCTCCCGACGCGCCGCGGCCATCGGACGCGAGGTCGACGAGTTGCGGTCGAATTCTCCGCTGGCCGGCACGCCCAACCAGATCGTCGACCAGCTCGGACCGTTCACCGAGATCGGCCTGCAGCGGGTGTATCTGCAGCTGTTGGATCTATCCGACCTCGAGCACCTGGGGCTTTTCGCCGACGAGGTGCAGCGACAGCTCTGACGTAGCATCGGGGCGTGCCTGATCTTCCGGACGACCCGAGCGACCGGCCGACCCGGATGGCCGCGTACGACGCCGACGGCTCGCTGCAGCAGGCCCCCGACGACGGCAACCTCGAAGGCGCCGATTCCGCTGAACCCGATTTCGCCCCAGCCCCGTGGTACCGCAATCGTGTGCTGCTCGCCGTATGGGCACTGGCGGTCGCACTCCTTCTTGCCCTGATCATCTACGGCCTCGTCGAGCTGTCGCGCGGTGGCGGGGGCGGAAGTCCGGCCGCCACCACGTCGTCCACGACGCACGCCCGGTCGTCCACCACCTCGCCGACGACCACGACGACCACCCCGTCGACGACCACCGAGGCGCCGCCGCCTGAAACGCCCGAGCAGACACCCGAACAGGTGCCGCCGGCCAACTCCCCCGCGCCGGCTGAGCCGCCGCATCACCATCACCATCTGCCGCACATCCCGTCGACAATCACGTTGCCGCACACCGTGGTTACGCTGCCGCACGGCTTCTGAGACAAGGCCGCCCAGACCGGCGGCAGCCTGCAAGGATCCAACGGCTAGGATCGGCGCACGTGACGGGCTACGGACCTCCAGAGGACCCCAGCGAAGCGCCGACCGGTTTCTACGACTACAGCGGTCAAGACCAAGGCAATCCGCCGGGCGCGCCGCCGTGGTACCGGAAGCCGATCGCTCTGGTCGCGCTGGGCCTATTCGCCGCGATCCTGCTCGGGCTGGCACTGTACTTTCTCGCCGACCAGAGCACTGGAAGCGGTGGGACTTCGCAAACGCCCACCTCGCCGACGACGTCCACCGGGGTGACGACGACCACCACCACCGAGCTACCCGCGACATCCACCCAGCCGGTCGCTCCGGCTCCCACGACCACCATGACCTTCACGCCTACGACCGCGGAGCCGAGCAACACGGTTCCTGCCACCACCCCGCCGGCGAGCACGAGCGTCGACGGCCACCACCATCACCATCACCACGACGGCGGGACGCCCTAGCAATGGGGAACAGCCGGCAGCCGTATGACGGTTATTCCAACGGCAACCGAGGCATCGACGCGACCGAGCGCTTCGACGTCGCGGACGACTCGCGGCGCTGGTACCTGAAGCGGTGGGTTCTGGCCTTGTGGGGCCTGGCGGTGGTCATCCTGATCGCGATCATCATCTACGGCCTGGCCATCCTGGCCAGAGGCGGGGGCGCGCCGACGCCCACCACGACCCACCCGTCGACCACGGCGTCCTCGCACACCACCAGCCCGTCACCGACCCCGTCGTCAACCACTCCAACCACCACGGACACGTCGACGGAGACCATCGAACCCGTCCCGCCGTCGAACACGGCGACCTGGACGCCGCAGCAGCCTCGCCGCCATTGGTGGCGCAGCAATTTGCCCCCGTTACCGCCGATACCGCACTTCTGAGTCGGCGGCGCGCAGCCTGGGTATAGAGCCCGGCGACAGCCAAGTTAGGGCATCCTTCGTCGCGGTAGTTCCCTCGGAGATGTCACTATGAGCAGGCTTACACGGCTTGAGCAGGTGCAGTAGTTAAGTTACCGGCGAGTAGCATCAGTCTAGTTACTCGTCAGTAACAATGGATTTGGGGAGATGCTCCGTGCACACGCAGATGCTGATCAGACTCGTTGTCGGACTGGGCGGGACGGCGATCATCGCTTTGCTCGCTTTGCGCCGAGTGCTATGGCTGGTCAAACTCACGCTTTCCGGCCAACCGGTCAGCGGCCGCACCGACGAGGTGGGCACCCGTGTCTGGACGCAGATCGCCGAGGTGTTCGGCCAGCGCCGCCTGCTCAAATGGTCGATCCCCGGTGTGGCGCACTTCCTGACTATGTGGGGCTTTTTCATCCTCATCACGGTCTACATCGAGGCGTACGGCACCTTGTTCGTGCCCAATTTCCATATCCCGATCGTCGGCCAGTGGGGCGCGCTGGGCTTCCTGCAAGACTTCATTGCCCTGGGCGTGCTGGCCGGCATCACGACGTTCGCCATCATCCGCCTGCGCTCCGAACCCAAGGAATACGGACGTTCGTCACGGTTCTACGGCTCGCACACCGGCGGCGCCTGGCTGATCCTGTTCATGATCTTCCTGGTCATTTTCAGCTTTTCGATTTTCCGCGGCGCCGCCGTCAACACCGGCAACTTCCCCTACGGCTGGGGGGCCTTCTTCTCGCACAGCATGGGCGTGCTCATGCACCCGCTGGGCACCGCCGCCAACGAGTGGATCGAGACCGTCGCCCTACTCGCCCACATCGCCGTGGCGCTGATCTTCCTGGTGATCGTGCTGCACTCCAAGCACCTGCACATCTTCCTGGCTCCGATCAACGTCATCTTCAAGCGGCTGCCCAACGGCCTGGGCCCGCTGCTGCCGATCGAGGCCGGCGGCAAGCCCATCGACTTCGAAAATCCGCCGGACGACGCCACTTTCGGCCGCGGCAAGATCGAGGACTTCACCTGGAAGGGCAACCTCGACTTCGCCACCTGTACCGAGTGCGGGCGTTGCCAGTCGCAGTGCCCGGCCTGGAACACCGGTAAACCGTTGTCCCCCAAGCTCGTCATCATGGACCTACGGGACCACTGGATGGCCAAGGCTCCCTACATCCTCGGCGAGAAGACGGCCGAGCCGCTCGAGGGCCTGGACCTCGAGACCGCCCACGAAGAGGGCCACCACGTCCCCGAGTCCGGATTCGGCCGAGTGCCTGGACACGGGCCCGAGCAGGCGGCCCGTCCGCTGGTCGGCACCGCCGAGCAGGGCGGCGTGATCGATCCTGACGTGCTGTGGTCGTGCGTGAACTGTGGAGCCTGCGTCGAGCAGTGCCCGGTGGACATCGAGCACATCGACCACATCGTCGACATGCGCCGCTATCAGGTCATGATGGAGTCCGAATTTCCCTCCGAACTCGCGGTTCTGTTCAAAAACCTTGAGACCAAAGCGAATCCGTGGGGCCAGAACGCCGCCGACCGGACCAACTGGATCAGCGAGGTCGACTTCGACGTGCCGGTCTACGGCGAGGACGTCGACAGCTTCGAGGGCTTCGAGTACCTGTTCTGGGTGGGCTGTGCCGGCGCCTACGACGACAAGGCCAAGAAGACCACCAAAGCCGTCGCCGAGCTGCTGGCCACCGCCGGCGTCAAGTATCTGGTGCTGGGCACCGGCGAAACCTGCAACGGAGACTCAGCCCGCCGCTCCGGCAACGAGTTCCTGTTCCAGCAGTTGGCCGCGCAGGCCAAGGAAAGCCTGGACGATTTGTTCGAGGGTGTGGAGTCCGTCGACCGCAAGATCGTGGTCACCTGCCCGCACTGCTTCAACACCCTGGGCCGCGAATACAAGCAGCTGGGCGCCAATTACTCGGTGCTGCACCACACCCAGCTGCTCAACCGGCTGGTGCGCGACAAGAAGCTGGTCCCAGTCAGCCCGGTCTCCGAGGACATCACCTATCACGACCCGTGCTTCCTGGGCCGGCACAACAAGGTCTACGAGGCACCCCGTGAGCTGATCAGCGCATCGGGCGCCAAGCTGGCCGAGATGCCGCGTCACGCCGACCGCAGCTTCTGCTGCGGCGCCGGCGGGGCGCGGATGTGGATGGAAGAACATATCGGTAAGCGGATCAATCACGACCGCGTGGACGAGGCGCTGGCCACCGGCGCGACCACCGTGGCCACCGCATGCCCGTTCTGCCGAGTGATGGTCACCGACGGCGTCAACGACCGCCAGGAGGCGGCTGGACGCGAAGGCGTCGACGTGCGCGATGTGGCCCAGCTACTGCTCGAATCGCTCGACCGGGGTTCGATCACGTTGCCGGAAAAGGGAACTGCGGCAAAGCAGGCCGCCGAGCGTGCGGAGAAGGCAACTTCCAAAGCCGATGCCGCTCCTGCTGCCACCGCGACCGCTCCGGCCAAGGAAGCTGCCGAGCCCGAAGTCGCCGCGCCCACCGAGGACAAGTCCGCCAAAGCCGTCACCGGGCTGGGTATCGCCGGCGGCGCGAAGCGACCCGGCGCCAAGAAGGCCGCGCCCAAAGCTGAAGCCGCACAGGCTCCGTCGGCGCCCGAGGATAAGACCGCCGAGGCCAAGGCGCCGGCGGCGCCCGCCAAGGGGTTGGGCCTCGCCGCCGGAGCCAAGCGACCCGGAGCGAAGAAGACCGCCGCAAAGCCGGAGGCCGCAACACAATCCGCACCTGCTGCCGAGCCCGAAGCGAAGGCCGAGTCGTCGCCGGCTCCGGAAGCAAAGGCACCGGCTGCACCGGTCAAGGGACTGGGGATCACGGCTGGGGCCAAGCGCCCCGGAGCCAAAAAGGCCGCTGCCCCCGTACAACCCGCGGCCCCGGCGGCGTCTGAAGCTGAGGCCAAGCCCGAGTCTGAGGCGAAGCAAGAGCCGCAATCCACGCCCGCGAACAGCGATGGCGAGGACGGTGGCCAGGCTTCCCCCGCGGCGCCGGTCAAGGGTCTGGGCATCGCTCGCGGTGCACGTCCACCAGGTAAACGCTGATCAGGCCGGTTGTTGAATTATTAATTAGTTCGACAGTCGTGGCACCATAGTTGATGTGACTACTCATCAGCTGCCCTGGCAGAGCGCGGGTCATCTGCCGCGGCAGCGTACGTTCGCGCAGTCCTCGAAGCTGCAGGACGTGCTGTACGAGATTCGTGGGCCGGTGCACGATCACGCGGCGCGGCTGGAGGCCGAGGGACATCGAATCCTCAAGCTGAATATCGGCAACCCGGCGCCGTTCGGCTTCGACGCACCCGACGTCATCATGCGCGACATGATCCAGGCGTTGCCCTACGCACAGGGCTATTCGGATTCCAAAGGGATCCTGCCGGCGCGGCGCGCGGTGGTAACCCGCTATGAACTTGTCGACGGGTTCCCACGTTTCGACGTCGACGACGTGTATTTAGGCAACGGGGTTTCGGAGCTGATCACGCTCACCCTGCAGGCCTTGCTGGACAACGGCGATCAGGTGTTGATTCCCGCCCCCGACTACCCGCTGTGGACGGCGTCGACGTCGCTGGCCGGCGGCACTCCGGTGCATTACCTGTGTGACGAAACACAGGGCTGGCAACCGGATATTGCCGACATCGAATCGAAGATAACCGAGCGCACCAAGGCGTTGGTTGTCATCAATCCGAACAACCCCACCGGTGCCGTATACGGTCGTGAAATCCTCACGCAGATAGCCGATTTGGCGCGCAAGCATCAGCTGCTGCTACTTGCCGACGAGATCTACGACAAGATCCTCTACGATGACGCAGAGCACATCAGCATGGCAACGCTTGCTCCCGACCTGTTGTGCCTGACGTTCAACGGACTGTCGAAGGCCTATCGGGTGGCCGGATATCGGGCCGGCTGGCTGGCCATCACGGGACCCAAGGAGCACGCCAGCAGCTTCATCGAAGGCATTCACCTGCTGGCGAATATGCGTCTATGCCCGAATGTTCCGGCCCAGCACGCAATTCAGGTTGCACTGGGCGGGCATCAGAGCATTGACGACTTGGTGCTGCCGGGCGGGCGCCTGCTCGAGCAGCGCGACGTCGCCTGGACCAAACTCAACGAGATTCCCGGGGTGTCCTGCGTCAAACCCGAAGGTGCGCTCTACACGTTCCCGCGACTCGATCCCGAGGTGTACGAGATCGTCGACGACGAGCAACTCGTGCTTGATCTGCTGCTATCCGAGAAGATCCTGGTTACCCAGGGAACCGGATTCAATTGGCCTGCACCGGATCATCTGCGCATCGTCACACTGCCGTGGTCGCGCGACCTGGCCCGCGCTATCGAGCGGTTGGGCAACTTCCTGACCAGCTACCGGCAGTAGCGACATCAACCTGAACCCGCCCTACCTTTGACCGCTGCGGGTAGCACCGAATTCAACACGCTGTTAAGCGGCACGGAGAGCCTCACCAACTTCTGGCACAACTTGGCCACTATGAACTAAGGCGGTTGCCAGAAGGGAGACATGAGAATGCCTGGTTTGGCCGCAATCGCGTTGGGATCGGCGCCGATCTTCGGCGGAGCACTTCTGGCGGTCGCCTCGGGCCAATTTGTCGGCCGTGATTTTCGTAATGGAATCAGAGAAGACATGGACTTGCTTGAGCGGTTACCGGAGGACGACGACACCCGTCGCGCCGCACTGCAGCGCAGCATTTCTGATCGGATCGACGACCTGATTGCGTCCAACGAGAAGCGCCGTCAATTCCGCGCTGCTGCGATCGTCTACCAGGGCAACTGGCGTGACATCGTGTTGTTCTTGTGCGCCGTCCTCTTCACGGTGGTGTGGTGGGGAGTCGACCACGACAGAAAGAGCTGGCTGCCGCTGCTGATCATCCTGATTTTCGCGTCAGTCGTCACCGCCGGCTATGCACTGCGCGGTGCGCGCAGGAGTCTGCTGAAACTGTTTCAGCGCAACGACTTTCACGCCCGTGGTGCCGAGCGTCCTTGAATGCGCGCCGCCCGGCGCGCTATCACGAGGTGTCGACGTAGCCGTTCGGGCAGTACACGCTGATCGCGGCATCAGCGAAGTTCGATGCGGTATTTAGCGACATGCCGGGCGAACCCTGAAGTATGTCCTGGATGATCTGCTGTTCGCTCTCGCCGCCGACGTAGCGTGCACACACCCGTCGCGCGTCGTTGATCGCGGCATCGGTCGATCGCTGTAGCTGTAGGCCTTGCGTCCCCAGTTGCAACAGGAACTGGCCATCTCTGTCGGTGTGGCCGCTCGGCGGGTCGGCCTCAGACGCCGATGACGCTTGCGAAGTGGGCGAGATGTGGGCCGACCGGAATGGATCGTGCTTGGTCCGGCCAATAACGAAAACCGCCGCGATCGCGCCGACAGCAAACACCAAACCGGCCACCAGTGCCAGGCCAGGAAGTGCCTGCGGGTTAGGTGGCGGTGTCGAAGTCATCTCGATATGTCCAGCGTATGTGCTGTTCAACTGCTAGTGTGGCACCGCTAGCTGAGCGTCTCCAGCAGATTTACTGACAGATTGCAGCGAGCTAGCTGTGGATCCGAACGCCGCCGCAAATCATTTGAAGTTTCTATGAGTTCGGCATTCCAGCGCGCGTCGCAATGACGATTCGGCGCACCATGGGTTACATCTCTGCCAATGTTTCCGCCTCGTTGGCATCCCACACAGCAGTGGTTGCGCGAGTTGGTCTGTGGTGCACACGAGGTGATCGCAGGGGGTGCCCCGGCAATCCCCCACGCAACCTACGCATCGGACAAGCACTGCCGATCCGGATAGATCGTTTTTCATCGAAAGGAGAGTTGCGATGTTCTCTGTTGCAAAGCAGGCACAGTCGCCCGCGGCAACGGCCGACCGCAACCGGTCTTGTACATCGCCGATTCCCGGCACATTGCACATCTCGATCCCGGCTAGCTGGGAACGCTGACCATGGACTTTGGCGCGTTACCACCCGAAATAAACTCTGGGAGAATGTATTCCGGCCCCGGCTCAGCACCGCTGCGAGCGGCATCGGCAGCGTGGAATCTACTCGCCGCGGAACTGGAGTCGGCAGCAAACCAGTATCAATCGACAATCAACGTCTTGGCTGACGACGAATGGCGTGGGCCGACCTCGGCGACGATGGCGGCCGCTGTCGACCCCTACATCACCTGGATGAGCAGCACCGGGGCCCAGGCCGAGCAGACCGCGTCACAAGCCTCGGCCGCCGCGAGCGCCTACGAGGCGGCATTCGCGATGACGGTTCCCCCGCTGCAGGTTGCGGCCAATCGCACACAGCTGGCGATGCTGGTCGCGACAAACGTCATCGGCCAGAACACCGCGGCCATCGCCGCCAACGAAGCGCAATACGGCGAAATGTGGGCACAAGACGCCGCAGCGATGTACGGCTATGCCGGCAGCTCGGCGGCGGCCTCAACGGTCAAGCCATTCAGGCAGCCGCCGCAGACCTCGAATCCGGGTGCGCAGGCGATCCAGGGTTCCGCGGTTACGCAGGCAAGCGCCAGCGGCACCGGAACCGCGGTGCAGTCACAGCTGCAGCAACTGGTCTCCACCGTTCCGTCGTCTTTGAACCAGCTCACCTCCCCGGTGTCTGCCGCTGCGAACCCGCAGGGTTGGCTCGGCGCGTTGCTCGACTTCCTGGACGGCGCCGACGGAAACTCCATCGGAACCTTTCTGAACTCCAACCTGGTGAACGGTGTCGTGTCGGGCTCGTACGTCAGTCCGGCGATCGTCGCGCCCGCGATCTTCAGCGGTATGGCCGACATCAACTCGTTGACGCCAGCCGCCGAGTCGGCTCCGGGAGGCGCCGGCGTCACCAGCATGATCACCCCCCAGCCGCCGGCGCCGGTGAGCACGCCGAGCGTGGGCGTTTCGGTGAACACGTCCGGCAGCACACTGGTCGGCAAGCTGTCCGTTCCGCCGGCGTGGACGGCGACGGCGCAGGTGGCCAACCACAGCGGTGTCACGTACGCCGGTGGCGGCTGGACCAACGCGGTAGGCCCGACCGGCGGCGGCACCGGAGCCGTACCGGCCGGCATGCCCGGTATGCCGGGTGCGGCCGGCGCCAGGTCCGGCGGATTCGGTCACGGTCCCCGCTACGGAAACCGCCTGACAGTCATGGGGCGCCCGCTGTCGGGTGGCTGACCCTCAGCGCCGCTCCAGCAGCTGCAGCAGGTAAGCCCCGTAGCCGGACTTCAACAGGGATTCGGCGCGCTGGGCCAGCTGGTCGTCGTCGATGAATCCCATTCGCCATGCGACTTCTTCGGGGACGCTGACCTTCAGACCTTGCCGACGTTCCAGCGTGCGGATGTAATCGCAGGCGTCCACCAGCGAGTCAAATGTGCCGGTATCCAGCCACGCGGTGCCACGGGCAAGCACCTCGACGACCAGGCGTCCTTGATCGAGGTAGGTCCGGTTGATGTCGGTGATCTCGTATTCGCCACGGGCGGAAGGCTTCAGGTTCCGGGCGATCTCGATGACGTCGTTGTCGTAGAAGTACAGGCCCGGAACCGCGTACTGCGATTTCGGCGTGGCCGGCTTCTCCTCGATCGACAAGGCGATGCCATCGTCGCCGAATTCAACGACACCGTACGCCGACGGATTGGCCACCCAGTAGGCGAAAATTGCTCCGCCGCTGATACTTTGGAAGCGTCGAAGGTCGGTGCCTAATCCAGGACCGTGAAAGATGTTGTCGCCCAATGCCAAAGCGACCGAATCGGACCCGATGTGGTCGGCGCCGATCACGAATGCCTGAGCCAGTCCGTGGGGTTGATCTTGTACGGCGTAGCTGATGTTGATGCCAAATGAGCTGCCGTCGCCGAGCACTCGGGCAAACGCGGGCGCATCGGACGCGGTGGTGATCACCTGAATGTCGCGTATCCCAGCCATCATCAGCGTGGACAGTGGGTAGTAGATCATCGGTTTGTCGTAGACCGGCAACAGCTGCTTGCTGACACCCATCGTGATCGGGTACAGCCGCGTACCCGCACCGCCGGCCAAAATGATCCCGCGCATCTCCTACTCCTCAGTCGACGAGATCGGCATCGGTCAGCTCGGTCGCGGCCAGCGCGGCTGCGAGATTGTCGTGACGAAATACTGAGGTGACGTGGTCATGCACCACCCGAAAGGCTGACGCGATGGTGGAACCGGATTCGCCTGGGCCGCCGATCTTCTGTTCGACGACGACGACGCCATCGTGGACGAATATCCTGCCCACTTCGGCTTGGCCGGGGTGCGTGCTTGCCCATTGACGCAACGCGGCATGGCCCTGCGCGGCGCCGTGCGCGTCGCCGACTTCGATGTCATCGCTGGACAGTGCCACCAGGGTGTCGACGTCAGACGCATTCAACGCGTCATGCCATGCCAATACGGTGGCCATCTCCGATGTGGTCATGGAGTGAAACGTACCGCGTGCGGCCGGAAAGGAGTGCGTTCGAGGCGCGGTTTGGCTCGAAGAACTCGACCGCGCGGTCAGGCCACCCGGCGACCGAGGCAGTGCACACTCCAACCGGCTTGCTGCCACTTGTGCACATCGAGGCAGTTACGGCCGTCGACGACAACGCGGGCGCGCACCCGGTCGGCGAGCTGGTTGGGATCGAGTTCGACGAATTCCGGCCACTCGGTGAGTACCAGGACCGCGTCGGCGCGATCGCAGGCTTCCTCCACCGATACCGCGTAATTCAGTGTGGGAAAGAGCCGCTGGGCGTTCTCCAGCGCTTTGGGGTCGTAGACGTTGACCGCCGCCCCGTTGAGTTGCAACTGGCCCGCGACATTGAGTGCCGGCGAGTCACGCACGTCGTCGGATTCGGGCTTGAACGCGGCACCGAGCACCGCGATGTTCGCGCCCAGTAACGAGCCGCCGCACGCTTTGGTGGCGAGTTCAACCATGCGGGTACGGCGCCGCATGTTGATGTTGTCGACTTCCCGCAGGAAGGTCAGCGCCTGGTCGGCCCCAAGCTCGCCAGCCCGCGCCATGAACGCTCGAATGTCCTTCGGTAGGCAGCCGCCACCAAAACCCAAGCCGGCGTTGAGGAATCGGCGTCCGATCCGGGGGTCATGCCCGAGCGCGTCGGCGAGCAACGCTACGTCGGCGCCAGCGGCTTCACACACTTCGGAGATGGCGTTGATGAACGAGATCTTGGTTGCCAGAAAAGCGTTCGCAGAGACCTTGACCAGCTCCGCGGTTTGCAAGTCCGTCACCAGGAAAGGAACCCCGGCGTCCAGCATCGGGGCATACAGCTCGCGGATCGCGGCCTCGGCGCGCGTCGAATCATCCTGTACGCCAAGCACAATGCGATCGGGCTGCAGCGTGTCGTGCACCGCAAAGCCTTCGCGCAGGAACTCCGGGTTCCACGCCACTTCAACGTCCACTCCCGGACGGGCAGCATCACGAGCGCGCTGGACAAGCTCGGCGGCGGTCCCGACCGGAACCGTGGACTTTCCGACGATCACCGCCGACCGTGTCAAACGCGTTGCCAGTGTATCGATTACGGCGTGGACATGACTCAGGTCGGCGCCGTATTCGCCTCTCTTTTGCGGAGTGCCCACCCCGAGAAAATGCACATCGGCGAATTCGGCGGCCAGATCGTAGTCGGTAGTGAACCGAAGACGGCCCGCTGCAATGTTGTCGCGCAACATCTTTCGCAGCCCGGGCTCGTAGAACGGAACGTCGCCAGCAGCCAGCTTGGCGACCTTACCTGGGTCGATGTCGACGCCGAGAACCTCATGCCCCAGTTCGGCCATCCCGGCGGCGTGGGTAGCACCCAAGTATCCAGTACCAAAAACGGTGCACCTCATACACCTGTGTGTAAGTCGCCGCAATGAGCTAACGGCATCGCTCTTCTGAGCGGGGGGCAAACGTCAGGTGACGGTTTGCCGTCGGAGGTTAAAAGCCCAGGCGGGGCGTACCGAATCCGTGACCAAAGCCACCATGACCAAAGCCACCATGGCCGCCACCGCCGAAGCCACCACCGCCGCTGCCGTGGCCGCCGCCGCCGCCCGGGAACCCACCACCGCCACCGGGGCCCGGGTAACCGCCGCCGCCGCCACCACCGGGAGAGCCACCGCCACCGGGATAGCCGCCGCCACCACCGTGACCCCAGCCACCGCCACCCCACGGTCCCAGCCGGGGCCCGCCGAAAATCGGCGGAATCGGAACGGGCACGGGAACCACAGCGGGGGGCGGAGCCGGAGCGACCGGAGGCGGCGGAGGCGCGACAGGTTCTGGCACGGGTGCCGGCGCAGCG
>NZ_JBAPMI010000208.1:0-8834 GCF_049278535.1 Mycobacterium sp. | reverse complement strand
CGGTGTCAGAACAGCGGGCTAACCGGTATCCGAACAATTCGCCGACGGCGGCCAACATTGCGGCAGCCGCTCGGTTTTGCGCGCGCCACGACGCACCGATCCGATCCAGGAACGCGGCTGACTCCGTCGTGCGAGTGGGATAGCGCCGCTCGAAGAGCTCATCGAACCGGGCGATCACCTCCGGCGATGAGCACGCGCCACCACTCGTATCGAACATACATTCGATTATGACAGGAGGGTCCGACACGGAATTGTCGCCAAGATTCCCGCCCCGATTACGTCTCGGCGTCAGTCGCCCTGCCGGATATAGGAGTAGATGTACAACGCCATCGCCGTCGCCAGTGCGAGCAGCACCCACTGCACCAGCGCCTGGTCGATCATCGAGCCTGGCGGCGGCGCGCCGGGAAGGATATTTCGCAGCGGAACGATCGCGAACAAGTTGGCCGCGTACCAGGTGGCGAACGGCGGCACGAACTTTCGCCGGCCCATCGCCATCGGAATGGCCACCACCAGTGCCAGGGTCGGCAGGCTGATCAAGACCAAAATGATGCCCAGGTCGAAGATCAGCGGCCCCTTGGCCCGGTGCAGCGTGACGATCACATTGCTGGTGTTGTGGCTCCCGGTCTCGCTGGTGTCGCTGTTGCGGGTGACGCTCGCGTCCCAGCCGTCCATCGCTCCGGTCACCTGAACAAGCGCCGGAAGTCGTTTGCGTTCTGCGCCATTCCCGACGAAGACGTCGGCCGAGATCGGCTCGGTGCGATAGGAGTCAAACGGCCAGGCGCCGGGATCGCCGTCCGCCTGGATCGTGGTACTTACTTGCGCCGGCGCCTTGCCTGCCGGGTATTTCAGGTCGCCTAGGTCGTTGGGTGGATACAAGCGCACAGCGATATCTGTGTTCAACTCATCGAAGCGTTTGTCCTCCAGCGACTCGCCCGGATAGATGAGCACATTCACCGTGAGGCGATTCGTCGTGGACTTCAACTCTTCGAGCCGAATCTGCACAACCGTTTCATCGGGCCCGGCCTGGCTGATGTCCAGCGGCGGCAGCGGGCCCTCTGACTTTTGCAGCAAGTGAACGCCGAAAAGTGAAAGAGCGTAGGCGCCGATGACGATCAGCACGATGACCACACCGATCACGATGCGGGGCCGCTGCCGCTCCTGCTTCTCTGCTAGCGATGAGGTTTCCGACGGAGTCTGAACGGTCATTGCTCGGCGCCGTCCCGGAAATTCGGGACCACTAGGCGGGACCGGACTAGCACTGCGAGATGCAGGTCGGCCTGTCGGGGCAACACCGGGGTCACGTTAGCGAACGAAGGTGCCGATCGCGTGGCGAAAGCATGACGATGGGCAGGGCGCCCGAATCTCGTCACCCACTGGCCACCAGGCAGTAACTCGCAGTTCAGGAACGTAGGCGGAAAACATGAATTCGCCCATGGGGCGGGACAGTTCGGCTGTCGACCGGTTAATCTTACGTCGGTTCGCAAGCGCGATCCGTTAGCAATAATTCTCAATATCGTGTCGACGTCCGGGGTGAGGCAACGAACATGAAGCACAGACCACTAGTCGCCGCTATAAGTTTGCTGGCCGCGGGTGCCACGGTGCTCTCGGGATGCGAGGTTCCGCACACCAGCATGGCCTACGCGAGCGAGGTCGTAACCTGCGCGGGCAAGCCGTCCATATCGGCCAGCGGTTCCACCGCCCAAGCCAACGCGATGAAAAGGTTCGTCAGCGCCTACACCAAGTCCTGCCCCGGACGAACCCTGAACTACACCGCCAACGGCTCGGGTGCCGGCATCACCGATTTCCTTTCCGGCAAGAGCGATTTCGCCGGATCGGACACCCCGCTCAGCGACGATCAGTACGCCGCTGCCAAGCAGCGCTGCGGTGGGGCCGACGCCTGGAACCTTCCGGTGGTCTTCGGCCCGCTGGCCATCACCTACAACCTGCCGGTCGACTTCCTGGTGCTAGACGCGCAAACGCTGGCCAGGATCTTCAATGGCAGCATCACACGCTGGGATGACCCGTCGCTGACCTCCCTCAACGCGTCGATGCCGCCCGAGGAGATCCACGTCATCCACCGAAGCGACAACTCCGGTAGCACCGCCAACTTCCAGGCCTATCTGCAGGCCGCGGCCGGCGGGGTGTGGACCCAGGGCACCGGCAAGGCATTCAAGGGCGGCGTCGGAACCGGCGCCAAGGGCAATGACGGCACCTCGTCGGCGGTGAAGAACACCGAAGGCGCGATCACCTACAACGAGTTGTCCTTCGCGATGGAAGAAGGACTGTTCGCCGCGGAGATCAAGACCCCGGCCAGTCGCAAGTCGAGGCGGCCGGTGCGCATCGGCACCGACTCCGTCGGCAAGACCATCGCCGGGGCCAAGATCGTCGGCAAGGGCGACGACCTCGTCCTCGACCTGTCGTCGTTCTACAACCCCACCCAGGACGACGTCTATCCGATCGTGATGGCGACCTACGAGATCGTCTGCTCGAAGTACCCCGATCCGCAGGTGGGTCTGGCGGTCAAAGCGGCCCTGCAGGCCACCCTCGGGCCCGGCCAAATCGACCTGGACAAGAACGGCTACATCCCGCTGCCGCCCGACTTCCAAGCGAAGGTCTCAGGCGCCGTCGACGCCATCAGCTGATCCCTCGGGCGGATCGCTCACACACCGAAACCCGATGTGGGTGGTGGCGGTGTCCTGCGATTGCGGCGAGCGGGCCGCCGGACGATACCGGTGGCAGTACTCGGGGGCACAGAGGTGCGAGCCGCCCTTGAGCGTCTGCACGATCGTCGGGTCGGCGGCTCCCGTTGGGGCACAACAGGATTTGGGTGGGGCATCCAGCCGGTGATGTGCGGAGAACTCCGTTGCCGTCCACTCCCATACGTTGCCGATCATGTCGAGGAGACCGAATCCGTTCGGCGCGAACTCGCCCACCGGCGAAGTGCCGACCCAGCCGAGTGCGCCGTCGTTGCGGTACGGAAATCGGCCCTGCCAGGTGTTGGCCATCAACGTGCCGCCGGGCTTCTCGTCGTCACCCCACGCGTAACTCGTGCCTGCCCCGCCGCGCGCGGCGTATTCCCATTCAGCTTCGGTGGGCAACCGCCGGCCTGCCCAGCGCGCGTAGGCCGCCGCGTCGGGGAACGCCACCTGCACCACCGGATGTTCCGCCCGGTCGGCGACGTCGCTATCCGGCCCGAACGGATGGCGCCAGCTTGCGCCCGGCACCCAGATCCACCATTGCCGCCAGTCCCGCAGGTCGACCGGACCCGGCGTGGGGTGAAACACCATAGCTCCCGGCTGCAGTTCGGCCGGATCGGCGCCCGGATAGAGTGCCGGGTCGATCAGCTGCTCGGCGACTGTCACATAGCTTGTGGCGGAGACGAATTCGGCGAATTGAGCGTTGGTCACCGGATGACGTTCGATGGCGAACGCATCGACGTTCACCGTGTGGATCGGCGCTTCCTCGGGGTAGAAGCTGGTCGAGCCCATCCGGAATGATCCGGATGGCAGGTCGACCAGCTCGGTAAGCATAGGTTCAGGGTATGACCACCGCGAAGTCCTGCATCAGCGCTGTTTTCGCTGCGCCGAACCCCGGCGTGTCCTCCGGCCCTTCCAGATGAAGGGTGACCAGGTAATTGCTGGTGTTACTCCAGATGTGCGTGATGCGGTCGGCGAATTCCACGGTTCCCGATGGTCCGAGGAATGTTCCGGTGAGCTTCTGACTGCTGTATCCGCAGAACTGGGCACCCACCGTGTCGACCTGAAGGTCAGGCTGCGAGTGCGCCAGTGCAGCAGCGTAATCGGCGAAGGCGGCGGCGGGGCCTTGCTTCGTCGGGGCGATCGTCACCGTCCCGGTCAATCCGTCTGGTCCGTCGAGTGCCAACGCCACATCGCGCTGCCCCGGCGCACTGGTCCACCCCTCGGGCACGGAGACGGTGATTCGTGGTGCGGCCGAGTCGGACACCTGCGCGACGGTGCCGATGCCGGTCCCGGGCGGCCCCGGGAAACAGGCAAATGCGTTGGGCGGAATGTGGTCCGGCAGCGTCGTCTCAATCCCGGGAGCGGGTGGGGTCGTCGTGGGTTGATGCGACATTGCGGACGGGGCGGAACCACCGGTCCAGGCGACTACCCCATCGATGGTCCGCGCGCATCCCGGCAGCACGGTCATCGCCACCATCGTGGCCGTGCCAAGCCCGGCCCAGAAAAGTTTCGACAACAGCTCAGTCACGCGAAAAAGCCAGCGCCAGTTCTTTTTCCACGTCCTGATACGGCCTGCCGGAGAGGTCAACGGTCACCTGTGCGATCGTGCCGCCGCTGAAATCGAACGGCGCCTTGTACCGGCTGGACACCGCTGAACCGCCGTTGCGTCCGACCGTGATGCCGGCACCGGCCAACCCGAACGTGCCTGGATGCGACTGCACGTCGCCCAGTGTGCCGAC
Organism: Mycobacterium sp.; assembly: GCF_049278535.1. Classification (GTDB taxonomy): domain Bacteria; phylum Actinomycetota; class Actinomycetes; order Mycobacteriales; family Mycobacteriaceae; genus Mycobacterium. Next base: position 4,396 of record NZ_JBAPMI010000208.1, on the reverse strand, counting down.
CGTCGCATCATCGATGAACAGCGTGACCTCACCGAGCGGAGTGTGGCTGTTCTGCACCGTGCCGGTTCGGACGTAGCGAGCGCCGAACAGGTGCCTGCCCAGTGGTACTGCCTGCGACGAGGACACCTCCTGCTGACGCTCGCCGAGGAAGTTGTAGACGTAATGCAGCCGGCCATCCTGGATGAACAGCACGTGCCCGCCGTGCGCGCCGCCCTGCTTGAACAACACCCCTTCGGCGCCGGTGCTGTCGACGGTGACGTCGGCGAGTACCGCGAACGAGCGGCCGCGGAGCTCGGCGCCTCCGCCGATGCCGACGTCCGCGCCGTCGGGATAGTAGGTATAGCTGTCGCGGTCGCCGCTCAACAAGGGGCGTGAGCGCATCAGCGTCTCCATGATGTTGAGGTCCGACAACGGCAGGCCGTTGTATGTTGCGGCCTCGGAGAACCACAGCGCCTTCAGCTCTTCGAGCTTGTCGGGATGCTCGCCAGCCAAGTCGTGGCACTGGCTGCGGTCGGCTTCGATGTGGAAGAGCTCCCAGCGGTCGGCGTCGAAATGGCTCCAGCCCGCCGGGGTGGCGGCGTGGACGGTGTTGGCGAACCAGCCGTTGTGCCAGATCCCTCGAGTGCCCAGCATGGTGTAGAACTGCGTCTCTTTGCCTGTGTGAGCAGACGGATCAGCCAGGGCCGCTTTGAAACTCACTCCGTCGAGCGGCTTTTGCGGGACACCCCTGACGGTTTCGGGAGGCTGGACGTTCAGCAGATCATAAACAGTCGGGGTGACATCGCACACGTTGACGTAGTTGTCCCGGACCTCACCGTGCGCGGCAATTCCGTTGGGCCAGGACACAATTGCAGTGTCGGCAATCCCACCCTCGTGCGAGGCGTACCTCTTGTACAGCTTGTAGGGCGTGTTGAAGGCCATCGCCCACCCGATCGGGTAGTGGTTGTAGGTCTGCGGCCCACCGAGATGATCGAAGACCTTCATGCTTTCTTCCACGGTGTCGATGTAGCCGTTGAAGAACTTGCCCTCGTTCACCGATCCGTTCGGGCCGCCCTCACCGCTGGCACCGTTGTCGGAGATCACCACGATCAGGGTGTTGTCCAGCTGGCCGGATTCCTCGAGATAGTCCAGGATCCGGCCGATCTGGGCGTCGGTGTAGCTGAGGAAACCGGCGAACACCTCCGCCATCCGGCTGAACAACTTCTTCTCTTCGTCGTTGAGCGAGTCCCACGGCCGCACGGTGTCCTGCAGCGGCCACGGCTGGCCGTCGGGCCCCTTCTCATCGAGGTACGGGTTGACCGGCGACAGCTCGGTGTCCTGCGGCACGATGCCCATCGACTTCTGCCGGTCCAGCACGATCTCGCGGTAGCGCTCATAACCCATGTCGAACTTGCCGGCGTAGCGGTCCGCCCACTCCCGGAACACATGGTGTGGGGCGTGGCCGGCGCCGGGGCACACATAGCTGAACCACGGCTTGTCCGGTGCGATCACCTTGGCGTCGCGAATGAACTCAATTGTCTTGTCCGCGATGTCTTTCGACAGGTGATACCCGTCCTCCGGGGTGCCCGGCGGGCTCACCTGGTGGTTGTCGTACACCAGGTCGGGATACCACTGGTCGGTTTCACCGCCCATGAACCCGTAGAAGCGTTCGAAGCCGCGGGAGGTCGGCCAGTGCCGCCTGGTCGAGGCCAGGTTGGACTCTTCCAGCGGGGTCAGATGCCACTTGCCGACGCAGTAGGTGTTGTAGCCCTGTTCGGCCAAGACCTCGGACAATAAGGCGGTTTCGAACGGGATTCGGCCATTGGAGTTGGGGAAGCCTTCGGTGAACTCCTCGATCATGGCCATGCCGACCGTGGTGGCATTGCGACCGGTCAGCAGCGACGCCCGGGTCGGCGAACATAATGCGGTGGTGTGAAACTGCGACAGCCGCACCCCGCGCTCGGCGATGCGCGACATCGCCGGCATCTCAACCAGGCCGCCGAAACAGTCCCAGGTGGCGATACCGGTGTCGTCCCACACCAGGTAGAGGACGTTGGGCGCGCCCTCCGGTGCGGTCGGCGCTGCGAACGGGCCCCAATCCGGTTCTGAATCACGGATATCCAGTTCGATCTTGCCGTTGAACTCGGTAGCCATCGCTGGCCTCACTCTCGTAGTGGACCCCCGGACCTCCGATGAAGATTACACCGCTGCGCCGAAGTGTCGGCCAACATCATCCGGACTCGGCCCGAGACTCCGCGCACAGCAACGCAATACCGGTGATCATTCGTCGCGCGGAACGGGCTCGCGGCGCGGACTATGACCAGAAACCGTAGACTATCTATCTAACGCATCGTGGCGCCGTCGCACTGCGCTGATCGACACCGGCCGACGTGCCCGCTGAACCACCTGGAGAGTGATGAACAACCAGTTGCTGCCGTTGGTCGTGGTGGCAGTCATGTTGGCCCTCGGGCTCACGCTCACCGTCGCCGACTTCCGCCGGGCCACTACCGTGCGTCGTCCCCTGCTGGTGGCGCTGATTTGCCAGTCGTTGGTGTTGCCCGCCTTGTGCCTGCTGATCGCCGAGGGGCTGCACCTCGAAGCGAAACTGGCCGTAGGACTGATGCTGATGGCCGCCACCCCGGGCGGGATGCTGGCCAACATCGTCAGTCATCTGGCCAGCGGAGACCTGGCGCTCAACTTGACGCTCACCGCAATAAACGCCGTGCTGTCGATCTTCGCCATCCCCGCGATCCTGGCATTTTCACTCAGCTGGTTTTTGGGCGAGGGCCGCTTCATCCCGCTGCAGTTCGACAAGTTCTTCGCCGTGTTCGCGATGGTGCTGATCCCGACGGCTATCGGCGTCGCGATCCGTCATCGCTTCCCAGATCTGGCCCGACGACTTCAGAAGGCCGTCCGGGTATTCGCCGCGGTGTTGTTGGTGGTCGCCGTCGTGGCCGGCATCGCCGGCGGTAAAGCCACGCTATGGAACAACTTCGGCGTGCTCAGCGCCGCGGTCGCGGGCTTCTGCGCGGTCAGCCTGACAGTCGGCTATCTGGTGCCACGCCGGATGCATCTGCCTCCGCGACAAGCCATCGCCGTCAGCCTGGAGATCGGACTGCACAACGCCGTGGTGGCGGTCGGAATCGCGTTAAGCCCTCAACTGCTCAACAGTCCCGAAATGGCAATGCCCGCAGCAGTTTACGGAATCATCGCGCCGTTCATTGCGCTGGCGTTCGTCTTTGCCGTGCGCCGCCTGGATCCTGCGTATCGTGAGCTTTCCAGCGCATCGGCAGGCTGAGGCTACTTAGCCTTCTCCAAGATCTCGACGAGCCGCCAGCGCTTGGTGGCCGACAGCGGACGCGTCTCCATAAGCGAGACGCGATCGCCGACGCCGGCGTCATCGTGCTCGTCGTGCACCTTGACCTTCTTGGTGGTACGGATGATCTTGCCGTACTTCGGGTGACGCATACGGTCTTCCAGCTCGACCACGATGGTCTTCTGCATCTTGTCGCTCACCACGTAGCCGATGCGGGTCTTACGCCGACCGCGCGGCTTCGGAGTGGCGGGAGTGTGCTTGGGCCCCTTGGCTTTGCCGTCTTTCGCGGCGCCAGCCTTGGGAGCGGCCTTGGCCGCCTTCGGGGCTGCCTTTGCCGGGGCTGCCTTCTTCGCCTCTGCCATTACGATTCTCCCTTTTCAGCACCAAGAGGGCCCGATGCAAGGCCGAGTTCGCGTTCACGTAGCACGGTGTAGATCCGTGCGATCTCATGACGGACCGTGCGCAGCCGACGGTTGTTGCTGAGCTGACCGGTCGCCATCTGGAAGCGCAGGTTGAACAGCTCTTCCTTGAATTCGCGCAGCTTCTCGATCAGCTCGTCGTCGTTGAGCTCGCGCAGTTCGCCAGGCGAAGTTCCCACTGCCATCAGAACTGATCCTCTCGGGTAACGATGCGTGCCTTGATCGGCAGCTTGTGGATTGCCCGGGTGAGCGCCTCCCGAGCGGTCTGCTCGTTGGGATAGCTGAGCTCGAAGAGCACGCGACCCGGCTTGACGTTGGCAATCCACCATTCCGGCGATCCCTTACCGGAACCCATGCGGGTTTCGGCGGGCTTCTTGGTCAACGGTCGGTCCGGGAAGATGTTGATCCACACCTTGCCGCCACGCTTGATGTGCCGGTTGATGGCGATACGAGCGGACTCGATCTGCCGGTTGGTGATATAGGCGTGCTCGAGGGCTTGGATGCCGTAGTCGCCGAAGCTCACCGACGTGCCACCGCTGGCAATCCCGCGTTGACGCGGGTGGTGCTGCTTGCGGTGCTTGACCCTGCGGGGAATCAACATGACTCAGCTCTCCGTACTCTGCGCCTCGACGGCGGGCGCCTCAGCTGCAGGTGCTGCCGCCGGTGCGGCGGAAGCCTCTTC
>NZ_JBAPMI010000207.1:0-25112 GCF_049278535.1 Mycobacterium sp. | reverse complement strand
ACGGCAGGGCGCTGGCCGGCATACCCTTCGCGATCACTCGCTATGGGCGGGAGATCATCCGTCTTATCGCCGAAATCAGCATGGGTGCAGGGACATTGGCGATGATCGGCGGAACCGTCGTGATCGTCGGTTTCCTGACGCTGGCCGCCGGTGGCACGCTTGCGGTCCAGGGTTACAGCTCGCTGGGCAACATCGGCATCGAAGCGCTCACCGGATTCCTGGCCGCATTCATCAACGTCCGCATTCTGGCGCCAGTCGTCGCGGGAATCGGTTTGGCGGCCACCTTCGGCGCCGGCGTGACCGCGCAATTGGGTGCCATGCGGATCAGCGAAGAAATCGATGCACTGGAGGCGATGGCGATCCGGCCGATCTCCTACCTCGTCAGCACCCGGATCATCGCCGGCATGCTCGCCATCACACCGCTGTACAGCATCGCCGTCATACTGTCTTTCCTGGCAAGCCAATTCACCACCGTGGTGTTATTCGGCCAGTCGGGTGGCCTTTACGACCACTACTTCGATACCTTCCTGAACCCGATCGATTTGATCTGGTCGTTCCTGCAGGCAGTGCTGATGGCCCTCGCCGTCCTTCTCTTGCACACGTACTACGGATATTTCGCGTCCGGCGGACCAGAGGGCGTTGGGGTCGCAACCGGCAATGCGGTACGCACTTCGCTCATCGTCGTGGTATCGGTAACGCTGCTGGTTTCGCTCTCGATCTACGGCTCAAACGGAAACTTCAACCTCTCGGGATAGGGAACACATTCCATGCCCCACAACGGGATACGCGCACTGACGGGACTGGTGACCGTCGCGGTTCTGCTCGCGATCGTTGCCGTCGCGGTGGGCTTGTTCCAGGGCAGCTTCAGCGAAACCACGCCCGTGACAGTGCTGTCGCCGCGGGCCGGTCTGGTGATGAACCCGGACGCGAAAGTGAAGATGCACGGTGTGCAGGTGGGCAAGGTCGCCTCGATCGAGTCGCGACCCGATGGTAAAGCCGTCTTGCACCTGGCGATGGACCCCGCCGAGATGCACCTGATTCCGGCCAATGTGCTCGTCGACCTCACGGCGCCAACGGTGTTCGGTGCCAAGTTTGTTGAGCTGGTAGCGCCGGCGGAACCGTCAGCACAATCCCTGCATGCCGGTCAGGTGCTCGACAGCCAACATGTCACCGTCGAGGTCAACACGGTGTTCAAGCAGCTGACGGCGGTGCTCGGCACACTCGACCCCGCGAAGCTCAACGAGACCCTCGGGGCTGTCTCGCAGGCACTGAGCGGGCGGGGCGAAAAGATCGGTCAGGCGTTCAGCGACCTCGACTCGTTCCTGGCAAAGTTCCAGCCGAGCCTTCCCGCGCTGAGTCACGACATCGCCATGTCGGCACCGGTGTTCAAGGCCTACGGTGATGCGTCGGCGGATCTGGTTAAGACCGTCGATAACGCGGTGAAGATCAGTAAGTCGATCGTCGACGAGCAACGCAACCTCGATGCATTTCTGATCAGCGCGATCGGTCTGGCCGACGTCGGCAACGACGTGCTGAGCGCCAACCGAAACGGGTTGACGACCGTCTTCCACCTGCTCGCGCCTACCACCGATCTGCTCAACGAATACGCCCCGGCGCTGACATGCACCTTCGCCGGTGACGCGGCGTTGGCGAAGGGGCCGGTATTGCCCGAAGCGAGCATCGCGATCTCGGCCAGTCTTACGTGGGGCGCCGAACGCTATCGGTACCCGGCCAACCTGCCCAAGGTTGCGGCGACGGGCGGTCCGCGTTGCATGGGTCTTCCCTTCCGCCCCTTCAACAGCACGGCCAAGGTTCTCATCGCAGATACCGGCTCCAACCCGGTGGTGTACGGCAATCCGCAATTGCTGCTCAACTTTGATGGCCTCAAACAGCTGTTGTACGGGCCGATTGACGGACCACCGCGCAATCCTGTTCAGGTCGGACAACAGGGATGAGGGGCTCACTGCGCGCCACACTGGTCAAATTCGGTGTCTTTGCCGTCGTGATGTCGATGCTGACCTTGTTTTTGTTCTTCACCTTCGGCCAGTACCGCACCGGTGCAGTCACCGGGTATTCGGCGATCTTCAACGATGCGTCCCGTCTGAAGGCCGGAGATTCGGTGCGGGTCGCCGGCGTCCGGGTGGGCAGCGTCAACGGTGTTGCCCTGCAGTCGGACAAAAAGGTTGTGGTGAAGTTCGATGCGGACCGGTCAGTCGTGCTGACCGACGGCACCAAAGCGGCGGTTCGCTACCTCAACCTGGTCGGTGATCGATATCTCGACCTTGTCGACGGCCCGGGTTCAACTAGGCGGCTGCCGGCCGGCGGTCAGATCAATGTCGGTCATACCGCGCCGGCGCTCGACCTCGATCTGCTGCTTGGCGGACTGAAACCGCTTATTCACGGCCTGAATCCACGCGATGTGAACGCGCTTTCGTCGGCACTGCTAGAAGTGTTCCAGGGTGAGGGCGGCACCTTGCAATCGCTGTTCAACAAGTCGACGTCGTTCACGAACACGTTGGCCGACAACGACCAAACGATCGAGCGCCTGATCGACAACCTGAACACCGTGGCGGCAACCCTGAACAAGGACGGCGGCCAATTCTCTGGGGCAATCGATCGCCTCGAGAGGCTGGTTACCGGACTGGCGAACGACCGCGACACTTTCGGTCCTGCCATCGACGCGTTGAGCAACGGCACCGTCACGCTGGCGGACCTGCTGGGCAAAGCAAGGCCGCCGCTGTCCGGCACCGTAGAACAGCTCCGTCGGCTGGCCCCCAACCTCGATGACGACAAGGACCGCCTCGATGCCGCGCTTCAGAAGGCGCCCCGGAACTATCGCAAGCTGGTCCGGCTCGGCGTCTTCGGCGCCACCATCCCCTACTTCCTCTGCCAAATCACGCTCCGCGGCACCGATCTGTCCGGCAAGACCGTGATAGCTCCCTGGTTCAGGTCCGATGCGCAGCGGTGCGAGGAACCGGACCCGGAGGCCCACTGATGCTTAAATACAGCGGAACCGGGCTGATCAAAGCCGGATTCATCGGCGCCGTCCTGATCGGGATGCTCATTCTGGTGGGCTTGTCGCCCGATCGGATTGTGGGGCTGGCGACCAACGTCCGCTATCAGGCGATGTTCTCCGAAGCCGGCGGTCTTGCCACCGGCAACGCCGTGACGGTGTCGGGAATCAAAGTCGGCACTGTGTCGGATGTGTCGTTGCGCAACGGCGATGCTCTGGTCACGTTCACCATGAAGGGCAGCGTTCCGCTCGGACAGGACACCAGTGCGCACATTCGCACCGGCACTCTCCTGGGTGAACGGGTGATGACGCTGGAGTCGTCCGGCAGCGGAGTCATGCATCCGTTGGATGTCATCCCGGTGTCCCGAACCTCCTCGCCGTATTCGCTGACGCAGGCGGTCAGTGACTTCACGGCCTACGCCGACCAAACCAACACCGCGACCTTGAACCAGTCACTCGACACGTTATCGGCAACGCTCAACCAGATCGCCCCACAGTTGGGGCCGACCTTCAACGCGGTCAGCCGGTTGTCGCAGAGCCTCAACAACCGCAACACGAGCCTGGCCGACCTCTTCAAGAGTGCCAGCGCTCTCACCGGGATCCTGTCCGAACGCAGCCAACAGGTGAACAAGCTCATTCTCAACTCCGACGATCTGCTGCAGGTCTTGGCGGGGCGCCGGAATGAGATCGTTCAACTGCTGGCGGCCACTTCGGCGGTGTCCAAGCAGCTGTCCGGATTGGTGCACGACAACGAAAGTAAGTTGGCGCCGGCGCTGCAGAAGCTCAATTCGGTGACCTCGGTGCTGGAAAAGAACCGCGACAACCTCGAGAAATCAATACCGGGCCTGGCGAAATTCGAGATCACCGTGGGTGAGGCCATCTCCAGCATGTACGCCTACTCGGCGTTCGTCCCGAACTTCCTTGTCCCGCAGATCTTCCAGCCGTTCATGGATTACCTCTGGGGATTCCGCACCTTCGACACCGGGCGCGGTCCGGGCTTCCCGTCAACGACACCACGGGCTTTGGTCCCGCAACTCTACAACGGCGCACCGCTCTGCCCGGGCTGTACCTTGGGCGGACGGATCGGAGGGGGGCAATGACTTCTGCGACCTCTCGGATCCGCCGGCTCCCACGGAACCGGCTCACGACCGTCGCCGCGGTAGCGCTGGCCGCGCTTCTCGTAGCCGGTGCGGCCTTCGTGGTCCGACAGATCTTTTTCGGTCCGAAGACCATCACCGCCTACTTCACCTCGGCCACCGCGATCTATCCCGGTGACCAGGTGCGGGTCTCGGGTGTCAAAATCGGCACCATCAAATCCATTGAGCCGCAGGGCACAAAGGCGAAGATGACCTTGCACGTCGACCACGACGTGCCGATTCCGGCGGACGCGAAAGCGGTTATCGTCACCCAGAACCTGGTGGCCGCCCGCTACGTTGAGCTCACTCCCTCCTACCGGACCAGCGGCCCGGTGATGGCTGACGGTGCGGTGATACCGGTCGAGCGCACCGCCGTTCCGGTGGAGTGGGACGAGGTCAAATCCCAATTGATGCGATTGGCAACGGATTTGGGCCCGAACGCCAAGGTGTCGACACCGTCCATATCGCGGTTCATCGACAGCGCCGCCAACGCGCTAGATGGTGGTAACGGCGAGAAGTTGCGCCAGACGCTGACTCAGCTGTCCGGGGTGGCGCGGACCATCGCGAACGGCAGCGGCAACATCGTCGACATCATCCAGAATCTGCAGGTCTTCGTCACCGCGCTGCGCGACAGCAACATTCAGATGGTGCAGTTCAACAACCGGTTGGCCACGCTCACCAGCGTGGTCAACGACAGCAAATCCGATCTGGATGCGGCGCTGACCGACCTGTCGAGCGCAGTGGGCGAGGTGCAGCGATTCATCGCCGGGAGCCGCAACGAGGTGAGTGAACAGATCGACCGATTGGGCAAGGCCATCCAGCCTCTCGTCGATCAGCACATGGCCCTGGAAAACATTCTGCACGGCGCGCCAACCGCGCTCAGCAATTTCTTCAACGACTACAACGCCGACACCGGCACCATCGTGGGCGGGTTCGGGATCGCGGACTTCGCCAATCCCACGCAGTCCGGTTTGCTTGTTCCGCTACCGATACCCGGGTGCGCACAAGTCCAGGCGATCGAGAATGTCACGGCAACGGAATCTGGCAAGCTGTGCGCGCTGTTCCTCGGCCCCGGTTTGCGGGTGCTCAACTTCAACAGCCTGCCGATCCCCATCAATCCGTTCATTCAGAAGTCGGTCGACCCGGCCAATGTCGAATACAGCGAAGCGCGCCTGGCACCCGGCGGCGCGGGCCCGAAGCCCGGACCGCCCGAAACCCCGCCCGCAATATCGGCGTGGACCGGACTGAATGGTGACTCGTTGGTACCCGGCCCGGCGCCGTCGGTTCCGCTGCCCCGGATACCGGGCGCGGCGATGCCGTTGCCGCCACCGCCGTCGACAGTAGAGCCGCCGCCACCGGCGCCGAGCCTGCCGGGCGTGTTGCTGCCGGCCGAAGCGGGGCACCCGTGACCGCCCGGATTGCCCTACGGCGGGTGCTCGCAATCGGCTGCTGCGTGATGCTGACCGGCACCGGTTGTGCCTTTCACGGCCTCAACTCGCTGCCGTTACCCGGGGCGGTCGGACGAGGACCGGACGCCGATGTCTATCACGTCGAACTGGCGAATGTCATTACGATGGAATCGAATTCGCCGGTGATGATCGACGACGTCGTGGTGGGCAGTGTGGGCCCGATGACGGTGAAAGACTGGCACGCAGACGTCCAGATCTCGGTCAAGCACGGTCTCGTAATCCCCGCCAACGTGGAAGCCAGCATCGGTCAGACCAGTCTGCTGGGGTCCATGCATTTGGAGCTCAATCCGCCGCTTGGGCAGACCGGCGTGGGCCGGCTGCGGCCAGGCGCCACCATCCCGCTCAGTCGATCGTCGGCCTATCCCTCGACCGAGCAAACTCTGTCGTCCCTGGCGCTCGTCGTCAACGGTGGGGGACTGGGGCAGATCGGCGAGATCATCCACAATTTCAGCGCCGCGCTGGCCGGACGTGGCGGCGCCGTTCGCGATTTGATCAACCGCTTCGACACGTTCGTCGGCACACTGGACCAACAACGCGACAACATCGTCGCGTCCATTCAGGCGCTGGATCAGCTTGGCGGCACCTTCGCGGCACAGCACGATGTCATCACCCAGGCGCTGCACAAGTTACCGCCCGCACTCGATGTGCTGATCAAGGAGCGGCCACGCCTGACGGCCGCTTTGGACGCCCTGCGAAAGTTCAGCAACACCGCTAACGGGCTGATCAACGACACTCAGGCCGACTTGGTGAGAAATCTGAAGAACCTGGAGCCGACCGTCAAGAGCCTCGCCGACGTCGGACCGGACCTTGATACGGCGCTCGCGGCGTTGTCGGTCTTCCCGTTCACCCAGAACTTCGTCGACCGCGCCGTCCGAGGCGACTACTTCAACCTGCACGTCCAGTTGGACCTCTCGATTCCGCGGCTCAAGCGGGGCCTGTTCCTCGGGACGCACTGGGGACAGGTCGGGGAACAGCAGATACCCGCGCCGGGCGATCCGCCGTACTTGCAGTACACACGTGATCCCTTGCACGGGGGTTTCGGGCCGCCGCCTGGTGCACAGGTGCCGCCGCCACCGGCCGGCGTACCGCCGGCAGGCCCTCAGGCGCCGGGTCCTGGTCAGCCGAATCTGCAGTTCAGCGCTCCGCTACCGGGGCCGGCTGCCGGACCACCCCCGGGATTTGGTCCACTGCCGGGGCCCGCGGCTGCACCCCCGGGGCCGGCCTCACCGCCACCGGGGATTCCGCCGACGGAGGGGAGTAGGTAGATGCTGACGCGCTTCGTCCGGATTCAGCTACTGATCTTCACGATCATCGGGATCGTCGGCGTGATCGCGATGGCTCTCTTCTACATCCAGGCGCCGACTCTGCTCGGCATCGGTCGGATTACCGTCTCCCTCGAGCTGCCGTCGACCGGTGGTTTGTACCGGTTCTCCAACGTGACCTACCGCGGAGTGCAGATCGGCAAGGTCACTGGGGTGTCGCTCACTCCGAAGGGCGCCAAAGCGACACTGTCGCTTAGTACTTCGCCGAAGATCCCGGCGAACCTGCAAGCCGAAGTGCTGAGCGTCTCCGCGGTGGGCGAGCAGTACGTGGACTTACGGCCACGCACCGATTCCGGGCCGTATCTGCGCGACGGCTCGGTGATAGCGATGCACGACACCACGATTCCGCAAGCGGTCGGCCCGATGCTCGATCAAGTGAGCTCCTTGGTGAAGAGCCTTCCCAAGAACAAGATCGGTCAACTGCTTGATGAGTCCTTCCAGGCGTTCAATGGGGCCGGATACGATTTGGGGTCGCTTACCGAGTCGGCATCGCGAATCTCCGCCGACTCCAACAACATCGTCGACCGCACGCGCGCCCTCACCGAAGACTCACAGCCGTTGCTGAACGCGCAGGCGCAGACGACGGATTCGATCCGGACGTGGGCGCGCAGCCTGGCCGGGATTTCCGATGTGCTGGCGAACGATGATTCCCAGGTCCGCACGGTGTTGCAGAACGGTCCCGGGGCGTTGGACGAGGCGTCGCGGCTCTTCGAGCAGATCAAGCCGACGTTGCCGCTGTTGCTTGCCAACCTGACCACGATCGGGCAGATCGGCATCACCTATCACCCCTCGATTGAACAGCTGCTGGTGCTGCTGCCGGCGGCGGTTGCCTACGAGCAAACGGCGGCGGGGCCGAACTGGCCCGACGGTCAGGCCAGGGGTGACTTTGCGCTCACGATTGACGATCCGCCCATTTGCACGGTCGGCTTCTTGCCGCAGAACCAATGGCGATCCCCGGCCGACACCAGCGATCTCGATACCCCGGATGGGTTGTACTGCAAACTGCCGCAGGATTCGCCGCTTGCGGTTCGCGGCGCCCGCAACTATCCGTGCATGGGGCACCCCGGAAAGCGCGCGCCCACCGTCGAAATCTGCAACAGTGACAAGCCGTTTATGCCGTTGGCCATGCGCCAGCATGTGCTCGGCCCGTCCCCGATAGATCCGAACCTGCTTGCCCAGGGCATACCACCCGACGACCGGGCGACTGCCGATAAGAGAATATTCGGCCCGGTCGAGGGAACACCGCTGCCGCTCGGGGCGTTCCCGCGCGGAACACCCGCAGGGCCGCGGGGAGCAACTCCACCACCGGGCACGCTGGGCGCCGCCACACCGCCAGTGCCGTCGGCACCGCCTGCAGCCAACATGTCGACGCGGGCGGGGGACTTTCCGTCGATAGCGCCACTCGATGTTGCGCCGCCGCCGGCCCTGCACCGGCCACCTGCGCCCCCGAAGCCACCGGCGGTGATCGACGGAGGACGACCGCAGGCGGCCCCAAGTTCATTCGACGGCAAGGCAACTAAGTCCATCCCATCGGTCGCGGTCGCCTCGTATGACCCGCGGACCGGTCGTTATCTCACGCCGGACGGGAAGTTCTACGAGCAGTCGGATCTGGCGACCTCGACGGCGCCCAAGAAGTGGCAAGACCTGCTGCCGACATAACGCTGAACGATTGACTGCCAGTCAGCCGATCTTGTCCAGCCGCATCGGCAGCTCGATAGTGAGCCATTGGTTCTGCCCACAGGCGCCGCTCGGGCCGACAGTCTTGTTCTTGCCGGCCATTACCGGCGATCCGAGTTTCAAATCACCGCTACCGTCGGGATCAGCGGGATAGAAGGCGAAAGTCTGCTTTCCGGTGAATGCGGTGCCGTCTTGGCAACGCTCCCAGTTCGGGATTTCGTGTTTGGCGTACCACAAGGTGCCGTCCCGCAGGTATAAGCGGGAGCTCCAGCCCTCGTCGCTTTTCAGCGTGCCGTCGCATTCCTGGAAGCTGGTGCACGTCGAGTTCAACGTCCAGGTCTGGACGGTCGTGGGCTCGCCGTTGTACTGATCGTTGATCTTGGCCCAGTTACCGATCGACGTGACGCGGTACGTCCCGTTGATCGCGACCTCTTCCTTCGTATAGGCCCGCGCAGTGAGTGCAGGACCCGCAATGCCAATCACACTGGTAGCCAACAGCGTTGCTGTGGCAACGGTTCCAAGTGGTCGCATCGTCTACTCCTCGACGCACTCAATCCGACTATGTCGGAGCCGGTGAGGGCACCGGTAGCGGCGTTCTCGCCTGATGAGAATATCACCGGCACGTTCGGCCTGGCACGGGTTCGAATGAGAAGACGGCAGCGCTTATCCCACCGGATCCAATTTCGAGATCAGCCACGAATCGCCGACCTTCGTGAGCGTTATTCGCACACTGCTCGGGGTGATCAGCGGTTGCGGCTTGTCCTTGCCTGTCGTGGTCTCGTTGAGGAACACCAGCACGACGGCGGAGTTCGGCCCTAGTTCGGACACTGCCGCCCGCACCACCGTGGCGGTTTGCGCTAGGTGCTTCTGCTGCACCGTCGGTAAGACGATCTCTTTGGTGAATTTGTCGTAGTAGGCGAGAAAGTCACCGGTGAGATGTGACCTCGCCCTGGCGAAGTCGTGATCCATGTTCTCGCTCGAGTAGGACAGCGCCGCAACGGCGCCGTCGGAGGCCGCTCGGATCGCCCGCTGGGCCGCGGCGTCATCGATCTGGCGATCCGGACGGTATTGAAGAAAGTACAGGCACACCGCCAGTCCCACCGAGGCGACGACCGTCGCCGTCAGAAGGATCGAAAGCCAGTGCGCGAGAGCGCCGGTGACCAGCCGGTCGATCGCGCCCATTCTGTCGGGCTGCGACTCGGCGACCGCTGGATGCTCCTGGGCGGACTCGGCGTCGTCGAGCGGCGACTCTGACTCGGAATTCATTGGACGAACTCAAGTTTCGACATCTTCAGCCGATCGCCGTCCCGCTCGAGATCGATGCTGAGTCGCCAGAACACCGTCGGCCGACTCGACTTATCGGCGTTGATGGTGTCGGATTTGGCGACGACGAGTAGGACCGCTGAATTGTCGGTCATCGATTCGACCGCGACATCCTGGACGGTGGCTTTTGTGGCGACCTGCGCGTCTTGCGTGTTCTTGACCATGTAGCCCGACGTCGCTTCCAGCTGACTCTTCAGCGCTCCCGTCGTGTCGTCGATGCTGTGCTGGAGGTTCTCCGCCGCATGCGCGGGGTCAATGGACATCAGCGCTGCAACTTCCTCGCGGGCGGCCGCGACAAACTCCTCCGCGTGCTGCCGCTGATGCATGAGGGTGCGGTGCTGCCACAGGATGTAGCCGCTGGCGGCCAGGGCTGCGCAGACCAGCACGATTGCGGCGCTGACGCCCACCGCTTTCCGGGTAGGAGGACGGAGCCGCGATGGCCACCGAGGCCTCAATCGCTTGCGAGACGGCTTGGCCCCGGCAACGTCAGCGTCTTCGGTCGCGTCGGACTGTTCGCTTGATCCGGCCTCGGCCTCTCGGCGCAATTCGGCCGCGCGTGCACGGGCCGCCTCAGCGCGCTCCTCGGCACGAACGAGCTCTTCTTCCGCTGCCGCAAGCGAATCTGGAGCCGCACCGTTCGACGAATCGGCGTCGGGGTCCGTCACTGGTCCTGGGCAATCGCCGGCGCGAGCGCACCGCGACTCACGGC
Source organism: Mycobacterium sp. (assembly GCF_049278535.1). Lineage (GTDB taxonomy): Bacteria > Actinomycetota > Actinomycetes > Mycobacteriales > Mycobacteriaceae > Mycobacterium. The sequence continues at coordinate 14,463 of NZ_JBAPMI010000207.1, read as the reverse complement.
TCGTTCCGGATTACACACGGAGAATTACGTTATCACCCCAAAATCGCTGGCCGAATGCGCTGCAAGGACGTGCAGACATCTACCCGCTGCCGCCCCCATCTGATCTTCTCCGAAGAAGAGAATTTTCTTATCGACCGTGCAAAAATATTTCGGTGCGTCTCATCGTTGCGGTGGTGGCTGCGCTGATCGGAGTCGGCGCGTTGATGGCGCCGACGGCTGCCGCAGGGCCGACTGTCTGCGACTACCCGGCCTGTACTCCGGGCATCGCTCCGAACATGGTTCTGGGTGCGCCCTGCGACAACACCACCTACTACGCGTTCGGGGTATCCGGCGGTTATGTGCCCGCGACCCAACCCGGACGGCTGATGTTCTGCGGCTCGCCCAGGCGATACCAGGCGAGATGGTTCCGCTCGCCGCCGATGGCGGGCATCAAGGAAGAGAACGCCGACTGCCACATGTTCATGAACTACGTCGCGCAGGCGCCCGATGGTCTGTTCCTGATCTGCATCGCCCAAGAGGGTCACGCATTCTGGACCCGCGCCGATACGTAAGTTATTGCGTGACAAAGGCGTTGCGCGGGATGGTCAGCGGTAGATCCACCGAACTCAGCAGACCGGGTTGTGCGGCAACGACATAGGGCACCGCGTTGAGCACGCGCATGGCGGTGGCAACCATCGCGCCGGCCCCGGACGTCATTCCTGCAACGCCCGCCCGCCGCGGATCCTTCAACGTTGCCGCGAGCGTGCAGTCGATGTCGGGATCTCCGGTGATGACGACGCGGTAGGACAGATCTCCGATACCGATGGGCCATTCGGGCGCGACGTCGTGAGCCAATCGGGTGACGTGTTCGATGACGATCGCCTCGCGGCCGTCCACCACACCGATTGCCTGCATTCGTATCGCGCCGCACGTCCCCGCCTCGACGGTGCCCATCGCGACGTTCAGAGTCCGATTCGTCACCGCGCGATCGAAACCCTCGCGCACTTCTTGAAGTTCGACCCCGAGCGCATCGGCGATAAGTCGGATCTGCCCTTGCCATTCGCCGGCGATCGCGCCGGGAAAGCTGATCCATGGTTGGTAGTCGAGGGGTTGGCCAAAGCCCAACCCGTTGATCATGATGTCGGGAACTCCGTAATCGTCGTACAACCCGATCTCGAAAGCGTGGATCTTCTCGATCGACGCCGACTGCGTCGACAGCACCAGCGGCAGATAGTCCGCGGCGAAGCCCGGCTCGATTCCCGACGCGTAGAGCGAGACCTCGCCCTGCTTGGTCGCCGCGACGAGTTGGTCTCGCCATTCCGCCGGTTCATACAAGTGTGGATTGACAAGTCGCGTAGTGCTTGTCGTGACCACGTTGATTCCGGACTCGAGCAGCTTGACGTAGTCGGGAATCGCCAGCGCGTCGCGCTCGGGACCGCTGGCGGCGTAGATGACGCAGTCTGGCCTCAGGGCGATCAGTGCGTCCGCGTCGTTGGTGGCAGCAAGGCCGATCGGTTCGCCGTTGGCCAGTTCGCCGGCATCTTTTCCGACCTTGTCGTGCGAGTGCACCCACACCCCGATGAGTTCGAGATCGGGGCGTCGCTGGATGGCTCGGATGGCGATCGATCCGATGCCCCCGGTCGCCCAGACCACAACTCGATACGGCTTGTTAGTCATGTGCATCCTCCTCATTGCGACCAAATGTTAGGTTCGAAGCATGTTCACGCTCAGGTTCGATATGCGCGCCCCCGACTGGGCCGCCCCGACGGCCGAGCTCTATGCGGCCGCTATCGACATGTGCGCATGGGCGGAGACCCGCGGAGCCGTGGTTGCAGTGCTCTCCGAGCATCATGGAGCCGACGACGGTCATCTGCCCACCCCGCTGATCCTGGCGTCCGCGATCGCGGCCAGAACGAATCAACTGGCGATAATGCTTGCCGCAGTGCCTATTCCACTGTGGGATCCGGTGCGGCTGGCCGAGGAGATCTGCGTGCTGGATCTGATCAGCAAGGGCCGGGTGTCGTATGTGTTCGGCGTCGGCCACCGCGTCGAGGAGTACCACCATTTCGGGGTGGACATGACCACTCGTGGCCGGGTCGCCGACGAGATTCTGAAACTGCTCGATCGGCTGGTCCACGGCGAACCCGTTGACTACCAAGGCCGTCGGGTCCGAGTCACCCCACCGTGCGGGTCGGCGGCCGGGCCGCTGGTGCTGATCGCCGGCGGGAGCAAGGCCGCCGTGCGGCGTGCCGCGACCCACGGGCTCGGTTTCATCTCGCAGACCGATTCGCCGGAATTGCGCGAGTTCTACGAATCGCAATGTCGCATCGCCGGGCACGAGCCGGGCATCGTCCAGTTTCCGGTACCGGGAACTCCGACAGCGGCTTTCGTTGCCGACGATGTCGACGAGGCGTGGGCGGTGCTTGGGCCGCACCTGGTGCACGACGCCGTGACGGCGGCATCGTATCGACCGCACGACGATGCGGTGGGCAGCATCACCCGCGCTGACAACGTCGCGGCTCTGCGTGAGGCGGGCGGCCCCTATCAGATATTCACGCCCGACGAAGCGGTCCACTACATCCGCAGTGGCCGACCGCTGCCGCTGCACCCGCTGTGCGGCGGCATTGCGCCCGAGGTGGCGTGGCGCTACCTGGAGATTGCCGGCGCCGCCAGCGCGCGGGCGCAGTCGAACTGAAGGAGAACTCTCATGTCCGCATCGCCGGGCCCCACTCGCGTGGTCGCATGGTCCACCGGAGGCGTCGGCGTGGCTGCCATCGATGCGATCCGACGCCGTGCAGACCTGGAATTGGTTGGGGTATGGGTACATTCGCCGGACAAGGTCGGCAAAGATGCCGGTGAGTTGGCTGGCGGCGAGCCGATCGGCGTGGCGGCCACCAACGACGCCGACGCGCTGATCGCGCTGCGGCCCGACTGCGTGGTGTATTCCGCCAGCGGCCCCGAGCGCGATGCGGCCGCGGTGCGCGACTACCTGCGACTGCTGGCAGCAGGCATCAATGTGGTGTCGACCTCGTCGACCAGCCTGGTCTATCCGCCGGCGTACTTCGCGCCGGATTGGTACAACCAGCTCGACGAGGCCGCGAAAGCCGGCGCCGCGTCGTTCTACGGATCGGGTATCTTCCCCGGTTTCGCATCCGACCAGCTCGCGCTGCTGATGGCCACCCAGTCGAAGAACATCCACAGCATCACCGCCAGCGAGGTTGCGCTGAACGACCACTATCCGGTCGCCGACGTGATGATGGACGGCATGGGTTTTGGTCGGCCACTTGACTTCGAGCCGATGCTGAAAACCCCGGGGTTCATCGAGATGGCTTGGAAGGCACCGATATATCTGATGGCCAGGGGTCTGGGCGTCGAGGTCGTGGAGATACGCGGGACGCTCGACCGTGAGGTGTCGCAGCGAGACATCGAGGTCGCGTTCGGCACCATCGCGGCCGGGACGTGCGGCGCCGTGCGCACCCGCGCCGCCGGCGTGGTCAACGGTCGTGAGGCCATCGTGATCGAGCACATCATCCGGATGGCGCGCGATGTCGCCCCCGAATGGCCGCGTTCGGAGTCCGATGCGACCTACCGGGTCGACATCGTCGGCGACCCGGACATCCACTGCGAGCTGACCCTCGGCGAGGCCGAAGGCCACGGTGCGGGGCGGGCCGCCATGACATCCACCGCCATGCGTGTGGTCAACGCGATCCCGTATGTCATCGCTGCGCCCGCCGGCCTGCTGAGCTCGCTGGACATCCCAATGACGTTGCCGCGGCACGCTTTCGACTGAGCCATACACGCCGGTGTCTACTTCGGCTGGTTCGGCACGCCCGGGAACAACTGGCCTGGCGGCTCCACAGTCACCCAACCCCCGAGCTTAGTGATCAAATGCGGCGCGAAAACCGCGCCGTAGAGCACGTTTCCGACGACGATGACCCCGACCACGGACAGCAGGACCGCATGCAGGGGTGTCTTCGACCGCTTGGCCGCCCACATCTCGATGACATTGCGTCCTTCGGCATCGGTGCGGCCCAGCAGGTACGTGAAGACCATCATCTGGATGGCCATCGCGAGGGAATCGTAGAGCGGATACTGGTGGATGGTCCCCTCGCGGATGGCCAGCCCGGGAATAACCCGGCCGTAGTAGAAGACGCCGAGCTTGGCGCCGAGAACCCCGTTGAAGGCCAGCGCCCAGGCAAAGCCGACAACCAGGCCGACGATCAACAGTGTTGGGGGCCTGCGCCAACCGAAACGTGCGATCAGCCATCGCCCGAGCGCCGTGGCTGTGAAGGCCGGCAGCACAAAGTACGAGATGTAACCGACCGGAACGAACAACGGGAGCCCGCCCCACGTCAGGTTCAGTGGCCACCACGACGGCATCCGCGGGATTGCGGTCGGGAACTGCGCATACATCGCCCAGTCGTATGGCGCTTCAATCCACGAGAACGAGATCGCCGAAATACAGAGCAGCAGCAGGGGATGCACCCGGCCCTGGCGGACGCTCAGGTAGATGCCGAGGGCGGTGAACGAGATGCCGCCGACCAGTGCGAAGTCACTGGCCGCCTGCATCACCGGCGTCATGTGGTCGCTCACTGGTCGCGCGCCTCGGTCGGGGAGCGGCGGGCTTCCGGGTCGAAGCGGAGCACCACCGCGAATATCAGCACGACCAGTCCACACAGCGTGCCGAGCATGATCAGAGCGCCCACGTCGACCACCCTTCCCAGACCGCATCGTCTCTTTGGAGAGTGGATACTATCCTAATTGGATAGCACATACTATCCTCAGTTTGTGCCCCAACAATCTGCCGCCAAGCGGTCTACGGCCATGCCGGCCACCGCGATGCGCCGGCCTCGTGGTGAGCCGCGCAGGCTCCTGCTTGACGCTGCCCGAATCTTGTTCGCGCGTCAGGACTACCGCAGTACCACGACACGCGAAATCGCCGCGGCTGCGGGTGTTACCGAGCACCTGTTGTTCCGCAACTTCGGCTCGAAGGCCGCATTGTTCCACGAGGCACTTGTTCTGCCGTTCACCAGCTTCGTCGACGAATTCGGCCGAACCTGGCAGTCGGTCATCCCCGAGGAGACCGTCGAAGAAGAGCTGGCCGGTCATTTCGTCGGACAGCTCTACGACGTGTTCGTCAAACATCAGGGTCTGCTGTTGACGCTGATGGCGTCGGCGGCTCTCAGCGAAGAGGAACTCGCCGAGACAGGCATCGCCGACGTCCGGCGGGCGCTCAAGGTGCTCGGCCAAATCAGCGCCGAGGGCATGAACGTACGCGGCCTGCGGTCGGATCATCCTGACCTGCCGGCACATTCGACCGTGGCCATGATCGCCGGCATGGCCGCCCTGCGGTCGACGTACTTCGGCGCCAAACCGCCGTCCAGAGAAGTGATCGTCGACGAACTCGTGCAAGCGATTCTGCACGGCTTCCTGCACCGCAACGACTGAACAGCCCAGCTGCAAATGGAAGGGATCCGACATAGCATGGCAGACACCCAAACCGTCGAATTATATTACGACCCTTATGATCCCGATATCGACGACAACCCGTACCCGGTGTGGAAACGGATGCGTGAAGAAGCGCCGCTGTATTACAACGAAAAGTACAACTTCTATGCCCTGAGCCGCTACGACGACGTCGCGCGCGAACTGCACAACTGGGAAACCTATCGATCCGGCCGCGGGACCACCGCCGACATTTTGTTCAACAACATCGAGGTGCCGCCGGGCATTCTGCTGTTCGAGGATCCTCCGCTGCACGACCTGCACCGCCGGCTGTTGTCGCGTGTCTTCACGCCGCGACGCATGCTGGCCGTCGAATCCCTGGTGCGTGAATTCTGCACCCGCGAACTCGACCCGCTCGTCGGTTCGGGGGGATTCGATTTCATCGCCGACCTCGGGGCGATGATGCCGATGCGGACCATCGGATATCTGCTGGGCATCCCCGAAGAACATCAGGAACGCATCCGGGATCGCAACGGCGCCTTCATCGATGTCGCCAAGGGGCGCGACCCCAGCGAGGTCAATCAGAAAATTTTCGAGAAGACCATCGTGATGTTCGCCGAGTTCATCGAATGGCGGGCCGAGCACCCTGCCGATGACCTGATGACCGAGCTGCTCGCGGCGCAGATCGACGAGCCCGACGGAACGCGCCGGCCGCTGACCCGCACCGAGGTACTGTCCTACACCGCGATGATCGCCGGTGCCGGTAACGAAACCACCGCCCGTCTCATCGGTTTCATGGGCCAGCTGCTCTCCGACCACCCGGATCAACGTCGCGAGCTGGCAGCCGACCCATCTCTGATCCCCGGCGCCGTCGAGGAGTCATTGCGCTACGAGCCGCCGTCGCCGGTGCAGGCACGCTATGTCGCGCATGACGCCGAGCATTACGGTCGTGTCGTCCCGCAAGGGTCGTTCATGTTGTTGCTCAACGCTTCTGCGAACCGCGACGAGGCCGAGTTCCCCGATCCGGACCGCTTCGACATCCACCGTGGCGGTAGCCACCTCAGCTTCGGGCAGGGACTGCACTTCTGTCTCGGCTCGGCACTGGCCCGTTTGGAAGCGCGGGTGGCCTTCGAAGAGGTGCTCAAACGGTGGCCGGACTGGGAAGTCGACTACGCCAACGCCGAGCGGGCGCATACCGCGAGCGTGCGCGGGTGGGCGCGGCTGCCCGTCTTCACCGGATAAGGAGACCCATGTCCTACGAAAGCAGCGCCGAGCCAATCAAAATCGGCTACCTGATGGACTTCCGGCTGCCCGAAGGTTTTCCGGAGACGTACTTCCAAGACCTGACCCAACCCTTCGATCTGGTCTTCAAGAACGCCGCCGAACAGGGTCTGATCGACCGGCCGATCGAGATCATCTACCGCGAGGTGGAAGGACTGCCCAAGGGCTCGGTCAAAGCGGTGATCGACGCGTACGGTGAACTGGTCGACGAAGGCTGCCTGGCGGTGTTCGGCCCGAGTATCGCCGACAACGTGATTCCGACCGCCGAAGCGATCGAGGAACGTTTCAGAGTTCCCTGCATCAGCGTGACGGGCTCCGACGTCGCGCTCGGCGAGTGGTTCTTCGCGTTCCCGATGGGCTCGCACACCGACGAGCCGATCTTCTGGGCCGCCCTCCTGGCCAAGGGCGGTCACACGGAGGTCGGCGTGCTCAAGGAGCAGTCGGTGGTCGGCGAGGCATACCTGCAGAATTTCCGGGATGCCGGTAAGCGCAAGGACATTCGCATTGTGGCCGAAGCGTCGATCGCGCAGACGGCCGGAGATGTCACGGCCGCCGTCACAACATTGCACGACGCCAAGGTGCAAGCATCGTGCACTGCGGCTTCGGCTTCGGGATGGTGTTCGTCAACCCGGCGCTCGAGGCGCTGGGCTGGGATCCGCCCCGATTCTGCGGCACCGCATTCCAGAACGCCTGGCTCAACCCCATCATGTGGAACGCGTTCATGGGCTGGACCGGAGTCGACCAATACGACGAGGGCAACATGGTCGGCCAGAGGTTTCTCGACGAGTACAACGACGAATACGGCCGACGACCGGAATGGTGTGTGCCCGTGGTGAATAGAGACATCGCGGTCACCCTGCTGCGGGCGCTGACCAACGCGCACCCGCTCAGCCCGCGGGGAGTCAAAGAGGCGCTCGAGCGGGTCAAGATGGTGCCCGCCGCAGCCGGGGCCCCGGGCACGCGGGCGTCGTTCGGTAACTGGACCCGGCGCGGCTGGATGGGTGCGGGCTACCTGGTGGCCCGCCGGCTAGACGCCGACGGTGTCACCTCCCACCTCGTCGATCGTTTCGGCGAGGAGTAAACGGCTAGCGGGGCCCTAAAAGGACTGCGCCAGTGCGGGCCGCGGGGTGAACGTCAGGTGCAGATCGCTCAGCCCGCGCAGGATGTAGGTCGGCTCGAACGTGTAGCGGCGATCGTCGGCCGGCCCGTGCTGGGTCTCGCTGATGGAGATGTCGGACATCCGATCCAGGATGCGCTCGATCGACACACGACCTTCGACACGGGCGAGTGGTGCACCAGGGCAGGAATGCACGCCGCGGGCGAACGCCATGTGTTCGCGGACGTTTTTGCGGTCCAGTTGGAATTCGTGCGGGTTGTCGAACCGGCGCGGATCACGATTGGCAGCGCCGGGCAGCACCATCACGACCGTGCCGACTGGGATGTCGACGCCCCCGACGGAGGTCGCTCGCACCGCGAGCCGGGAGTCGCTCTTGACCGGGCTCTCCATCCGCAGCGACTCCTCGATAAAGCCGGGGATCAGGCTGCGGTCGTCCCGCAACTTCTGCTGAATCTCCGGCCGATCGCCGAGTGCTTGCAGCGCCGCGGAAAGCAGCTTGGCGGTGGTTTCTTGTCCGGCGGCGAAAAGGAATGTCGCAGAACGACTTACCTCGATCACCTCGGGAGTTGACCCGTCAGGGTATTTCGCCGACGCCAGCGACGTCAGCACGTCGTCACGCGGGGAGCTGCGGCGGTCTTCGATGTAGGAGCAGAACTTGTCGTCGAGCCACTCCAACGGATTGATGCCGACTGATTCGTGATTCAGCGCCCCAACCCGGGCGCCGGGACGGTCGGCGCCCAGCACCGTGCGGAACTGGGTGTGGTCTTCCTCGGGTACACCGAGCAGGTCGGCGATCACCAACGTCGCGAAGGGCTTTGAATATTCGGCGATGAACTCGCACTCGCGGTTGCCGAGGAACTCGTCGAGCTGGCGATCAGCCAGCTTCCACATGAATTCCTCGTTTTCCTTCAGCCGGCTGGGCGTGAGCAACCGGCTCAGGATCGAGCGTGCCCGAGTGTGGTCCGGTGGATCCATGGTCACCATGTGCTCGTTCATCGGAAACTGGCTGCGGTGCGCTTCGATCAACGGGCCGAGGTCGTCGCAGTCGATCGCGAACGGCAGCGGCGGGAACGGCCCACCCAATGCAACGCAGTTGGAGAACGTCTCGGGATCCTTGTAGACCGCGTTGGCCTCTTCCCAGCCCGTCACCGCGACGACGTTGTGGTGCGGGAGGCGCAGCACAGGGTTTTGGCTCCGCAGGTAATCGAAGTAGGGGTGCGGATCGGGAACCAGCGACGAGTCGGTGAAGAAGTCGATGGAATCGAACGTTGAATTAGGGACTGCCATGATGTCACGCGCCTCCCGAGGCTGATTTACCCGTGATGTGTGGACAGCGTGCCGCTGTGAACCGGCGTGCCGCCCGGGACTGAGATGGGCGAAAGTCTAGTTCTTGCTGAGCACCTGCTTAGCATGGGGTTAATGTCGTGGTCAAGGCGAGAGCGTGGCCCGACGCTACGATCACCCATGTTCAGCAGTATTCGACGAGAGTGTGAAACCACGGCATGACTTCGGCACGCAGGATCGGAGCGCCGGACGCCAAGAATCGCGGCGTCCTGCTCGATGCCGCCGAGCAACTGATGCTCGAAGAGGGTTATGCCGCAGTCACTTCGCGTCGAGTCGCCGAGAAGGCGGAACTCAAGCCGCAATTGGTGCACTACTACTTCCGCAACATGGACGAGTTGTTCCTCGCAGCGTTCCGCCGCCGCGCCGAACAGGGCCTCGAGGTGCAAGCGCGGGTGTTGCAGGCGCCGCAACCGCTGTGGGCGCTGTGGCGGTTCAGCACCGATCCGGCGGCCACTGCGATCACGATGGAATTCATCGCGCTCGCCAATCACCGCAAGGCGCTGAAGGCTGAGATCGCCTACTACGCCGAGCGTTTTCGCGAAGAGCAACGCAAAGCGCTGACGACGATCCTCGATCGTTACGGCGGCGACCCGGTGAAGCTCCCCCCGCTGGTGTGGTCGGTGCTGATGACCAGCGTGTCCCGGGTGTTGGTGATCGAGCGGGCGCTTGACATGTCCGCAGGCCACAGCGAAACGGTCGAGATCGTCGAGAGCTACCTCCGCCATCTGGAGGGCGATCCCGAGATCTGATCGCCTCACCAGTTGCGCAGCGAGCAGAGCGTGCCCTTCGGGCCGTCGTTGGATTTCACGACCACTCCGTCGACGACGAGGGCGCAATGGAACATCGGCGTGCCCGGTTCGGTGCCGGTGCTGACCACAACCATGGCGTAGTTGTTCGGGTCCGACAGCATCACCACAGGTGAGGTCCACGGGTGTCCAGGTCCGACGTCGGCTTGCACGTTGGGGGTGTACTGGTATGTGTTGTGGCTGTAGTCGGAGTATTTCGCCGGCTGCTGATCCAGGTAGTAGATGTCGGCCCAGATCGGACTGGCTGCGGTGATGACGTACCTGACTTGATGCATGACCGGGTCATCGGCCCGCGACGGCGCGGCCGCGAGCGTTGCGGCTCCGGTCGCCGTCAGGCCTGCCAGCGCCAGGCCAAGCGCCGCTCTACCGATGGTTGTCATGCGCACCTCCGGCCGCCCACTTCCATCGGGCGATATTGGCATTCTCCCGGGCGGAGAATAGCATCACCACTGCCTTTCTAAAGACCCTATCGTTTGCCGGTCGGAGGCTTGAGCCAATGCGCAATATTCCTGTCGAACTGGTGACCCGATATGAGGAGGCAGGTTGGTGGACCCGCGAGACTCTCGGGCAGGTGCTGGCTCACGGGCTGAACCAGGCCCCGGATGCGAAGTTCCGGGTGTATTCGGACGTCCGGCCGTGGTCCGGCACATTCCGCGACGTTGAGTTGGTGGCCCGGCGGCTTGCGGCCGGGCTGCGTGCCCGCGGTGTCGGCGCCGGCGACGTGGTGGCCTTTCAGCTGCCCAACTGGATGGAAGCCGCGGCGACATTCTGGGCGTCGGCAATGCTCGGCGCGGCGCTGGTGCCGATCGTGCACTTCTATGGCCGCAACGAGTTGACGCACATCTTCGCCGCCGCCAAGCCGCGGGTGTTCATCACCGCCGAGGAATTCGGCCGGATGACCTATCAGCCCGATCTGTGCGCGGGCGTCGAGATAGTCGGCGTGGTCGGGCGCGACTTCGATGATCTGCTCGCCGACGAGCCCATGCCCGGCACCCTCGCCGCCGACGCCGCGGGTCCGGCGCTGATCGCGTTCACCTCCGGCACCACCAGCGCGCCCAAGGGTGTCGTGCACAGCCATCGCAGCCTGGTCTGCGAGGCGCGTCAGCTCTCCGGCCAGATCCGGTCGATCGGCGACAACCAGCTGACCGCGACACCGGTCGGCCACTTCATCGGAATGCTTGCCGCGTTGCTGATCCCGGTCCTCAACGGCGGGCCGGTACACCTGATCGACAACTGGGATCCGGCCGAAGTGCTGGCGTTGATGGACCGCGACGGCCTCACCCTTGGCGGCGGCCCGCCCTACTTCGTCACCAGCCTGCTCGATCACCCCGATTGCACGCCCGCGCACCGGGCCCGGATCAAAACCCTCGGGCTGGGTGGCTCGACGGTTCCGGCGGCGGTGACCCGACGACTCTCGGATCTGGGCATCATCGTGTTCCGGTCTTACGGCAGCAGCGAGCACCCGTCGATCACCGGGTCGACGCTCGACGCGCCGGAAGACAAACGCCTGCTCACCGACGGCAACCCGATGCCGGGCGTGGAGATCCGGCTGGCAGCCGACGGTGAGATCCTCAGCCGCGGCCCGGACCTGTGCCTGGGCTACACCGACGATGCACTGACCGCGGCCGCGTTCGACGACGATGGCTGGTATCACACCGGCGATGTCGGGGTGCTCGATGCCGACGGCTACCTCACCATCACCGACCGCAAAGCCGACGTCATCATTCGCGGCGGTGAGAACATCAGCGCCGCGGAAGTCGAAGAGGTGCTGCTCGGGATGGCCGGTGTTGCCGAAGCCGTGGTGGTCGCGGCACCCGACGTCCGCCTCGGCGAGCGCGTCGCCGCCGTACTGCGACTCAAGCCCGGGCAGGCCCTGCCGAGCCTCGAGGACGTCCGCACACATTTCGCCGAACAGGGGGTGGCTCGCCAGAAATGGCCGGAATTATTGCTTGAAGTGAGCGAGTATCCGCGCACGGCGAGCGGCAAAGTGCAGAAGCGTCTGGTGCGTCAGGGCTTGGGAAAGACATTGCGGTAGCCTCTGAGTGAGAATATTATTCTCGCAAATTGCGAAGGAGGATTTCATGGGTCAGTTGTCGCATCGGGAAGACGTCCCGTTTCCAATCTTTGACGCGGACAACCATCTCTACGAGCCGCCGGAGGCGCTGACCAAGTTCCTGCCCAAGGAGTACAAGGACTTCGTCCAGTACGTGCAGGTCAACGGGCGGACGAAGATCGCCATCCGGGGCCAGATCAGCAACTACATTCCCAACCCGACCTTCGAGGTCGTCGCCCGGCCGGGCGCGTGGGAAGAATATTTCAAGTACGGCAACCCGGAAGGCAAGAGCAAGCGCGAGCTGTTCGGTGAGCCGATGCGCGCGATCCCGGCGTTCTTCGAGCCCGGCCCGCGCCTGGAGAAGATGAACGAGCTGGGTCTGGATCGGACCCTGATGTTCCCGACGCTGGCCAGCCTCCTCGAGGAGCGGCTGTCGGACGACCCCGTTGCCATCCACGTCCTCGTTCATGCGCTGAACGAGTGGCTCGATGAGGTCTGGGGCTTCAACTACCAGAACCGGATCTTCACCACCCCGGTCATCACGCTGCCTATCGTCGAGAAGGCGATCGAAGAGCTGGAGTGGGCGGTCAAGCGGGGCGCACGCTGCATCCTGGTCCGTCCGGCTCCGGTCCCCGGCTTCCGTGGCCCCCGGTCGTTTGCGGTGCCCGAGTTCGACCCGTTCTGGGAGCGGGTCGTGGAGCACGACGTGCTGGTCGGCATGCACTCCAGCGACAGCGGCTACTCCCGGTACACCTCCGAATGGGACGGTGCCGACCAGGAGATGCTGCCGTTCCAGACCAACGCGATGGGCATCCTCAACGAGTGGCGGCCGATCCAGGACTCGGTGGGCTCGTGGGTGATTCACGGCGCGCTCTACCGCCACCCCAAGCTGAAGGTCGCGATCGTGGAGGCCGGCTCGAAGTGGATGACGCCGTTGCTCGACGGCCTGGCCGAGGTCTTCCGGAAGGCCCCGGAGGCGTTCCCGAGCGACCCGGTCGAGATGGTCAAGAACCGCATCCACGTCAGCCCGTTCTTCGAGGACGGCATCGACGATCTGGTCAACCTCGTCGGTGTGGATCAGGTGCTGTACGGCTCGGACTGGCCGCACCCGGAAGGACTGGCGGAGCCGACGTTCTACGTCAACGCGCTGTCACACCTGTCCGTCGACGACCAGGCAAAGATCATGGGCGGCAACCTCGGTCGACTCGTCACGGTGTGACACCGAGCGGGTCTTGGCAGACCATCCCCGGGATGGTCTTGAGTGCGGCCGACCGCTTCGGCGACGCGGAAGCGATTGTCGACGGTCCGCTGCGCTATACCTTTCGCGATGTCGTCGATCGGATCCGTTGCGCTGCCGGTGCTTTCGCTGACCTAGGGGTCGGGAAGGGCGACCGGGTCGCTCTTTGGGCGCCGAACTCGGCGGAGTGGATCATCGCGGCTTTCGGGCTCCTCAGCGCCGGCGGTGTGTTGGTGCCGGTGAACACACGGTTCAAGCCGGAGGAAGCCGGCGACATCATCGCCCGCAGTGCGGCCAAAGCTGTCCTGGTCCAAAAAGGGTTCCTCGGCCAGGATTTCACGGTCCCGGCCGGCATACCGGTCATCGATCTCAAGTCTGATTTCCTCTCCAGCGGTTCGCCTTTCGAGCGGGCGGTCAGCGGAACCGATATCGCCGACATCATCTTCACCTCGGGCACGACCGGTCGCCCGAAAGGCGCGATGATGAATCATCGCCAAACGCTGCGGATGTACGAGGAGTGGGCGACGCTCGCGGACCTGCGCGAGGGTGACCGCTATCTGATGATCAACCCGTACTTCCACACCTTCGGGTTGAAGGCGGGCCTGATCGCGTCGTTCCTGCGCGGCGCCACGATGCTGCCGCTGGCGGTGTTCGACATCAATGCCGTCGTAGATCTCATTGAGGGCGAACACATCTCGATGTTGCCCGGACCGCCGACGATGTATCACTCGTTGCTGACGGTTCGCGACAAGGCCAAGCTGTCGACATTGCGGGCCGGGGTGACCGGTGCTGCCGACATCCCGGTCGAACTGGTTCGCCGCATTCACGACGAACTGCCCTTCCAGACATTGATGACCGGCTACGGCCTGACCGAAGCCGGCAACGTGACGTTGTCGCGGCCCGGCGATTCTTTCGAGGACGTGGCCACGACCGCGGGCCTGCCGTGCGAGGACGTCGAGGTGCGCATCGCCGGGGACGGCGAAGTGCTGGTGCGCGGCTACGGCGTCATGCAGGGCTACCTCGACGACCCGGAGGCCACCGCTGCGGCGATCGATCGTGACGGCTGGCTGCACACCGGAGATTTGGGCAATTTCGACAAGTCCGGCCGGTTGAAGATCGACGGGCGTAAAAAGGACATGTTCATCGTTGGCGGGTTCAATGCGTACCCGGCCGAGATCGAGGGCTTCATGCTGGAGCACCC
>NZ_JBAPMI010000206.1:0-20940 GCF_049278535.1 Mycobacterium sp. | reverse complement strand
CGGTGTCAGAACAGCGGGCTAACCGGTATCCGAACAATTCGCCGACGGCGGCCAACATTGCGGCAGCCGCTCGGTTTTGCGCGCGCCACGACGCACCGATCCGATCCAGGAACGCGGCTGACTCCGTTGTGCGAGTGGGATAGCGCCGCTCGAAGAGCTCATCAAACCGGGCGATCACCTCCGGCGATGAGCACGCGCCACCACTCGTATCGAACATACATTCGATTATGACAAGAGGGTCCGACACCAACGACCGGCAGCTAGGGCCGCATCGTCGCCGGGCCGTGTTGGTCGATCCCGCTCCTCCGCGGGTCGTTCCGACCCGCATCGTCGCCGGGATAGGCTCTCCCCATGCTCAAGGTCGCCAGCAGCCGCAAATTCGCCGCTGCCACCGCACTGGTTCCGCTCGTCGCTTCCGTTGCGCTGATGAGCGCATGCAAGCCGAATCAACCACCGGCGACTTCCCCCGGCACCACGCCGGCGATCTGGACCGGTTCGCCGTCGCCGTCGAGTGCGGAAGCCAACTCCGGGCAGACCGGCCCGGACATCCTGACCGCGCAGCTGATCGGTCCGGACGGCGCCAAGGTGGCCACCGCGAAGTTCGAGTTCGTCGACGGCTACGCGAAGGTCGTCGTCGAGACCACCACCGCCGGCAAGCTGAGCCCCGGCTTCCACGGCATGCACATCCACTCGGTGGCCAAGTGCGAGGCCAACTCGGTAGCTCCGGCCGGCGGCGCACCCGGCGACTTCCTGTCCGCGGGCGGCCACTTCCAGGCGCCCGGGCACACCGGCGATCCGGAGAGCGGCGATCTGACCTCCCTGCAGGTGCGCAAGGACGGCGAGGCTTTGTTGGTGACCACCACCGATGCGTTCACCAAGGCCGACCTGCTGGCCGGCGCGGGGACCTCGATCGTCATCCACGCCGGCGCCGACAACTTCGGCAACATCCCGGCGGACCGCTACAACCAGGTCAACGGTGCAGCGGGCCCCGACCAGACGACCATGTCGACCGGCGACGCCGGCAAGCGAGTGGCTTGCGGTGTGATCGGCGCCGGTTAGTTCGCCGTCGGACAGGGGTACCGCTATCAGGGTGAACTTCGCGTCCTCACCCCGCCCGACACTTGGAGTCGAATGGGAGTTTGCGCTTGTCGACGCGCAGACTCGCGATCTGAGCAACGAAGCCACCGCGGTGTTCGCCGAGATTGGCGAAAATCCGCGCGTGCACAAAGAATTACTGCGCAACACCGTTGAGATCGTTACCGGTGTATGCGACAACACCGCGCAGGCGATGGACGATCTTCGGTCCACCCTCGGTTCCGTTCACCCGATCGTCCGGCAACGCGGCATGGAACTCTTCGGGGCGGGCACCCACCCGTTCGCGAGTTGGTATTCGCAGCAGCTGACCGATGCGCCCAGATACGCCGAACTGATCAAGCGGACGCAGTGGTGGGGCCGGCAGATGCTTATCTGGGGAGTGCATGTGCACGTGGGGGTTTCGTCTCCGGACAAGGTGATGCCGGTCATGTCGGCATTGCTCAATTGGTACCCGCACCTGCTGGCGCTGTCCGCGTCGTCGCCCTGGTGGGTCGGTGACGACACCGGATATGCCAGCAACAGAGCGATGATGTTTCAGCAGCTCCCCACCGCCGGCCTACCGTTTCAATTCGAAAAATGGGACCAATTTGAGGGTTTCGTCCACGATCAGAGAAAGACCGGGATCATCGAGGACGTCAACGAGGTCCGCTGGGATGTACGGCCTTCGCCGCACAACGGAACCCTCGAAGTACGGATTTGCGACGGTGTCTCGAACGTTCGCGAGCTCGGGGCGCTGGTCGCGTTAACACACTGCCTGGTGGTCGACCTCGAGCGTCGACTGGACGCCGGTGAGACGTTGCCGAGCATGCCGCCGTGGCACAACCAGGAAAACAAGTGGCGCGCAGCCCGTTACGGGTTGGATGCGATTATCATTCTCGACGCGGATAGCAACGAACGCTTGGTCACCGAGGACCTCGACGACGTGCTGACCCGCCTGGAACCCATCGCCAAATCGCTGGACTGCGTAGCCGAACTGGCCGCGGTGGCCGACATCCCTCGACGCGGAGCGTCATATCAACGGCAGCGACGGGTGGCCGAGGAATACGATGGAGATCTGCGCGCCGTAGTCGACGCGCTGGTCGGCGAGTTGGAGATCTGATGGAAGCCGCAGCCGAATTCGGCCGTCTGGCGATGTTCCCGTTGCAATCGGCGTTCCTGCCTGGCGAGGATCTGCCGCTGCAGATCTTCGAGCCTCGCTATGCCGAGCTGGTGCGGGACTGCATGCGCGACAACAATCCCCGGTTCGGTGTGGTGCTGATCTCGCAGGGGCGTGAGGTCGGCGGCGGTGACGTGCGCTGCGATGTCGGGACGGTGGCCAGGATCACCGAATGCGTGGACGTCGGCGGCTCGGGACGATTCATGCTGAGCTGCCGCACGGCCGAACGGATCAAGGTGTGCGAGTGGCTGCCCGACGACCCGTACCCGCGCGCCGTCGTGGAGGAGTGGCCGGACGAGCCGGGGAAGCCGGTGAGCGCGGGCCAACTGGAAGTGCTCGAAGACCGGATGATGGGGCTATTCGAACGCATCGCCAATGCCCGCGATCTTCCGGTGCCGGATCGAGAGGAAGTGCTCGGCTCGGGCGCCGATACCGCCGATGCCGGAGAACGGCTGTACACGTTGGCATCTCGTATTCCGATCGGTCCGGCCGATCGCTACACCGTGCTGGCCGCGCCGACGGCCGACGACCGGTTGACAGCGCTCACTGAGGCGGTGGAATCCGTCGCAGCGGTGATCGAGTTTCAGCTCTCCCAGTGATGGCCAGCGATCTAGCAGTTGACGTCGACGCGGGCGTAGCTGTGCTCACGCTCAACAGGCCCGAACATCTCAATGCCTACACCTCCGAGATGGGCGCGCTGCTGAGTGCGGCATACCGGGACTGCGACAAGGACGACACTGTCCGTGCGATCGTGATCACCGGTGCCGGCCGGGCGTTTTGCGCTGGAGCGGATTTTTCCGGTAGCACATCACCGTTCGACGCCCCGTCCGACGAGGGCGCATTTTCCGCGTCGCCGATCGACCCTGCCGCTTTCGAACTACGCAAACCCGTGATCGCCGCAGTCAATGGCCACGCGATCGGGATAGGTTTGACCATCGCGTTGCAGGCCGACATACGCATCGTCGCCAATGAGGCCAAATACGGTGTGGTTCAAGTGCGTCGGGGCGTGATACCCGACTGCATGTCGCACTGGACACTGACGCATCTGACAAACCTCGGCGTCGCCGCCGAGGTGCTGCTCACCGGAAGCACCTTCAGTGGCACCGAGGCCGTCGCATGGGGCATCGCCAACCGCGCGCTACCCGCGACAGAGGTTCTCGACCAGGCGATCGACATGGCCCGCGACATCGCGACCAACGTCGCGCCGCTGTCGGCGGCGCTGTGCAAGCGACTGCTGTGGGACAGCGCAATCAACGGTTACACGCCGCGACAGGTCGCGTCGTTGGAAACGCTGCTGCACCATCGGGTGATGGGGACCGGCGATGCCCGCGAGGGCGTGGCCGCCTTCCTGGAGCGGCGTGCACCGCGTTTCAGTGCGCGACTCTCGGCCGACTGGGCCCCGCTGCCGGAACCGGAGCCGTGAGCGTGCACATCGAAGTGATCGCCGACGGCCTCGGGTTCACCGAAGGCCCGGTGTGGCTGCCCGATGGCCGGGTGGCCCTGACATCGATCAACCAGGGCTGCGTCTATGTGGTGGACCCGTCCGGTGGTCCGCGCGAACGCATCGACACCGGCGGCGGGCCCAACGGTTTGGCATGCAGCGCCGACGGCACGCTGTACGTGGCGCAGAACGGCGGGGCTTGGGGCGCAAGCGGTCCCGCCGAGGCGGGCGTGCAGGTGATCGCCGGAACCAGCGTCGATTACCTCGTCGAAGGCCTGGGCGCACCGAACGATCTGATGTTCGGCCCGGACGGGCGACTGTGGGTCACCGACACCCGCGGGGAATTCGACATCGGCACTCCCGATGCCGGATTGCCCGGCCATGTGTATGCGACAGATATCGATTCCGGTGAAACCCAACAGATCATCGATGACGGTCCGGTGTTCATCAACGGGCTCGGTTTCACCCCCGACGGCTCCAGATTGCTTGTGACAGCCACGTTGTCGTCACAACTGCTGTCCTACCTCATCCCGACGTCGGATTACCGGGCAGACGACGGTCCCGAACTGCTGCACACCTTCGTGGACGGCTGGCCGGACGGGATGGCCGTCAGCGCGTGCGGAGATTACTGGGTCGCGCTGACCGCCGCCGACAAGATCGGGATCGTCGACGCGACGGGTCAGCGGGTCGGAGAGATCGGGCTGCCGGCCGGGTCGCTGGCTACCAACGTCTGCATCGGTGGCCAGCAGTCCGACGAACTGTTTGTCACCGCCGCACAAAGTCAGTCGCTGCTGCGAGTTCGCTTCGACGACAACGACGCCGAGGGCACTTGGCTCACGATGTGAGTATGTCGGCCAATGTCTCCGGATCATGTCGCACGCTGGCTTCGCCGCGTGCGACGCCCTCTTTGACGAGTCAACTGCAATAAAATCGACGGCGGAGTTAGAACACGCTCAGCCGGCGAACCATGTCGAGTGTGGCGGGATCGCCGTGCGCGTCGACGCCCAGTGATTCCCAGCTGCCGCGTTGGGTAACCCACCGCACGAATACCGCTGAATCGCAGTCGATCTGGGCAGCCACCTCGGCGTCGCCGATCTGCAGGGTCCGAGCGCCAGCCCCGGAGAGTCGTACCTCGACCGCTTTTTCCATAGCGCCGACGAGCTCGCTGTTCTGCTGTGGCAGCGCCGCCTCGATCCAGTCGAGCGTGGGGGCAAGCCGCAACTCGTCAGAGGCGGGCGGTTCTCCGCCGAAGGGTCCGTCGGGCGGGAACAGGTCGTACCTGATGTGGATGTAGTGCTCGAAGGCGTAGGCGGTCGGCACGACTGACGCCGGATAAGTCCCGACATCGCCGAGCGGAACGTCAACGTCCTGGCCCTGCACGGCGGCGAGCAGTTCCAGCCCCCTCGAGCTGACCGATTCGTAATCGGCCACCACCTCTTTCGGGGTCATCAAACGACGCGACTCGACGTACAAGTCGGCGGCCCGTTCGGCGGGGAGTCCAGCGGAGTCGGGCAAGTTCGACATGTCGACGGCTAGGTAAAAGCTGCACGCCATGTGCGAGATCAGGTCCTGCACGCTCCAGCCGGGACACCCGCTGGGCTTGGCCCAGACGGAGTCGTCCAGTGTCTGGCAGAGCGCCAGCAGAGCTGAGCGGTCGGCTTCGATTGCCTGTAGCGCGGAACTTGGCATCGGGTGAACCTTTCGATTGATATGACTGTCTGATAAGACCGTCGAGACTTCTGAAGCGAATTTGAGAAACCGACATACGGTATGTATGAAGATACGTACCGTATGTATGAAAGGCAACCGTTGATGGACGCACCCCGTCGTACGCAGGCTGAGCGGGCCGCGGGGACGCAGGAGGCATTGATCGCTGCGGCTCGGCCGCTCTTCGCCGCGCAGGGTTTTGCCGACGTGGCGCTGGAGGCGATCGTGCGCGCCGCCGGTGTGACCCGCGGCGCCCTCTATCACCACTTCGCCGACAAGACCGAGCTGTTTGCCGCGGTGTTCGAGCAGGTCGAAGGAGAGGTGGCCGCGCGGATGGGAGAGGCGATCGCCGCGTCCAAGCAGACCGATCCGGTCACGATCATGCGGCTCGGCGTCAACTTCTGGCTGGATGCCTGCTCCGACCCGGAGGTGCAGCGCATCGTGCTCGTCGACGCCCCGGCTGTCCTCGGTTGGGCGCGATGGACGGAGATCGGAAACCGCTACAACATCGGGACGGTGCGTGACCTGCTTGCCAGCGCCATCGAGATCGGCCGTATCCCAGCGCAGCCGGTCGAAGCGACTGCGCTGACGATGCTCGGGGCGATGCGTGAGGCGACGCTTTATGTCGCCCGGGCCGAAGATCACGCCCGGGCGCGCCAGGAGGCCGGTGCCGTCATGAGTCGAATGATTCAGGCGCTGAGCGCCAACTGATTTAGTTGCCCGGCTTCGTCATTCACGAAATTCGGGGGCGCTGATCCGGTCGGGATTGGGCAAAGCGGCGATGGTGTTTTCGGGTCCTTGATTCCGGGTAACTGACCAGCAATCGGCCGGGGGAGATGCCGGTGACGGGCGGTGAGGAGTTGGTCGACCACGAATGTCCCAAGCGCATGCAGTTCGGTCCATGCGGGGGCGTCAAACCCGATGGCCAATGCGAAATGCGGTTGGGACCGTGCACTTTTGACGAGGCGGTGCCGTGGTCAGGTGGCATCGTGCGGGTGCCGCCGGTGCCTGCGCCGCTCATCCTCACCGATTTCAGCTGCGCACCTTTTGACGCCACGGATGTCGCGGCCACTGCGGCCATCCTGGCGCCGAGCTGCGATGCAGTGCTGGTGGGCGAGCACCAGAACCGGCCGGACTTTCCGCCGACGCTGATGAGTCGGTTACTCCTTGAACAGGGTGTGACGCCGTGGATCACCTTGTCGTGCCGGGACCGCAATCGCGTTGTCCTGGAGCAGGAACTGCGTGGGTTGCGCTTCACCGGTGCAACGACGGTGTTCTGTGTGACCGGCGACGGCCGCGGCTACGACGTCAGGCCTGAGGTCACGCAAACTTTTGATCTCGACGGTCCACGGTTGGTTGCGCTGGCCGCGTCTCTAGATATGATCGCCGCCGTCCCCGAAACGCCTACCGCGCCCCCGACTCGTGTCCGCCCCGCCCGGCTGGTCGAGAAGCAGCGGGCCGGCGCAAGCCTGGCGGTTCTCAATCACGTGTCGTCTGCATCGGTGCTATCGGCGTTCATGGACGACGCGCGCGCAGCCGGGCTGCACATCCCGGTGCTCGCTGCGGTGGCGGTGTTCACCGATGTCGTGTCGGCCGCGGTGCTGCAGGGTCTGCCCGGGCTGGAGTTGGAGCCGGAGCTGGTGGATGAGGTCGTCAACGCGCCCGATCCGGTCGAAGCCGGGATCGAGGCGGCGGTCGCTGAAGCACGAAAGCTATTGGCTATCGGCGGTATTCACGGCGTAAACCTGTCCGGCATGGCGTCGGCGTCCGGCACCCGGCGAGGCGCGGAGATCAAGGCCGAGGTGGGCGCGCGAATTCGGGCGGAGCACGGCGCGTGACCGATTCCGCAGCGGCCGAATTCCACACGCTGGCCGAATGGACCGCAGAAGTGGCGCTGGACCTGGGCCACAACTTTCATATCCCGGCCGGTTGCCGAGGCAGCGGCAGTCCAGCGGTCCTGGATTGGCTTATCGGCCAACTGAACCTCAGCGCAGACGAAACGTTGCTGGACTGCGGAGCTGGCGTTGGCGGACCGGCGGCGTACGCCGCGCAGCGTGGCGTCCGTCCGGTGCTCGTGGAACCGCAGGCCGGTGGATGTCGGGCTGCCCGAACATTATTCGGGCTTCCGGCGCTGCAGGCTGACGCAGCGGCGTTACCGGTCGCCGATGATGCGTTCGATGCCGCGTGGGCGCTAGGCGTGCTGTGCACCACCCAAGACCAGCTGGAATTGCTGGGTGAATTGCGCCGCGCGGTTCGTCCACCGGGTCGCATCGGGCTACTGGTACTAGTGGCTCGGGAACTGTCACCGCCCGGCGAGCCGGAGGACAGCTTTTTCCCGACGGCTGAGTCGCTGAGCGAACTTCTGCAGCGCGCGGGTCTACGAGTCGACGCCTGGCGCAGCGCCGCTGAGATCTGGGAGCCACCGCCGCGGTGGCAACAGCAGGTGGAGGCCGTGGAAGCTGAGATGCGTGCCCGGCACGATGGCGACGAGGCGTGGCAGGTCGCCGAACATCAGACCGAGCTGATCGGCCAGCTGCTGAAAGAATCCGTGATTGTGCCTCAACTGTTTTCGCTACGACACACGTCGGTTGCTTAGCGTTCCGCGGCGAAGGCGCGCAGTGACGCCAGCTGCGCGGGATCTAAAGAGGGACGTACGTTTTCGCGCGCGGCGGCGACATCGGCGGCGGTGATCTCAGCGGCGTCGACCGACCGCCGCATGGCGGTGAGCGCGGCTTCGCGCAGCAGTGCGACGCAGTCGGCGGCGCTATATCCGTCGAGGTCGGCCGCCAGCGCGTCCAGGTCCACGCCCCGCAGCGGAATCGACTTGCCGGCCGTGCGCAAGATATCCGCCCGCGCCTGTGCGTCAGGTGGTTCGACGAACACCAGCTTCTCCAGCCGACCGGGCCGCAGCAGCCCCGGGTCGATCAGGTCCGGGCGGTTGGTGGCGCCGATCACCACGACATCGCGCATCGGTTCGATGCCGTCGAGCTCGGTGAGCAGCGCGGCCACCACCCGGTCGGTGACACCGGAGTCGAAGCTTTGCCCGCGCCGCGGTGTCAGCGCGTCGATCTCGTCGAGGAAAACCAGTGACGGCGCGGAATCCCTTGCCCGGCTGAATAGTTCGCGCACCGCCTTCTCCGATGAGCCGACCCACTTGTCCATCAGCTCAGACCCTTTGACGGCGTGCACGGAAAGCCGCCCGGTGCTGGCCAGCGCGCGGACCAGGAAAGTCTTCCCGCAGCCCGGCGGGCCGTACAGCAGCACACCGCGCGGCGGCTGAACACCGAGCCGCGCGAAGGTGTCGGGATGCTGCAGCGGCCACAACACCGCCTCGGTGAGCGCCTGCTTGGTTTCGGCCATGTCGCCGACATCGTCGAGGGTGATCGATCCGAGCGTGACCTCCTCTGCGGCTGATCGTGACAGAGGTCTGATCACGGTGAGCGCGCCGAGCAAGTCGTCCTGGGTGAGCTTCGGCGGGCCGCCGTCGGAGCTGGCCCGCGCCGCGGCGCGCAACGCCGCCTCACGCACCAGCGCGGCCAGATCGGCAACCACGAAACCTGGTGTACGGTCAGCAATCTCGCTGAGTGTGAGATCATCGGTAGGCACCTGATTCAGCAGGCTTTCCAGGAGCGCCGTGCGGGTCGGCGCGTCGGGCAGGCTGAGCACCAGCTCGCGATCGCACAGATCCGGGGCACGCAGCCGCGGGTCGAGGTTCTCCGGAACCGCCGATGTGACGATCACCGCGACCCCCGCGGCGGCGATCGCTTTGCGTAGCTCGCTCAGGATCAGCGCCGCAACCGGTTCGGCCGTGGCAGGCAGCAGCGCATCGATGTCGGCGATCAGCAGCACTCCACCGCCGTCCCGAACTTTCATCACGGCCTCGGCCACCCGCTGCAGACGGTCGTCGGCGGCCAGCGCGCCGACCTCCGGACTGTCGAGTTCAACCAGCCGTCGGCCCACGCAGACCGCACGCACCAGCGTGGTCTTGCCCACTCCCGCCGGACCCGACACCAGCACACCCAAGTTTGTTGTGGCGCCAAGGGTTTGCAGCAGGTGCGGTTCGTCGAGCGCCAGCTTGAGCCACTCGGTCAGCTTGGCCGCCTGCGCGCCGACACCCTTGAGGTCGTTCACGGTGAGCTGTGTTGCCGCGGTGGCGGGCTCGGGCTCAGCTGGCCTTGTGGCGTCGAGTGGAGCGCCGTTTCCCCACGTCACCAAGGAGTTCGGCTGCACGCTCACCGGCCCGGTCGGATCCACCCCGGTGACGGTCAACAATTCTGACGTCCAACTGATGCCCACCGCTGAGGCCAGCGCGCGGGTCGCCGCCGACGTCGAGGTTCCCGGTCCCAAGTCACGCGGCAGCAGCGATACGGCATCGCCGATGGTTAACACCTTGCCCAGCAACGCTTGTCGCAAGGTGGTGGGCGGGACCGATTGGCTGGCCAGCGCCGAGCCGCTCAGGGTCACTGACCGTGCGCCGTAGACGGTGACGGCGGCGACGATGACCATGGTGTCTTCGCTGAGCCCGGCGTTGGACAGCGTGACGTCGTCGAGCAGGACAGTGCCGACCGGGGTCTGCTGACCGGCCATGCCGGCCACCGCCGTTGTGGTCCGTGACCCGGTGAGCGACACCGCATCCCACTCCCGAATACCCAGGGCAGCAATGGCGTTGGGGTGCAGCCGGATCACCCCTCGACGAGAGTCGACGGCCGAGGTGTTCAGCCGAGCCGTCAGCGTGAGCCGGGCAGGCGACGTCATGTTCGGCCGGCGGGCCTGCGTAGTCCGAGTCGAGCCATCGACCGGCGGTTGGGCTGCGCCCGGCGGATCGCGCGGCGGGTGGCGCGCCGTTGCTTGGGTTTCTCGCCCCACGCCTCGGGGTGCTCGGCCAGCCAGTGGTGGCTACGGACCGAGAACGGGATGTAGCAGAGGTAGGCGGCGATCACCACCATGATCAGGATGTAGGGGAACAGGAACGCGGCGGCGGCGACGATGGCCAGCCCGGCCAGCAGCAGCGCGGCCAGGTTCGGCGGCACCGAGACCGCGTGCATCTTGCGCATCGGGATCCGGCTCACCAACAGCATCGAACAGACCACCATCCACGCGCAGACGAACCACGGCGATGTCCACCAGCCCGCGCCGAACTGCAGCTTGGCGGCCAGCGGACCGAGCGCGCAGATCGCGCCGGCCGGCGCCGGCACACCGACGAAGAACTCCCGCGCAAACGCGGGCTGGCTGGCATCGTCGAGCAACGCGTTGAACCTGGCCAGCCGCAACACGATTGACACCGCGTACAGCAGGACCACCACCCAGCCGGCCGGCAACGCGGGCAGCATCGACACGTAGACCACGACTGCGGGCGCCACGCCGAAGTTCACTGCGTCGGCCAGCGAATCGATCTCCTCACCCATCCGCGACTCGGCATCCAGCGCGCGCGCCACCCGGCCGTCGAGCCCGTCGAGGATGGCCGCGGCGGCGATCAGCGCGATCGCCACATAGGGCTGGCCCTCCAGCGCGAAGCGGATCGAGGTCAGCCCGGCGCAGATCGCCAGCACGCTCATCGAGCTCGGCAGGATGCGCAGCGGCACTACCCGCTTGGCGCGAGGTCTCGTTGTCATGGCAGTTGGGCCAGCACCGTCTCACCGGCGACCGCTCGCTGGCCGAGGCTGACCAACAACTCCGCGCCCGCGGGCAGGTAGGTGTCCAGCCGCGACCCGAATCGGATCAGGCCGTAGGTGTCACCGATCGACAGTTTGTCGCCCACCCGGGCGTTGCAGACGATCCGACGGGCTACCAGACCGGCGATCTGCACGGCCACGATCTCCACCCCGTCTGCAGTCCGGATCCGGACGCTGTTGCGTTCGTTGCTTTCACTGGCCTCGGGGAGGTCGGCCGAGCCGAACAGGCCCGGCCGATGTTGGACGGCGATTACCTCGCCGCTGACGGGGGCCCGTTGTACGTGGGCGTCGAACACCGACAGGAAGATGCTGACCCGGGTGAGCTCCGCGTCACCCATCTCCAACTCGGGCGGCGGCGCGGCCGATTCGATGAGGCAGACCTGGCCGTCGGCCGGTGCGACGACGACGCCGGGCCGGGTGGGCGGCACCCGAGGCGGATGCCGGAAGAAGCCCGCACAGGCGCCGGCGGCCAGTAGGCCAACGCGGCGCAGCCAGCGGGAGCGGCGGCCCACCAGAGCCAGACCCAAGCCGGCGGAGATGAACGGGAGCCCGGCCGGGTGGACGGGCGGAACCGTCGAACGCACCAACGACAGCAGGTGCCGGGGGCTGACCGTCGGGTTCTCGTCGGTCAAGCGGGGTCGTCGTGCCACGCGGTTATCTTACGGAGCCGCGAGGGCCGTCAGACCGGATAGGTGACGCCGGTCAATTCCGCGGAGACCGTCCACAACCGCTGCTGCAGGTCCTCGTCGTGCGACTGGGCGCTCGAGGAGACGACCTTGGGGTGGCCGCGCTGCTCACCCGGACCGTCGGGACCGTAGTACTGCGCGCCCTCGACGTCCGGATCGGTGGCGGCGCGCAGCGTCGGCAAGGCGCCCATCGCGGCGCCCTGGAAGAACAGCGGGCCCGCCAGTGCGAACAGCGGCTTGACCAGCGTCGGCGCGTTGCGGCCCAGTTCGGTGCTGGACGCGCCGGGATGCGCCGCAACGGCGATGGTGTTCTTGCGGTGGCCGGCCAGCCGGCGCTGCAGTTCGTAGGTAAAGAGCAGGTTGGCCAGTTTCGACTGCCCATAGGCGGCGAGTCGGTCGTAGCTGTGTTCCCACTGCAGATCGTCGAAGTGGATCGCGGCGCGGAGCCGGTGGCCCGTGCTGCTGACGGTGACCACCCGCGAGCCCCGCACCGGCAGCAGGTTGTCCAACAGGAGACCGGTCAGCGCAAAGTGGCCGAGATGGTTGGTGCCGAACTGCATTTCAAATCCATCGGCGGTGAGCTGTTTGGGCGTCCACATCACGCCGGCGTTGTTGATCAGCAGATCGATGCGCGGGTAGGCCTTTCGCAGCGCCGCGGCGGCGGTGCGCACCGAGGCAAGCGAGCTGAGGTCGAGCTCCTGCAATGTGACATCGGCGTCCGGATGGGCGGCGACTATGCGCGCCAGCGCGTGGTTGCCCTTCTCCAGGTCGCGCACCGCCAAGATGACGTGAGCCCCGGTCTGGGCGAGCGCGGCTGCGGTGTGGTAGCCGAGTCCGGTGTTTGCGCCCGTCACAACGGCCACGCGGCCGCTCTGGTCGGGTATCTCGCTCGTCGTCCATTTGCTGTTGGAACTCATCCCGGAGAACCATACTCATCCAAAATTTCGGTGCCGACGTGTCGGTGCAATCTGCCGGAGGGTCGGTGGCATTCTCGATGGCGTGGAAAACCGCACGCCTGGCCCGCCGGTCGCGGGCATGGTCGATCCCGCCCACCCGCCCAGCCGGCGCGCGCCGCTACGGTGGGCGATCGGCGGGGCCATCCCGTGGTTGCTGCTGGCCGCCGGCCCAGTGGTGTGGTTCGAATTCGACAAGCGGATGCCGTGGATGCATCTGCTGATCGGCGGCATCACGGTGCTCGGCGCGCTGATTTCGCTGGCCGTCGTGCCGGTCTGGCGATACCGGGTGCATCGGTGGGAGATTGGCCCGCAGGCGGTGTACACCCGTACCGGTTGGTTGGTGCAGGAGCGACGCATTGCGCCGATCTCTCGGGTGCAGACTATCGACACCTATCGTGGCCCGTTGGATCGGTTGTTCGGTCTGGCTAACGTCACCGTCACCACCGCCTCTTCGGCGGGAGCGGTGCACATCGTCGCGCTTGATGTCGACGTCGCCGATCACGTCGTCGCGCAATTGACCGACATCGCTGCGATTGGCGCCGAGGACGCAACGTGACTCACGCCGCCGGGCCTCAAATCGCCTGGCAACGGCTAAGTCCCAGGATGCTGTTGGTTCACCCCGTACACGAGCTGCTGCGCGAACTTCCGTGGCTGATCGGCGCGATCGTCCTGGGCTCGACCACCGGCAACCAGTCCTGGACGCTGGCCGTGCTGGCGTACATGGTCATCGTCGGCGTGGCGCGCTGGGTCACCACCAGCTACCGCATTGACGCCGACCCGCAGTCGGGCCAACTGCAGCTGCGAACCGGTCTGTTAGGGCGCAAAGTATTGTCCTTGCCGCTCAACCGGATTCGTTCGGTGCAAAGCGACGCCAGGCTGCTGCACCGGCTGATGGGTCTGGCTGTGGTGCGAGTGAGTACCGGGCAAGAAGCCAAGGGCGAAAACGGATCCGGGGGATTCGAGCTCAATGCGGTCGAGGTCGATCAGGTACCGCGGTTGCGGGCGATTCTGCTGGCCGGCTCAGATCAGCCGGTCGACACTGCGACCGCCGAGCCTGGAGCGGCAGGCGCCGTGCTGGCTCGCTGGCAGCCGTCGTGGCTGAGGTATTCGCCGCTGAGTGTGTCGGGTCTGCTGTCGCTGGCCGCTGCCGCCGGTGTGGTGTACGAGAGCGGATTCGTTGGGCCGCTGCAGCATTCGCGGCCAGTCGAGTCAGTGCTGGCCGCCGCCCAGCGGCTGGGTACAACGAGCACCGTCGAGGTGGTCGGCGTGGCAATTCTGCTCGCTTCGGTGCTGCTCGCGGTGCTGCGATCGTTGCTTACCTACGGAAATCTGGTGCTGCTGCGTCAGGCGGACGTTCTGCATCTGCGGCACGGCCTGTTGCGACTTCGTGAGCGCACCTATGACATGAGCCGGCTGCGCGGTGGCACGCTGCGGCAGCCACTGCTGGTCCGATTGTTTGGCGGCGCCCGGCTGGATGCGGTGATGACCGGTGTGCACGGCGTTGGAGAGGCGTCGGTGCTGCTACCGCCGTGTCCTGCTGCCACTGCCGAATCGGTGCTGTTTGAGTTGGTCGGCGAGCGGGATATCGTCACCGGCCCGCTGCGCGGTCATGGTCGGCGGGCCGCCGCCCGACGATGGACACGAGCATTGGGGCTTCCGGTGTTGATCGGTGTTGCGCTGGCCGTCGCGGCTGCGACGGCCGGGAAAACGGTTGTGCCCGTGTGGGTGTGGCCGGCATGGATCGCGGTCACGGCCTGGTGCGCTCTGCTGGCCGCCGACCGGGTCAATGCGCTCGGTCACCGGGTTCACGACGGCTGGTTGGTGATGCGTGCGGGCAGCGTCGAACGACGCCGCGACTGCCTCGCCACGGCGGGCATCATCGGCTGGACCGTGCGGCAGTCGCCGTTTCAGCGCCGGGCCAAGGTCGCCACCCTGGTGGCGGCGACCGCCGCGGGCGTCAAGCGCTATCCGTTGATCGACGTTCCGGAGGACGTGGCGTGGGCGGTCGCGGCCGAGGCGTCGCCGTGGGTGGCCGACAGTATCTGGGCCATTCGCTAAGCGGTCAGACCGCGCACCGCTACGATGCGCGCCTGGAGCTGTTCGCTGCTGGCCGCGGCCACCGGCGGGCCACCGCAGAGCCGCCGCAACTCGTTGTGAATCCATCCGTGCGGCTTGCCAATTCGATAGTGCGCCGCCGATACTAGCGCGTTGAGCTCGCGACGGAGTTCGCGTAGCTGTCCGTGCCGGGTCACCGGCTCGGGCGTAGTGGCGCGGCGGTCGAATTGCTGTTCCTGATGTCGGCGCAGCAGGTCGCGCATCTGGCTGGGATCCAAAAGTCCTGGGATACCTAAGTAGTCGGCTTCCTCATCGCTGCCGGCCGGAGTCGCGGTGCCGAACGACGAGCCGTCGAAAATGACCTGGTCCAGTTCGGCGTCGGCGCCCAGTGACTCGAACTTGTTCTCGATCTCGGACGGCTCGTCCTGACGGCGCTGCGCCACGGCAAGCTCGTCGGTTTCCCGATCTGGTTGCCCGAGAACATGATTGCGCTGCGCTTCCAACTCACTGGCCAGCAGCAGAAGGGTCGGCACCGACGGCAGGAACACGCTTGCGATCTCACCGGGCCGCCGGGAGCGGACAAACCGGCCGATGGCCTGCGCGAAGAACAGCGGAGTGGAAGCGCTGGTGGCATAGACGCCGACCGCCAACCGCGGCACGTCGACACCCTCCGACACCATCCGCACGGCGACCAGCCAGCGGCTGGTGCCCGCGGAGAACTGCGCGATGCGCCGCGAAGCGCCTGGGTCGTCGGAAAGGACGACGGTTGGCTCTTCTCCGGTAATCCGTTGTAGCAGAATGGCATAGGCGCGAGCAGCTTGCTGATCCGACGCGATGACCATTCCGCCGGCGTCCGGAACACCGCCGGCCCGTAGCTGGCGCAGCCGGGTATCGGCCGCGGTGACGACCGCAGGCATCCAGTCGCCGGCCGGGTCAAGCGCGGTGCGCCACGCTCGGGCGGTGTGCTCGGCGCTGGCCGGCTCACCGAGCCTTGCGGCATACTCCGCACCCGCGCTGTCGCGCCACCGCGTCTCTCCGGAGTAGGCCAGGAACACCACCGGGCGTACCACGCTGTCGGCGAGCGCGTCGGTGTAGCCGTAGGTGTGATCGGCCTGCGACCGCAGCAGGCCGCCGGCGTCGGGCTCGTAGCGAACGAACGGGATGGCGGCGTCGTCGCTGCGAAATGGCGTGCCGGTCAACGCCAATCGGTGTGTGGCGTCGCCGAACGCTTCCAGGATGGCGTCGCCCCAGCTCTTCGCGTCACCGCCGTGGTGAATCTCGTCGAAGACGACCAGCGTTCGTCTGCCTTCGGTACGCACCCGGTGCCGGGTCGGATGGCTGGCCACTTGTGCATAGGTGACGACGACGCCGTGGTACTCGGCCGAGGTGTGCGCGGCGCTGTTGCTGAACTTCGGGTCCAGCGCGATGCCGTCGGCGGCGGCTGCCGCCGCCCACTGCACCTTGAGATGTTCGGTCGGCACCACGACGGTGACCGCCTCGATGCTGCGGTCGGCCAGCAGCTCGGCGGCGATGCGCAGAGCAAACGCGGTCTTACCGGCGCCAGGAGTAGCGACCAGCAAAAAGTCACGTGGCTTGGCGGTTAAGTAGCGCACCAAGGCTCGCCGCTGCCAGCCCCGCAAAGCCCGGGTGCTGGGCGCTTCAACTGCCCGCACCCTCAAGACTCCTATCTGGTCGAGATGCAGTCTAGGGCAAGCACATCGGGGCGCGCATCTCTGCAGGACGGCGGCGAGTCGGCCGTGAGGCTGGTGCGATCACCGCACTTTTGACATTGTTCTACAGCATGATTACCGGACTGGCCCACAGTGGCGTTTGCGTGCCCGACTGCGACGCTGCGGTTGCGTTTTATCGCGACGTATTAGGCCTACGCGTGCTGTCGCCGCCCTACGTGATGGCCGGTGATGCGATCCGCGACGACATGGGTCAACTGGTATCCGATCCCACCATGAAGGCGGCCATCGTCGGCTTCGAGGACGACGGCGATCGGGTTCTCGAGGTGATCGAGTATCTCGGCGTCGCCGGCACCGAGCAGCGCAGTGCCGCGGCCCTGACCGACCACGGGCTCTCGCATGTGGGGCTGATCTGCGAGGACCTCGACGCCACCCGGGCCCAACTCGAGGCGAAGGGGGTGCGCTTTCTGGTCGACGGGATTGCGGACGTCGCGCGAGTACGCACGACATGGTTCGTCGACCCGTGGGGTGTGGTCTTCATCCTCGTCGAGAAGAGCAAGCCGGAGCATCCATACTTCGCACAATGGGACTGAAGCCCACAACGTCTAGCATCGGTATTGTGACAACGCCGATCGTCGACGAAAACGCCCGAGCGGAACGGCTTCTCGACGCCCAGGCCAAAGCGGCGCGGCTGTTCGACGAGATCGAACGCCGCGAAATGATCCGCCCTGGCGTCGGTGAGCAGCAGTTGTCCGACGAGATCCGCGATCTGGCTGCCGACATGCTCGGGGTGACAGCGCATTGGCACCGGCGGATCGTGCGGGCCGGGGAGAACACCCTGCAGCCGTTCAAGGAGCATCCGCCGGACCGGGTGATCGCCGATGGCGACATCGCATTCCTCGACCTGGGCCCGATCTTCGAGGAGTGGGAGGCCGACTTCGGCCGCACCTTCGTGCTCGGCGACGACCCGGACAAGCTCGCGGTGCGCGATGCCCTCCCGCGGGTGTGGCACGCCGGGCGCGATTACTTCGAGCGTCATCCCGACGTCACCGGCGCCGAGTTATACCACCACTGCGTACAACTGGCCCACGACGAGGGCTTCGATTTCGGCAGCCCGATCGCCGGCCATCTGCTCGGCGAATTTCCGCACAAGAGGATCTTCGGCAACGGCACCGAGTGGTACATCACGCCGGGTTCGACCAAACCGATGCGCCGCACCGACGCCGAAGGGCGGGTCTGCCATTGGATCCTGGAGATCCATCTGAACGACCCGGCCCGGAGCATCGGTGGTTTCTACGAGCAGTTGCTCGACCTCGGTTAGCCGACGGGATACGTCACGCCGGTGAGCTCCTCCGACACCGCCCACAGCCGGCGCTGGCGATCGGCATCGTGCGACTTCTTGCTGGACCCCACGATCTTGGGATAGCCCCGCGTCTGGCCAAGGCCGCCGGGACCGTAGTACTGCCCGCCGAGGACTGTCGGGTCGGTGGCGGCCCGCAACGTTGGCAGGGCGCCCATGGCGGGGTTCTGGGCGACGACCGGGGCGATCCGCTCGAAGGTGGAGACCAGCGGTGCGGGCATGTTGCGCATCAGCTCGGTGTCCGACATACCTGGGTGGGCGGCCGCGGCGATCGTCGTGCCGTGCGACGCCAGCCGCCGCTGCAATTCATAGGTGAACAGCAGGTTGGCCAGCTTGGCCTGCCCATAGGCCGCGACCCGGTTGTAGCTGCGCTCCCACTGCAGGTCGTCGAAGTGGATGTCGGCGAGGATGCGGTGGCCGACGCTGCTGACCGTCACGATCCGCGAGCCGGCAACCGGTAGCAGCCGGTCCAGCAGCAGGCCGGTGAAGGCGAAGTGGCCCAGGTGGTTGGTGCCGAACTGCAGCTCGAAGCCGTCCTTGGTGGTCGACTTCGGCGTGTACATCACGCCGGCGTTGTTGATCAGCAGGTCGATGCGGTCGTGATCGGCGCGCAGCTGCTCTGCGGCGGCGCGGGTCGACTCCAGCGATGTCAGATCAAGCTCCTGCAGCGCGACATCGGCCTGCGGGCTCTGGGTGACGATCCTCGAGATGGCGTCCTTGCCTTTGTCGAGATTGCGGACGGCCAGCACCACATGGGCG
This sequence comes from Mycobacterium sp., assembly GCF_049278535.1. Taxonomy (GTDB): domain Bacteria; phylum Actinomycetota; class Actinomycetes; order Mycobacteriales; family Mycobacteriaceae; genus Mycobacterium. The sequence goes on along the minus strand of NZ_JBAPMI010000206.1, from coordinate 2,365 downwards.
CCGTGGGCGGCGAGGGCCAAGGCGGTTTCGTAGCCGAGTCCAGTGTTAGCTCCCGTGATCACGGCGACGCGGCCGCTCTGGTCGGGAATATCGGTGGTGGTCCACTTGGCCATGAAAAGCTCCCTAAGCTGTAAGGTAAACGGGGCGTGCGCTCCGGTTGATTCCACGACTATACGGAACGTGCGCCCCGCTTTGTCAACCATCAGGTGGTGACTGATGTCTGTGCCCGCTCGGCCGTTGCGCGCCGACGCGGCCCACAACCGCGCCCGGGTGCTCGAGACTGCCTACGAGACTTTCGCGGCCGAGGGTTTGTCGGTCCCGATCGACGAAATCGCCCGTCGCGCCGGCGTCGGCGCCGGCACCGTCTACCGGCATTTCCCCACCAAGGAAGACCTGTTCAGGGCGGTGGTCGAGAGCCGGCTGCGGCACATCATCACGGAGGGGCGTGCGCTCCTGGACCGGCCGGGCCCCGACGAGGCGCTGTTCAGCTTCCTGCGGTCGATGGTGCTGGACTGGGGTGCCACCGACCAGGGGCTGGTCGAGGCGCTCAGTGGGCTGGGCATCGACGTCGATTCGGTCGCGCCTGACGCCGAGGACGCATTTCGCGGCCTGCTCGGCGAGTTGTTGGCGGCTGCGCAACGAGCCGGGACCGTGCGCGCCGATGTCGACGTGCCCGAGATCAAGGCCCTCCTGGTGGGCTGCCAGGCCATGCAGGGTTACGACAATGCGCGGGCCGAGCGAGTGACCGGCGTCGTCATCGACGGTTTACGCCCGTCGCGATAAGCGGGTACCTCTCCTTGCACTCGATATAGGCGAGTGCTAAAAATGACACTGGCACTCGCGACCAGTGAGTGCTAGGTCGGGACGGTGAGACCAAGCCAAGACAGCTACGGTCGTCCGTCGCGGGCACTGCGCCCGGCCACACACGTGTCATCCCCAATCGGAGGAATCACTTCGCAATGGCCAAGCAAATTGCGTACGACGAAGAGGCCCGTCGCGGCCTCGAGCGGGGCCTCAACGCCCTCGCCGACGCGGTAAAGGTGACGTTGGGTCCCAAAGGCCGCAACGTCGTCCTGGAGAAGAAGTGGGGCGCCCCCACGATCACCAACGATGGTGTGTCCATCGCCAAGGAGATCGAGCTCGAGGACCCCTACGAGAAGATCGGCGCCGAGCTGGTCAAGGAAGTCGCCAAGAAGACTGACGACGTTGCCGGTGACGGCACCACCACGGCCACCGTGCTGGCGCAGGCGCTGGTCAAAGAGGGTCTGCGCAATGTTGCGGCCGGCGCCAACCCGCTGGGCCTCAAGCGCGGTATCGAGAAGGCTGTCGAGAAGATCACCGAGACCCTGCTGAAGTCGGCCAAGGACGTCGAGACCAAGGAGCAGATCGCTGCCACTGCCGCCATCTCGGCCGGTGACCAGTCGATCGGCGACCTGATCGCGGAGGCGATGGACAAGGTCGGCAACGAGGGCGTCATCACCGTCGAGGAGTCCAACACCTTCGGCCTGCAGCTCGAGCTCACCGAGGGCATGCGGTTCGACAAGGGCTACATTTCCGGCTACTTCGTCACCGACGCAGAGCGTCAGGAAGCAGTCCTGGAGGACCCCTTCATCCTGTTGGTCAGCTCCAAGGTGTCGACGGTCAAGGACCTGTTGCCGCTGCTGGAGAAGGTCATCCAGGCCGGCAAGCCGCTGCTGATCATCGCCGAGGACGTCGAGGGCGAGGCGCTGTCCACCCTGGTCGTGAACAAGATCCGCGGCACCTTCAAGTCGGTGGCGGTCAAGGCCCCCGGCTTCGGTGACCGTCGCAAGGCGATGCTGCAGGACATGGCGATCCTCACCGGTGGCCAGGTCGTCAGCGAAGAGGTCGGTCTGTCCCTGGAGACCGCTGACGTCTCGCTGCTCGGTAAGGCCCGCAAGGTCGTCATCACCAAGGACGAGACGACCATCGTCGAGGGCTCGGGTGACTCCGATGCCATCGCCGGACGGGTGGCCCAGATCCGCGCCGAGATCGAGAACAGCGACTCCGACTACGACCGCGAGAAGCTGCAGGAGCGCCTGGCCAAGCTGGCCGGCGGTGTTGCGGTGATCAAGGCCGGCGCCGCCACCGAGGTGGAGCTCAAGGAGCGCAAGCACCGTATCGAGGACGCGGTCCGCAACGCCAAGGCCGCCGTCGAGGAGGGCATCGTCGCCGGTGGTGGCGTGGCCCTGCTGCAGTCGGCTCCGGCTCTGGACGACCTGAAGCTCACCGGTGACGAGGCGACGGGCGCGAACATCGTGCGCGTGGCCCTGTCGGCTCCGCTGAAGCAGATCGCCTTCAACGGCGGGCTCGAGCCCGGCGTTGTCGCCGAGAAGGTCACCAACTC
>NZ_JBAPMI010000205.1:0-1539 GCF_049278535.1 Mycobacterium sp. | reverse complement strand
GCCACTCCCAGGGCCGCGACGACCACGATGATGACGGTCAGCAGCGTGCTGTTGATCAGGTCCGGGCCCTGCGCCGTCGACTCACCGAGCACGGGCGCAAGCCAGTGCTCGAGGGTGCCGCCCACGGCGAGTAGGCCACCGGCGAAGACCGACCCGAACGCGAGCACGATCATTGGACCGGTCATCACCGATGGCGACTCGTGCGGGTGCGCGTCGTCGGCCCACCGCCGCTTGCCGAAGAAGGTCATGATCATCAGCCGGGTCATGTAGAACGCGGTCAGGCCGGCGCCGATCAACGCGGCCGTGCCGAGCAACGCACCTGAGGTGCCGCCCTTGTTGAACGCCGCCTCGATGATCTTGTCCTTGGTGAAGTAGCCGGACAGGCCGGGGAAGCCGATGATCGCCAGGTAGGCCAGGCCGAAGGTGACGAAGGTGATCGGCATGACCTTGCGCAGGCCGCCGAAGCGCCGCATGTTGACCTCGTCGTTCATCCCGTGCATCACCGAGCCGGCCCCGAGGAAGAGCCCGGCCTTGAAGAAGCCGTGCGCGAGCAGGTGCAGGATGCCGAGCGCATAACCGGCCGGGCCGAGCCCGACGGCGAGGAACATGTAGCCGATCTGGCTCACCGTGGAGTAGGCGAGCACCTTCTTGATGTCGTCGTAGGCGCAGCCGACGACACAGCCGTAGAGCAGGGTGAGCGCACCGATGATCGTGACGACGGTGCGGCCGTCCTCGGTGATGTTGAAGATCGGGTTGGACCGGGCGATGAGGTAGACGCCGGCGGTGACCATGGTTGCCGCGTGGATCAGAGCCGACACCGGCGTCGGACCCTCCATGGCGTCGGGGAGCCAGCCCTGCAGCGGGATCTGGCCGGACTTTCCGCAGGCACCGAGCAGCAGCAGCAGCGCCATCCCGGTGGCCGCACCGCCGGAGAGCTGGTGGGCACCGCCGAAGACCCCGGCGAACGACGTCGTACCGAGGGTGGCGAACATCAGGAAGATCGCCAGCGTCAGGCCGACGTCGCCGACGCGGTTCATGATGAAGGCCTTCTTCGCCGCCGTCGCCGCGGCCGGCTTGTAGGTCCAGAAGCCGATCAGCAGGTAGGACGCCAGGCCGACGCCTTCCCAGCCGACGTAGAGCGAGAGGTAGTTGTTGCCCAGGACCAGCAGCAGCATCGCCGCGACGAAGAGGTTGAAGTAGGCGAAGAAGCGGCGTCGCTGCGGGTCTTCCTTCATGTAGCCGAGCGAGTAGATGTGGATCAGGGATCCGACACCGGTGATCAGCAGCACGAAGCACAGGGAGAGCTGGTCGACCCGGGTCCCGAAGTTGACCTGGAAGCTGCCGACCGGGATCCAGCTGAAGAGGTTGGTGTCGATACTGCGGCGGTCGGCGGACAGTCCGAGGACGTTGACGAAGAGCGCGAGGCCGTAGAAGAAGCAGACGATCGGCACCGCGACGCCGAGGATGTGGCCCCATTTGTCGCCGCGCCGCCCGACCAGCATCAGCACCGCGGCCGACGCCAGCGGCAACGCGATGAGC
>NZ_JBAPMI010000204.1:0-1719 GCF_049278535.1 Mycobacterium sp. | reverse complement strand
TGCCGCCGACCTCGGCGACGAGGACGCCGAGCTGACCGTGGGCGACGCCCAGGATCACGACCTGGCCTGGTACGCCGTCCAAGAGCTTCCGTTCCTGCTAGAGCTGCTCTAGGCGTAGCTACGGTGCCGTAGGTTACGGTACCGTAGGTTCTGTCCCGAGCGAGAGCAGGAGTGTCTCAATGGACAGAAAAGCCTCAACGGACAGAAAAATATCCCGAGCCGCGGCTGACGTCGTCGAGACCAGGCCCATTACGCTGGCCGGAGTGGAAACCCATCCTGGCTGGCACGCGTTGCGCATCCTGGCTCGACGCATCACCACGCCGCTGCTTCCCGATGACTATCTGCGACTTGCCAATCCGCTGTGGTCGGCGCGGGAATTGCGGGGCCGCATTCTTGACGTCAGGCGGGAAACGCGCGACTCCGCGACGCTGGTCATCAAGCCGGGTTGGGGTTTCAGCTTCGATTACCAGCCGGGCCAATACATGGGCATCGGGCTTCTCGTCGACGGACGATGGCGGTGGCGCTCGTATTCGTTGACTTCCAGTCCGCACCGGAGTGCGCGCACGGTGACCATCACCGTGAAAGCGATGCCCGAAGGCTTTTTGTCCACCCACTTGGTGGAAGGGGTGATGCCCGGCACGATCGTGCGACTGGCCATGCCGCAGGGCAATTTCGTGCTGCCCGATCCCGCACCCCCGGCAGTGCTGTTCGTCACCGCCGGCTCTGGCATCACTCCGGTGATGTCGATGCTGCGCACGCTGGTGCGCCGCGACCAGATCACCGATGTGCTCCACCTGCATTCGGCGCCCACCGCCGGCGATGTGATGTTCGGTGCGGAGCTCGAGCAACTGGTGCGCGACCATCCGGGATACCGGCTGCAGTTGCGCGCGACCCGCGAGCAGGGGCGGCTGGATATGTCCCGGCTCGACACCGAGGTGCCGGACTGGCGCGACCGGCAGACCTGGGCGTGTGGACCCGAGGCGATGCTCAACGCGGCGGAGCGGGCGTGGACAGCGGCTGGTATCGGCGACCGCTTGCACCTCGAGCGGTTCGCGGTGTCGCGCGCGGCACCGGCCGGCGAAGGTGGGACGGTCACGTTCGCCAAGAGTGGAAAAAGCACCGCGGCCGACGCGGCCAGATCGCTGATGGATGCCGGCGAGCAGCTGGGCGTGCAGATGCCGTTCGGCTGTCGGATGGGTATCTGCCAGTCGTGCGTGGTTACCTTGGTGGAAGGCCACGCACGCGACCTTCGAACTGGCGTGGATCGTGAGCCCGGCACCCGCGTGCAGACCTGCATTTCCGCTGCATCCGGCGATTGCACACTCGACATTTGAAAGTTACCCGCTGGTAACCTACGCATTCGTAGGTTACGATAGCGTAGGTCAGGAACTGCAGCCTGCAGGAAGGCAATTAAACGATGGCGATCACCGACCTTGACGTATTCACACATCTGACGGACGCCGACATCGAAAACCTGGGCATCGAGCTGGATGCCATCCGACAGGACATCGAAGACTCCCGTGGTGAGCGTGATGCCCGCTACATCCACCGCACCATCGCCGCGCAGCGCGCGCTGGAGGTCGCCGGCCGGCTGCTGCTGGCGGCGAGCTCGCGCCGGTCAGCCTGGTGGGCGGGAACCGTCACCCTCGGCGTGGCCAAGATCATCGAGAACATGGAGATCGGCCACAACGTCATGCACGGCCAGTGGGACTGGATGAA
>NZ_JBAPMI010000203.1:0-2362 GCF_049278535.1 Mycobacterium sp. | reverse complement strand
GTCCTGACCGTCGACGACGCCCGGCCCACCGCCGAGGCGCTGGCGATCACCGACGGCCGGATCGTCGCGGTCGGTGACCGGTCAGCGGTGGCCGCTTTCATCGGCCCCCACACCACGAGCATCGACGTCGGCGACGGCTGCGTCATGCCGGGATTCGTTGAGGCGCATGGCCATCCGCTGATGGAGGCCATCGCACTGTCCGACCGGCTGGTGGACATCCGGCCTGTCACGATGCGCGACGCCGGCCAGGTCGTCGAGGCCGTTCGCCGCGAGGTGGCCCGGCGCGGATCCGACGGCGCCTACCTCAACGGCTGGGACCCGCTGCTGCAGGACGGGCTACCGGAGCCGACGCTGGCCTGGCTGGACGAGATCGCGCCGGACGATCCGCTGGTCATCATCCACAACTCGGGACACAAGGCCTACTTCAACTCGCGGGCCGCCCAGCGCGCCGGCCTCACCCGCGACACCGCCGACCCCAAGGGCGCCAAATACGGCCACGACGCGAACGGCGACCTCGACGGCACCGCGGAGGAAACCGGTGCGGTCTTCCCACTGCTCAACGGGGCTATTGCGCCGAGTGACTACCCGGCAATGCTGCTGGCCGAGTGTGCCCGGCTGAACCAGGCCGGGCTGACCACCTGCTCGGAGATGGCGTTCGACCCGGCGATGCGGCCGCTCGTCGAGCAGCTGCGCGAGAAACTGTCGGTCCGGCTGCGCACCTACGAGATCTCCAACCCGCAAATGTCGACCGACGCCACCCCCGGCCAGGGCGACGACATGCTGCGTCAGATCGGCATCAAGATCTGGGTGGACGGCTCGCCGTGGATCGGCAACATCGCGCTGTCCTTCCCGTATCTGGACACCGCCGCCACCCGCACCATCGGCGTGACGCCCGGCTCGTGCGGCTGTGCGAACTACACCGCCGAACAGCTGACCGAGATCGTCGGCGCCTACTTTCCGCTGGGCTGGCCGATGGCTTGCCACGTGCAGGGCGACGCCGGCGTCGACACCATCCTCGATGTCTATGAGCAAGCGCTGCAACGAAATCCACGCTCAGACCATCGGCTGCGTCTCGAGCACGTCGGCGCGATCCGGCCCGAGCAGCTGCAGCGTGCCCATGACCTCGGCGTCACCTGCAGCATCTTCGTCGACCAGATCCACTACTGGGGTGACGTGATTGTCGACGGGCTGTTCGGCGAGGAGCACGGATCCCGTTGGATGCCAGCAGGTTCCGCGCTGGCCACCGGCATGCGCATCTCGCTGCACAACGATCCGCCGGTGACGCCCGAGGAGCCGCTGCGCAACATCAGCGTGGCCGTGACCCGCACGGCGCCCAGCGGGCGGGTGCTGGGGCCCGAGGAGCGGCTGACCGTCGAACAGGCGATCCGCGCGCAGACGATCGACGCGGCCTGGCAGCTGTTCGCCGACGACATCATCGGCTCGCTGGAAGTCGGCAAGTACGCCGACCTGGTGGTGCTGTCCGCCGATCCGCGCGCGGTGCCGCCGGAGGAGATCGCCGACCTGGACGTGCGTGCGACGTTCCTGGCGGGCCGCCAGGTCTACGCGCCGTGACCCCCACCCTCGACGACATCCTCGACCGCGTACATGTGGTGGCACTGCCGATGCGGGTTCGCTTCCGCGGGATCACCACCCGCGAGCTGGCGCTGATCGAAGGCCCGGCCGGCTGGGGCGAATTCGGTGCCTTCCTGGAATACGGCGACGCCGAGGCGGCGCACTGGCTGTCCGCCGCCCTCGAATCGGCCTACCGGACGCCGCCACCGCCCCGGCGCGACCGCATCGACGTCAACGCCACGGTCCCGGCCGTCGACGCGGCGCAGGTGCCCGAGATCCTGGCCCGTTTTCCCGGTGCACGTACCGCGAAGGTGAAGGTCGCCGAGCCAGGTCAAACCCTCGACGACGACGTGGCCCGGGTCGACGCGGTCCGCGCCCTGGTGCCCACCGTGCGAGTGGACGCCAACGGGGCCTGGACGGTTGCGCAGGCCGTCGAGGCCGCCAAGGCTCTGGCGCCTCTGGAGTACCTCGAGCAGCCCTGCGCGACGGTCGACGAGCTCGCCGAGTTGCGCCGTCAGGTCGACGTGCCGGTTGCCGCCGACGAGAGCATCCGCAAAGCCGGCGACCCGCTGGCGGTGGTCCGCGCGGGCGCCGCCGACGTCGCTGTGTTGAAAGTTGCTCCGCTGGGCGGTATTTCGGCGTTGTTGAAGATCGCCGCGCAGATCGACATCCCCGTCGTGGTCTCCAGTGCGCTGGACTCGGCGGTGGGCATCGCGGTCGGGTTGGCCGCGGCGTCGGCCCTGCCGCGTCTCGACCACGCCTGCGGCCTGGGCACCGGGCGGTTGTTCGT
>NZ_JBAPMI010000202.1:0-14572 GCF_049278535.1 Mycobacterium sp. | reverse complement strand
AGCAGGCCTAGCCGTTCGGGGGTGGTCAGCGCGTCGAATCTGAGGTCCAGGGCGCGTTTCATGGCAGCGCGGAGTGCGTCGAAGACTTCGACGACCTCTTCCCGACTACTAGAACGCATGTTCGAATGATAACCGGCGGGTCTGACAAGTTTTGGCGAGTGAAACCGAAGTGACGCAAGTGGTTTCAGTGGCACTGAGGTTTTCCGGGAAAGCGCTGTGGTTAAGTGACAGGCGTGAAGAAACTGTCAGCTGCGCTGGCTTCGCTGGCCGGGCTCGCGATCACCGCCGACGGCTACCAGCCGCTGAGCAAGCGCGGCTATCTCTCGATGTATGCGTTCAGCTTCGGGGTGTTCGCCTCCGAGCTGCCCCTGCAGCTGCTCGCCGGTCAGTTCGGGTTGCTGGCCGCGGTGACCCGCAAGCTCTCGCCGCAGGCACGACGGTTCAGCTGGCTGGTTTCGGCGCTGTCCTGGCTGGGACTGCTGGGTCTGCATCGCATCGGTGCGCAAGCCGATCAGCCGCTCAAGGCCGCGCTCGACGCCGGTCTGGGCACCGCTCGCCGCACCGAATCGGGGGATCTGTGGAAGCGACCAGAAGGTGCGGGCACGGCCAAATCTCCCGGGGTGTTCCGCATGATGCGCATTTACGGTGACTACGCGCACGACACCGACATCAGCTACGGCGAGTACGGCACCCGGAACCATCTCGACATCTGGCGAAGGCCCGACCTCGAGCGCGGCGGGCGCGCGCCGGTGCTGCTGCAGGTCCCCGGCGGCGCCTGGATGGTGGGAAGCAAACGGCAGCAGGCCTATCCGTTGATGAGCCATCTGGCCGAGCTGGGCTGGGTGTGCGTCGCGATCAACTACCGGCTCAGTCCTCGTTCGACCTGGCCGGATCAAATCGTCGACGTCAAGCGTGCGCTGGCGTGGACCAAAGAACACATCGCCGAGTACGGCGGTGACCCGGACTGGGTGGCGATCACCGGCGGTTCGGCCGGTGGGCACCTGTCCGCGTTGGCCGCGCTCACCGCGAACGATCCGCAATTCCAGCCCGGCTTCGAGGACGCCGACACCAGCGTGCGGGCGGCCGTTCCGTTCTACGGCCTGTATGACTTCACGAGGAACGAGGCTATCCATTCCCTGATGGCGCCGACGTTGGCGAAGTATGTCTTCAAGCTGCGGCGGGCAGAGCTGAAAGAGGCTTTCGGGGCCGCCTCGCCGATCACCTATGTATCGCCAGATGCGCCACCGTTTTTCGTGTTGCACGGTCGCAACGATTCGCTGATCCCGGTCGAGCAGGGTCGCGCTTTCAGCGCGCGGCTGCGCGAAGTCAGCCGGCAGCCGGTGGCTTATGCTGAAATGCCCTTTGCGCAACACGCTTTCGACATCTTCGGGTCGGTGCGGGCCGGGCATGCTGCGCTGGCAGTCGAGCAGTTTCTCGCCGAGATCTACGAACGCACCACCACGATCTAGCTCGTCGCCTGCGTTAGAGCGGGAGTCCCTCTCGTTCGGCGTCTGCGCGGTAACGGTCCACCCATTCGTCGGAACGCTTGTCCGCCTGGCGCTCCAGCACGGGCTCCGGCGCGAGCCGCGGGTCGAGGCCCAGCGACTCGAGGACGTTGCCGACTACCTGAGTCAGGTTGCGCCACAACACCGGATACGGAATCTCCATCGGCTTGACGTCTTCTTCGGCGAACCAGTTTCGCCAGCCCGCTTCCTGGCTGCGCAGCATCGTGATGACGTGCGCGATCGCCCCCGCGTGATACGTGGCGCGCGCGTCTCGGACCGGATCTGGCCGGCCGCGCCAGACCCTGGTCTGCACCGCCCGCCAAAACGACACCGCCTGCGACACCACGTCCGGCCGATAGACATAGACGAGTAACGGTTCCTCGCCGACGACGTCGCGGATGGCCGACAGCAGACCGTCGCCGGATCGAACGGGCAGTCCGCTGGCCCGGTCCAGCAACAGCGGTGTCTGGTTCCACATCAGCTTGCCGCCCCAGATTCCGTTCGGCGTCCGTCCGACGGTGCGGACGTAGTCACGCCATATCTCTGGCGGAGCCAGGTCGGGCTTTCCCGCATCCAGGGGATCGAGCAGGCTCAGAATCGACGGGTCCTCGATACCGGCGAACCATTCGCGTGGCTGTGGCGACTGGCTCGTGTTCGGCAGGTACTGGAAAAACTCCTGCGGCTCGCCGGCCACTCCGGTTGCTCGTAGCGATTCGACCAGCAGGGTGCTGCCGCTGCGCTGCGAGGCCAGCACCAAATATGTCGACGGGCGATCGGTCACCAGCAAAGCCTAGCTGACGCAAAATTGTTGCAACTCTTGAAATTAGCTTCACGCTGAACATAACTGTTGCGCGACTCACACCGAGTTCACGACATCCGCTCAGTCGCCCGCAGCCCCAGCGAAAGTAGCAGCCGCGCATCGGGATCGGCCAGCGATGTAGCGAGCAGCGTCTCGATCCGGCGGACCCGGTAGCGCACGGTATTGGGGTGCACGTGTAGCTGCGCCGCCGATGCCGCGACGTCACCGAAGCTGTCCAGATACGCCCGCAGCGTCTGGACCAGAACCGGGTCCTGGGCGTGCAGGTCGCGCACCCGCGGGTCCACCAGCCGTTCGTCGGCGCCGACCATCGTGACGATCTCGTCGAGCAGCACGGTGCTGTGCGCTTCGGCCAGCGAGGTCACGGCACCAAACGAATCCGGGTGGCGCTCAGCACTATCCAGTACGCGGTCAACTTCGGCACGTACCGTGGGCAGGCCCGCTAGCCCGGGCAGCGGCGCGGCGACGACGGCCCGCAACCGGATTCCCAACTCGGTGTGCAAAGCTCCGATGGTGCCGCGAATCCACGAGTGCAGTGACGACCGCTTCGTCGTGTCCGGAAGCAATACATAAACCCGCGAACCACGCGACCCAACCTGTGCATCGGCGCGAAAAGCATTGGCGCTCAACGCCAGCACATCGGCCAGTCGATCGTCGCGTCCTGGGCTGCGAAAACCGATCAACGCGGCATTACCGTCGGCGACAATCCCCAATTCTCGCGTGATCGTCTCCAGATCAGCGGATCCGGGTTCGGACAGACCAAGCAGCTGCTGGGCGCGCAACGCGTGCGTCGACGGTGTGGCCGCCAGCCGGGACATGATCCGCGCCGCCAAGACCGCGGCACCGCGCAGCACCTCTTCGGCGTCGTCTGCCAACGGTCGCGAGCCCTGCTGCACCCAGATGGCGCCGGCGAAACCCGTTGCACGCCGGGTGTCTACGCCTGCGTGATGAATGCCGACTGCCAGCCGTGGTCGCAAGCCCAGCTCCGGCCGCTCGGCAACCCGGACCACGTCGCGGCCGGCCCGCAGGGCGTCGAAGATGCCCCATTGACCGATCCACTTCAGATGCTCGGGTGGACCGGCGCGACCCAGGATCGACAGCCGCCGCAACTGGTCGGCTTCGTCGTTGGACGCCGAATAGGCCAATACGTGGGAACCCTCGTCTTCGATGCTGACCATGCCGTGGATCCGGTCGGCCAGAGACTGCGCCAGGCCGAACAAATCGGTGCTGGAGTCGAGTTCGGGATCGCCGCGGTGCTCCAAGACGTGGTTGACCAATCGATACAGCCGCTCCCAACGGGCCCGCGGCTCCACGGCCACCAACGCTGTCCCTGTCGCGACCGCCCGGGCGACCAAAGCGGTCGAGGGCTCCTTGACGAAGATGGCCACCGGCGGCTGTCCGGCGGGGCCGGCGTCGATCCAGTGCCGGGCGTCGTCGTCGGATACGCCGAGCAAGAAGAACACATCGGCTGAGTCCGCGCCCCGGCCCATACCGAGTCGCACATCGTCGGAGTCGATCAACGCGGCCGACGCGACGGCGAGGTCCAGGCCGCGCGGCGCCTCGACCAGACTGGCCATGGTCGTGTCCAGGGCCAACAGCAGCTGGCCGAGTCCGACACCACCGATCCGCATGTTGTCCGATTCTACTAGCCAATATGCATAATCTTGTCCGATAGGCCAAGCCGATGAGCTGTTGTCGCTGAGACCCTGAGATATGGACGCGATTACCGAGGTCCCGCCTCCCGTCAACGAACCAATCCACGACTACGCGCCGAATTCGCCCGAGCGGGCCCGACTGCACGCCGCGCTCGCCACGCTGGCCGATCACCCGATCGACCTGCCGCACGTCATCGGTGGCACGCACCGAATGGGCGACGGTGAGCAGATCAGCATCGCCGCGCCGCACCGGCACTCCCTGAAGCTGGGCACGCTCACCAACGCCCAGCACCGAGATGCGGCCGCCGCTGTGCAGGCTGCATCGTTGGCCCGAACAGACTGGGCGGCAACGCCGTTCGACGAGCGCGCGGCGATCTTCTTGCGTGCTGCCGATCTGCTGGCCGGCCCGTGGCGGGAGAAGATCGCGGCGGCGACCATGCTGGGACAGTCCAAGACGGCGTATCAGGCCGAGATCGACTCCTCCTGCGAGCTGGCCGATTTCTGGCGGTTCAACGTCGACTTCGCGCGTCAGATTCTGGCGCAGCAGCCGATGAGCGTGCGGGGGGAATGGAATCGCACCGACTACCGCCCATTGGACGGATTCGTCTACGCGATAACGCCGTTCAACTTCACCGCGATCGCCGCGAATCTGCCCACCGCGCCGGCGCTGATGGGCAACACAGTGGTGTGGAAGCCGTCGGTGACGCAGACGCTGTCGGGCTACTTGACCATGCAACTGCTGGAGGCGGCCGGACTGCCACCCGGGGTGGTGAACATGGTGACCGGCGACGGCTATGCGGTATCGGAAGTAGCACTGGCAGATCCGCGGCTGGCTGGCATCCACTTCACCGGATCGACGGCTACCTTCCAGCGGCTGTGGCAGCAGGTCGGTACGAACATCGAGCGCTACCAGAGTTATCCGCGGCTGGTAGGGGAGACCGGTGGCAAAGACTTCGTGCTCGCGCATAGCTCGGCGCGGCCGGATGTTCTGCGCACCGCGTTGATTCGTGGCGCCTTCGACTACCAGGGACAGAAATGCTCGGCCGCGTCGCGGGCGTTCATAGCGCATTCGGTGTGGCAGCAGATGGGCGACGACTTCCTGGCTGCCACCGCCGAGCTGGCGTTCGGCGACATTGCCGACCTGACCAACTTCGGTGGCGCGCTGATCGATGAAAGGGCGTTCGCCAAGAACGTCGCTGCCATCGAGCGGGCGAAGAGCGCGCCCGGGGTCACCGTCGCCGTCGGCGGCGAATACGACGACAGCGAGGGCTATTTCGTGCGGCCGACGGTGTTGCTGTCCGACGACCCGACTGACGAGGCATTCGCGACCGAGTACTTTGGCCCGCTGCTGTCGGTCTATGTATACCCCGACAACGAGTTTGAGCGAATCATGGACGTCATCGACAGCGGATCGCGCTACGCCCTGACGGGGGCGGTGATCGCCGACGACCGCCACGCGGTGCTGGCCGCGCAGAGCCGGCTACGGTTCGCGGCGGGCAACTTCTACGTCAACGACAAGCCGACCGGGGCAGTGGTGGGTCGCCAGCCGTTCGGCGGCTCCCGCGGTTCGGGTACCAATGACAAGGCCGGCTCGGCAATGAACCTGTTGCGCTGGACGTCGGCACGCTCGATCAAGGAAACATTCGTCCCCGCAACCGATCACACCTACCCGCACATGGCGGCGCCGTGATGTCCGGCCTGTTCACCAAGACGTTGCGGCCGGCCATACTGGCCGCCGGCCGCTCACACGGATTGCGGCACACCGCCGAGCGGTTACCGGTTACCCGTAAGGTGGTGCACCGGTTCGTGCCCGGCGCGACGCTCGACAGTGTGCTGGACAGCGCTGCTGCACTGCGGGATTCGGGCCGGCTGGTCAGCATCGACTATCTGGGTGAGGACGTTACCGATCGCGACGGCGCTGATGCCACCATGCGGGCCTACCTGCACTTGCTCGATGCGCTGGGCCGCCGGCCGGATGCCGGCTGCGACGGCGTGCGGCCGTTGGAGGTGTCGCTGAAGCTGTCAGCCTTGGGGCAGGCGCTGGACCGCGACGGCGAAAAGATCGCACATGCGAACGCGCACAACATCTGCGAGCGGGCCGAGCAGATCGGGGCCTGGGTGACCGTGGACGCCGAGGACCACACCACCACGGATTCCGCGTTGTCGATCGTCGCCGATCTGCGGACTGACTTTCCCTGGCTGGGGGTGGTGCTGCAGGCCTACCTACGTCGCACGCACGGCGACTGCGAGCAGTTCGCCGCGTCCGGCGCCAGAGTCCGGCTGTGCAAAGGCGCCTACGACGAACCGGCGTCGGTGGCCTACCGGGATGCTGCTGCGGTCACCGCCTCCTACTTGCGTTGCCTTCGGGTACTAATGGCTGGACCGGGTTACCCGATGGTGGCCTCGCACGACCCGGCGATCATCGATGCGGTGTCCACGACCGCGCGCGAAACCGGCCGAAGTCCAGCAGATTTCGAATACCAGATGTTGTACGGCGTCCGCGACGCCGAGCAGTCGCGGCTGGTATCTGCGGGCAACCGGGTTCGGGTGTACGTGCCGTTCGGCACTCAGTGGTACGGGTATTTCATGCGGCGACTGGCCGAGCGGCCGGCCAACCTGACCTTCTTCATGCGGGCGCTGGCCGAGCGCGGTCACTGACCGCGGCGTTTCGGTAGACGCAAGACGGGTATAGCAAGCGCCTGAGGGGAAAGCAGGCGTATTCATGAAAGCTGTCACCTGGCAAGGCAAACGCGACGTGCGGGTGGAGTCGGTGCCCGACCCGAAGATCGAAGAGCCCACCGACGCCATCATCGAAGTCACGTCAACGAACATCTGTGGGTCCGACTTGCACCTCTATGAGATTCTCGGTGCTTTCATGAAGCCCGGAGACATCCTTGGGCACGAGCCGATGGGGATCGTGCGCGAGGTTGGGAAACAAACAGGCGACCTGCGGGTGGGTGATCGAGTTGTCATCCCATTTCAGATCTCCTGCGGCAGCTGTCTGATGTGCGATCAGCAGCTCTACACCCAGTGCGAGACCACCCAGGTGCGTGACCAAGGCATGGGTGCGGCGCTGTTCGGCTACTCCGAGCTGTACGGCGAAGTCCCCGGGGGTCAAGCTGAACTGCTGCGAGTACCTCAGGCCCAGTTCACCCACATCAAAGTTCCTGAAGGACCGCCAGATTCGCGGTTCGTGTATCTCTCCGACGTACTCCCGACCGCCTGGCAGGCGGTGGCATACGCTGACATTCCGGACGGCGGCACCGTGGCCGTGCTGGGCCTGGGCCCGATCGGGGACATGTCTGCACGCATCGCCGACCATCTCGGCTACCGCGTGATCGCCGTCGACTTGGTGCCCGAACGGCTGGCCCGGGTCGCCGAGCGCGGCATCCAGACCATCGATCTGAGCCAGCTCGGTTCATCGTCGGTCGGCGACGTGATCCGCGATCTGACCGACGGGCGGGGCGCAGACTCGGTGATCGATGCGGTCGGCATGGAGGCGCACGGTTCGCCGGCCGCCAAGCTCGCCCAGCAGGCGACTGGGCTCCTTCCGGACGCGGTCGGCAAACGGTTGATGCAAACCGCGGGCGTGGATCGGCTCAGCGCGCTCTACTCGGCGATCGACATCGTGCGGCGCGGCGGCACGATCTCGTTGATCGGCGTTTACGGCGGGATGGCCGACCCGTTACCGATGCTCACTCTGTTCGACAAACAGCTGACCCTTCGGATGGGACAGGCCAACGTCAAACGGTGGGTCGACGACATCATGCCGTTGCTCAGCGACGACGACCCGCTGGGCGTCGACACTTTCGCCACGCATGTGCTTCCGCTCGACGATGCCCCGCATGCCTACGAGATCTTCCAGAAGAAGCAGGACGGCGCGGTCAAGGTGATGCTGCGGCCTTAAGCGCGCAACCCGGCGTCGAACCCCGCTGGTTTATAGAAACTTGTGCCCACCGATCGACGCTGTAAGACCCGCTCCGCTCGGGCCGGCCGTCATCGACCCAGCATGCTCACGACGGACGCGCCACAATCACCGGCCTGTGTACGGCTTGAACGACTGCGTTGCTGACCGAACCCAAAAGCATGCCGGAGAGAGGACCACTTCCGTGACTGCCGACGACGACAAGCTGAGCGGATTCCGATGCGTCGACGAGCGCACGCGCTGCTCGACCACACACGAGTTGCTTGTGCACAGGCACGTCGGGATAGCGTTCTTGCCAACCCTTTAGAGCCTCGGACAGAAGGTGATCCGCTTTGGCCGTTACCGGTGCCCAGTCGTAATCGGGAATTGCGGACATATCGATGTCATTCCACGCGTGCAGCGTTACCAAGTCGGCGTTTCGAAGCGAGGCTTCCTCGAACGCGATTGCCGTAGCGAGGTCTGAGGTTGGGCCGTCGATTCCGACGAGCACCGTAGCCTGTGCGGGATGCGGCATTTGGGGATCCACATCGCGGATAAGCGCGACGGGACAATGTGCATGCCGAATCAGTCCAGAACTGACTGAGCCGAGAAAACTGCGAGACAATGCTCCGCGCCCACTAGACCCGACGACGATTAGCTCGGCGTCTTTGGATTGTTCGACGAGCGTCGGGACAGTGGCCGAAGACAGCAATTCGCCATTGATGTGTATCTGCGCGGTGTCGGCGATGGCGTCACGGGCGATCGTCGATGCGTTTGCGAGGAGGCTGCGACCCTCGCCCTTTTGCTCTTCTGGCGATTCTTCGAGGATTGGGGCCTGCGACCACGTCGAATCGGCGGGATTCTGCACGTGCACAAGGGTGAGTGGCAGGCCGCGAATGGCCGCATCGTGCGCGGCCCAACTCACGGCGGCATCTGATGCCGGCGATCCGTCTACGCCGGCGATGATCCCGTAAGGCTTTGAGGTCGAGATCATTGTGATCTCCTTTCGTCAAGGAGAACGCTAATGCTGCCGCGACGCGTGGGCCATCGGTCTTTGGTCCCGATTTGGGCGCTATCACGCCCGCCCGACGTCAGCGGGTGTCGGTTGTGCGTCGTGGCCGTGAACGGTCGTTGGCGAACCCCTGAACGACGTGTGCTCGCACGAAGTCGGCGACCACCTCGGGGTCGTCCATGTCCAGCGTGGATGACGGTGTGCTGAACAACGAGAACAGGATTCGTGCGAACCATTCGCCTGCCGACTGGATGTCCAGGTCCTTACGCACCTCGCCGGTGATCTTGGCCGCGGCAAGGTGTGGCGCCAGGAAGTCGACGCATTCGCGCAGCAAAACGGCGGCGTCCTTGGTGAGCAGCAGGCTGACCGCTTCTTCGTCGAAGTACTTCTCGGAGGCAATGACCCGTCGCGCCTGCGTCACGAATACAGCTGCGCGGCTGAGCTTGTCCTCCAGCGAGCCGCCGCGATCCATGGCCAGGGACATCTGCCGGTAGAACTGCTCGGAGGTGTGTTCGGCGCACGCTTCGACGATCGCGGCTTTGTCGCGGAAGTACTCGTAAATCGTGCTGCGGGAGATGCCGGCCGCCTTGGCGATATCCACGATCGTCGCCTTCTGCAGTCCTTGCTTGCGGAAGCACGCGTACGCGGACTCGACGATCAGTTCGCGGGTATCGGCTGCGGTGGCTTGGGTCACGGGCGTTCCTTACCCGCCCGCGAGGATCAATCCACTGGTCGGCACTCCGGTACCCGATGTGACCAGGACGTGCTCGACGTTGTCGACCTGGTTGTGCGAGGTTCCGCGGACTTGGCGTACACCCTCGGTGATGCCGTTCATCCCGTGGATGTAGGCCTCGCCGAGCAGCCCTCCGTTGGTGTTGATCGGCAACGCGCCGCCCAGCGACAGCCGCTCCACGGTGGCGAAATCCTTGGCCTCGCCGCGGCCACAGAATCCCAGTTCCTCGAACTGGGTGAACACGAACGGCGTGAAATGGTCGTAGATGAATGCGGTTTGGATGTCTTGCGGCTTGAGCCCCGAATCACGCCAGAGCCTGGCCGCGACTACGCCCATCTCGGGTAGCCCGGTGATGTCGTCGCGGTAGTAGCTGGTCATCATCTCGCCGTGGTAGGCCGCGCCCTGCGCGGCCGCCGAGATGACGGCAGGTGGCTGGCGTAAGTCCCGGGCGCGCTCGGCACTGGTGACGACTATTGCGACTCCGCCGTCGCTCTCCTGGCAGCAATCCAGCAGTCGCAGCACCGGTTCGATGATCCACCGCGAATTCTGGTGGTCCTCCAGCGTGATAGGCCGCTCGTAGAACCATGCTTCGGGGTTGGTGGCCGCATGCTTGCGGTCGACGACGGCGATCCGGCCGAAGTCCTCGTTGCTCACCCCGTACGTCGACATGTAGCGCTGGGCGTGCAGCGCGACCCACGCTGCGGGAGTGAGCAATCCGAACGGAGAATAGTGCGCCATGAACAGCGGGGTGTCCGCACTGGTGCGACCGCTGCCGCCGAACCGGAATCCGGACCGTTCGTTGAAGGCACGCCAGCACACCACCACATCGGCGACGCCGGCGGCGACCGCCATCGCCGCGTGCGCGACGGTTCCGGCGGCCGCCCCGCCACCGTGTGGGACGCGGGAGAAGAAACTCAGGTCACCGATGCCCACGTTGCGCGCGACGTCGATCTCGTCGCTGGAATCCATTGTGAAGGTGACCATTCCGTCGACGTCACCGGGTGACAGGCCGGCGTCATCGAGTGCGGCGCTGACCGATTCGCACGCCAATTGCAGCTCACTGCGCCCGGATTCCTTGGAGAACTCAGTCTGGCCGATGCCGACGATGGCGGTGTTGCCGGCCAACAGCGAAACACTCATGCCCGGGTCCCGTCGAACAGGCTCACGACCGCGGTGCCGGAGACGTGATTGCCGAGGCTGTTGGCCGCCTGGAAGGTCACCTCGACGAAGTTCTCACCGTCCGAGCCTTCGGTCTTGCCGGTGACGCTGCCGGTGAAGCGCAGCGGATCGTCCGGAAATGACGGCACGCCAAGGCGAATGGCCAGCTTGGTGACCATCGCCTCGGGCCCGGCCCAGTCGGTCAGAAAGCGCACGCAGTAACCGTTGGAGGTCAGAATGTTCATGAACAAGTTGGGCGAGCCCTGCTTGTTGGCGTAGTCACGGTCGTGGTGCACCGGCATGAAGTCGCGCGAAGCGATCGCGCCGGCGACGATCATCGTGGTGGTGACCGGAATCTCCAGCGGAGTCACCTCGTCGCCCACATTGATGTCGCTCCAACGCAATGTCTCGGTGCGGGATTTGGCGGTCGTCATAGCCGTCCTTCCGGGTACGTGCTGCCGAGGTGAGCCAGCTGCTGAGTCGCCGACCCCAAGGTGAGCTCATTGTGTTTGGCCCACAAGAAATAACGATGCAAGGGATAGGTGGTGTCGATCCCGATCCCGCCGTGTACGTGCTGAGCGGTGGCGGCGATCCGGGCGCCGGCCTCGGCGGCCCAGAACTTCGCCACCCGTGCCGCCCGGTCGGCCGGCCGCCCCTCAGCGATCAGCCAAGCGGCGTGCCAGGTGGTCCAGCGGATCGCTTCCAGGTCGATGAATCCGTCGGCCATTCGTTGCTGGACTGCTTGAAAGCTGCCGATCGGTCGGCCGAATTGCTCACGGCCGCTGGTGTATTCGGCGGCCATCCGCAAAGCTCGGTCCGATACGCCGACCTGGATCGCGCACAACCCGACCAGCGCCCGGGTGTAGAGCGATTCGACCAACCCATCGCCGTCGAGCTTGTCGAGTATCGAAACGGTTGCGCCGTCGAGGAATACATCGGCGTGCGGTTCGCGGTTGGTGGTCGGCACCGGCCGGATCTCGACGCCGGGCGCGTCCGTCGGCAGCAGGAACAGCCCCGTCTCACCGTCGTCGATAGTCGCGGGAATCAGCACGGTATCGGCCAGCTGACCGAACGAGACCAGCTCTTTGACGCCGTCCAGCCGCCACGTCGCGCCGTCACGGCGGGCCGTGGTGACGGGACGGCACGGGTCGGAGCGGCCGGGTTCCTGCAGGCCCGCGGACAGGATGCGGGTTCCGTCGATGACACCGGGCAGGAAGCGTTGCTGTTGCTCGGGGGTGCCGTGCCGGGCGATCGGGTCGGCGCCAAGCAGCAGCGTCGAGTAAGCGGGCACCGGAGCCACCGCCGACCCCACTTCGGCCAGCAGCACGCCCAGTTCGACGAAGCCACCGCCGTTGCCGCCCAACGACTCCGGCAGTGCGGTACCGAGTAGGTCGACACCGGCCAGTTCCTTCCACAGCGCGGCGTCATAACGCGATTCGCCGGCTTCGAGCTCGGTCAGCCGCTCAGGGGTGGCTCGGCGTTCCAGAACATCGCGGGCCAGCTTGCTGATGGTCTCTTGCTCTTCGGTGAAGGTGAAATCCATGTCATCCCGCCGGCCGGAATTGGTGCAGCACAAGGTCTCCGTCGAACTCCTGGTAGTAGACCTCGACCGGCATCCCGACTTCGACGTCGGCCGGGTCGATCCCGGTCAGGTTCGAGACGATCCGGACGTCCTCGTCGAGCTGCACCAGGGCGACGATGTAGGGATAGTCGAAGAACGGGAACTGTGGTTGGTGCGGCATCACATAGCTGTAGACGGTGCCGTGACCCGACGCCTCGATCGCTTCCCAGTCCAGCGAACGGCATTTCGGGCACATCGGCTGCGGCGGATTGCGCACGGTGCTACATCCGTTGCAGCGCTGGATCAGCAGCTTGTGTTCGCGCAGCCCGTTCCAGAAGAACTCGGTGTCCGGGCTGATCGCCGGCGCCAGTCGGGTCGCCATCAGCGTGCCGGCTTGAATCGCAGGACCCGGAAGCGTTGGCGCCCGAGGACTTCACCGTGCTGGTCGGTGTAGGTGAGCACCCAGGTCACGAAGAACCCGGCACCCAGCGCCGTGGTCTTCTCGTCGGACACCTCTTCGTACACCGATGTTGCGCTGATGACGTCGCCGAGTTTGGGGTAGCGGTTGATCTCGAATTCGGAGTTGGTCGCCACGATGCTGGTGTATCCGGCCTCGTCGAGAAACGCGGTCGGGTTGTCGGTGATCTCGATGGGGGAGCCACCACGCTCGCCGATGCCTTCCAGTTTCGGCGCCGGCATCGTCCAGGTTTGCAGCATCACCGGCGGCGAGACTATGCCGCCGAACCGGGACTTGGCCGCGAACTCCGGGTCGAGGTAGACCGGGTTCATGTCGTCGAGGGCGTAGGCCCAGTGCCGGATCATCGGCTGGTTCACCGGATCCGGTGCCAGCGAAGGCTTTCCGGAGCCGCCGGTGTGCTTACCGACGAGCGCCTGCAGCTTGGCATGCAATTCGGTATCGGTCACGCAGTTGTTCCTCCTGACTTGTCTGTGGCGCGAAGGTCACGCGGTGCTCGCGGCATGCCCAATCCGGCCATGGCGATGATGTCTCGCTGGATTTCGTTGGCGCCGCCACCGAACGTGCTGATCACGGCGACTCGGTAGGCGGATTCCAGCGCGCCGCGAAGTGGGGCGTCGGCGCCGCGGCGTAACCCGTTGTGGTCCAGCACTTCCAGCAGCTGGCGGGCGACCAGCGGGGCCAGTTCGGTGCCGAACACCTTCGCCGCAGAGGCCTCGCCCATGTTGAGCACACCCTTGGTCATCGCGGCGTTCACCCGAAGATTGATCAGCTTGTACGCCGCGACCTCCGCCTCAACCCGGGCCAGCGCCTGCTGCACCCAGGGTTTGTCGATGACCCGGCCGCCGTCGAGCTCGGTGTCGCGTGCCCACTGCAGTGTCTGCTCGAACAGCGGCTCGAGCGCACCGAGATTGCCCAGGGCGGCGCGTTCGAAGTTGAGCTGGGTGGTGATCAGCTGCCAACCCTGGTTTTCACCCGCCACGATCGCGCTGGCCGGAACCCGGACGTTGTCGTAGAAGGTGTAGAAGGTCGAGACGCCGGGCATGGTGTGCAGAGGCTGCCAGGAGAATCCGGGCGATGAAGTCGGTACGATGAAGATCGAAATGCCCTTGTGCTTCTTGGCATTTGGATCGGTGCGAGCCGCCAGCCAGATGTAGTCGGCGTACGCCGCGCCACTGGTGAACATCTTCTGGCCGTTGATCACGTAATCGTCGCCATCGCGCACCGCAGTGGTGCGCAGCGATGCCAGGTCGCTACCCGCCCCCGGCTCGGAGTAGCCGATGGCGAACTCGACGCTGCCTGCCAGGATCGCCGGCAAGAATGTCTGCTTCTGCTCCTCGGTGCCGTAATGCATCAGCGTCGGTCCGACGGTGTTGAGCGTCACCAACGGGATCGGCGCGCTGACCCGCCTGGCCTCTTCACCGAAGATGAACTGTTCGATCGCCGAGAAGCCGCGTCCGCCGAACTCTTTGGGCCAGCCGACGCCGAGCAGGTCGGCCGCCGCCAGTGCACGCACGCAGTCACGTACCGCGGGACCGCCCTCCATGCGTTCGCTGACCGCGGCCCGGCGTTCCGGCGTCATCACCCGTTCCATGGTCGCGCGGATCTCGTCGCGCAGTAGCTCCTGCTCCGGGGTGTAGTCCAGTCGCACCGGTCAGGCCCCCAGCCGTACCGGCATCCGCTTGACCCCGGGCACCATGGTGGCCCGCATCCGGTCGACCTCGCCGACAAGCTCGAGCCGGGGGAAGCGGC
>NZ_JBAPMI010000201.1:0-2126 GCF_049278535.1 Mycobacterium sp. | reverse complement strand
CTGCCGGACCGCAAGGACGTCAAGGACGGCGTGATCGCCTACAAGATCGCCGCGCACGCCGGTGATCTGTCCAAGGGGCATCCGCACGCGCAGCAGCGGGACAACGCATTGTCGCAGGCGCGCTTCGAGTTCCGCTGGAACGACCAGTTCGCCCTGTCCCTGGACCCCGACACCGCACGGGAGTACCACGACGAGACGCTGCCGGCCGAGCCTGCCAAGACGGCACACTTCTGCTCGATGTGCGGGCCGAAATTCTGCTCGATGCGCATTACGCAGGATGTCCGGGAGTACGCGGCCAAGCACGGGCTGGACAGCGAAGAAGCCATCGAGGCGGCCATGGCGGAGAAGTCGGTCGAGTTCGCCGAACACGGCAACCGGGTGTATCTGCCGCTTGGCCAGTGAATTACCTTCCGCTGGCGCCGCCCGGTACGACGCCGCTGCGGGTGCTGACGATCGCCGGATCAGACTCCGGCGGCGGCGCGGGTATTCAGGCTGACATCCGCACCTGCACCTTGTTGGGCGTGCACACGCTCTGCGCGGTGACGGCAGTGACGGTGCAGAACTCGTTGGGAGTCAAGGACTTTCACACCACACCGCCCGAGGTGGTCGCAGCGCAGATCGCGGCGGTGTGCCAGGACATCGGGCTGCAGGCCGCCAAGACTGGGATGCTGGCGTCGAGCGAGATCATCGAGACTGTGGCGCAGAGCTGGCGTGAGCACGGCGCGGGCCTGCCGCTGGTTGTCGATCCGGTGTCCGCGTCCATGCACGGCGATCCGCTGCTCGACGATGCGGCGCTGAATTCTCTTCGCGCCGAACTGTTTCCGCTGGCGACATTGGTTACTCCCAACCTGCACGAGGTGCGACTGCTGGTTGACATCGACGTCGTCGACTCGAAAACTCAGGCCGACGCGGCCCGCGCCCTGCACGCACTGGGACCGAAGTGGGCCATGGTCAAAGGCGGGCACCTGCAGGGTTCGGCCAGCAGCACCGATTTATTGTTCGACGGCAACAACTTTCACGAGTTCGAGTCGCCGCGCGTCAACACCGGCCACGACCACGGCGCCGGTGACACTTTGGCCGCCGCGACGGCCTGCGCGCTGGCCCACGGTTACGCCGTACCCGACGCCGTTGCATTCGGCAAGAGCTGGGTCACCGAATGTTTGCGTGCCGCTTATCCGCTCGGTGGTGGTCATGGCCCGGTATCGGCGATGTTCAGGCTGCAGCAATGACTGGCCTCGATGACATCGCGGGGATCGCCCATGAACCGGACGGGACACCGACCGGCGTAGTGGTGCTGACGCATGGAGCAGGTGGCAACCGGGAATCGCCGCTGCTGCAGACACTTTGCGACGAGTGGGCCCGACGTGGCTGGCTTGCCGTCCGCTACAACCTGCCGTATCGGCGGCGACGACCCAAGGGCCCGCCGTCGGGTTCGGCGGCCACAGATCGCGCGGGGATCGTCGAGGCGATCACCGCGTGCCGCGGTCTGGCTGACGGTCCGCTGATCGCGGGCGGTCATTCGTACGGTGGCCGGATGACGTCGATGGTGGTGGCCGACAAAGTTGCACACGTTGACGTATTGACGCTGTTCTCCTATCCGGTGCATCCACCCGGCAAGCCCGAACGCGCCCGCACCGAACACCTGCCCGACATCGCGGTGCCGACGGTGTTCACCCACGGCACGTCGGATCCCTTCGGCAATTTGGATGAGGTCCGCGGCGCAGCGGCGATGATTCCCGCACCGACCCAGATCGTCGAGATCGCCGGCGCGCGCCACGATCTGGGCTCCAAGACGCTCGACGTGCCGGGGTTGGCGGTGGCCGCAGCACTGCGACTGCTCGGTCGAGACTAGTTCACGCGCTCTCGCTGGACGGGAGCCGATGTCGATCGCGCACGACGTTGGACGCGATCTCGGCGAGCTTCACGTTCGCCGCTTGCGACCGTCGGCGGAGAATATCGAAAGCGTCGTCGTCCGACACGTCGCCGCTCATCATCAACACGCCGACGGCTTTACCGATCGCACGATTGCTTGTGAGCCCGCGGCGTAACGTCTCCGCTTCTTCGTGGTGCGCTGCCGCGTTGGTTGCCATGGTCGCGAAAGCTCCCAGCACGATGGCACTGTCGAG
>NZ_JBAPMI010000200.1:0-30489 GCF_049278535.1 Mycobacterium sp. | reverse complement strand
GGCTGGCCGCTCGGCTGAGTCAAGTGGTCGGGGCCGCATCGCAGAACCGCGACGCGCTGGCCGTCGAGCGTCAGCAGCGGTCCGTCGCGATGGTGGCGGTCCGCGACGAGGTGAACACGCTGGGCGCCCGCATCGGCACGCTGACCGAGGCCCTGCACCGCGACGAGGTGGCCAAGGCGCAGGCGGCGCTGCGCATCGAGCAGTTAGAGCAGATGGTGCTCGAACAATTCGGAATGGCGCCCGACGTCCTGGTCGCCGAATACGGTCCGCAGGTGTCATTGCCACCGACCGAGCTGGAGTTGGCCGAATACGAGCAGGCCCGCGAGCGCGGCGAGCAGGTGACGTTGCCGGCCCCGCTGCCATTCGACCGGCCGACTCAGGAGCGGCGCGCCAAACGCGCCGAACGAGAGCTGGCCGAGCTGGGTCGGGTCAACCCGTTGGCGCTTGAGGAGTTCGCCGCGCTGGAGGAGCGCTACAACTTCTTGTCCACCCAGCTCGAGGACGTCAAGGGCGCGCGCAAGGACCTGCTGGACGTGGTGGCCGATGTCGACGCGCGCATCCTGCAGGTGTTCGCCGAGGCCTACGCCGACGTGGAGCGGGAATTCCAGGGTGTTTTCGCCGCGCTGTTCCCCGGCGGCGAGGGCCGGCTGCTGTTGACCAACCCGGACGACATGCTCACCACCGGGATCGAGGTCGAGGCCCGTCCACCCGGCAAGAGGGTCAAACGGCTGTCGCTGCTCTCCGGTGGGGAGAAGGCGCTGACCGCGGTCGCGATGCTGGTCGCGATCTTCCGGGCCCGCCCGTCGCCGTTCTACATCATGGACGAGGTCGAGGCGGCGCTCGACGACACGAACCTGCGCCGGCTGATCGGCTTGTTCGAGCTGCTGCGGGCCAAGTCGCAGCTGATCATCATCACCCACCAGAAGCCAACCATGGAGGTCGCCGACTCGCTGTACGGCGTGACGATGCGCGACGACGGCATCACCGCGGTGATCTCCCAGCGGATGCGTGGTCAGCAGCTCAACCAGCTGGTCACGACTACCTAAGCGAGGAACACGTTGCCGCAAGGTCTGTGGATCGCGATCGCGGTCGCTGCCGCACTGATCGTCATCGCCGTCCTGGTACTGGGGCTGCTGCGTTATCGCCGGCGGCAGATCAGCCTGTCGGGCCGCGAGCAGACGCCCACCCTGGATCGCTCCGGCGGCTACACTGCATCGTCGGGAATCACGTTCAGCCGCACAGAAACTGGCGAACGAATCGATACGACGGGCCTGCCCGCTGTCGGTGACGACGCGACGATTCCGCGCGATGCGCCCAAGCGCTCGATCTCCGATCTTCCACTGCCCGAACCGGATACCGCGGCGGCGCCCGCAGAGCCGAAAGCGCCCGAGCCGTCAGTGGCCGAGCCGTCGGTGCCGGAGACGGAGGCCATCGAACCGCTCGAAGGCCGCCTGGAACGCTTGCGCGGACGACTCGCCAGATCACAGAATGCTTTGGGCCGCAGCCTTTTAGGGCTTATCGGCGGCGGCGACCTCGACGAGGATTCCTGGGAACAGATAGAGGACACCCTGCTGATCGCCGACCTGGGGCCGACGGTGACCAGCTCGGTGGTCGCCCAGCTGCGCAGCCGGCTCGCCAGCAAGGACGTGCAGAACGAGGCCGATGCCCGCGCGGTATTGCGCGAAGTCTTGATCGCCGAGCTGCAACCCGGGCTGGACCGTTCGGTGCGTGCCCTACCGCACGACGACCACCCGTCGGTGCTGCTGGTGGTCGGCGTCAACGGCACCGGCAAAACCACCACGGTCGGCAAACTCGCGCGGGTGCTGGTCGCCGACGGCCGGCGGGTCGTGCTGGGTGCCGCGGACACCTTCCGGGCCGCCGCCGCCGATCAACTGCAGGCCTGGGCTTCCCGGGTGGGCGCCGAGGTGGTGCGCGGACCCGAGGGCGCCGATCCGGCTTCGGTGGCGTTCGACGCCGTGGACAAGGGCATCGAGGCAGGCGCCGATGTCGTCGTGATCGACACCGCGGGCCGGCTGCACACCAAGACCGGGCTGATGGACGAGCTCGGCAAGGTCAAACGCGTGGTGATGCGGCGCGCGGCGGTCGACGAGGTGCTGCTGGTGCTCGACGCCACCGTCGGTCAGAACGGGCTGGCGCAGGCGCGTGTGTTCGCCGATGTGGTTGATATCACGGGCGCTGTGCTTACCAAACTGGACGGTACGGCCAAGGGCGGCATTGTTTTCCGGGTCCAGCAAGAGCTCGGCGTACCGGTCAAGCTGGTCGGATTGGGGGAGGGACCCGACGACCTCGCCCCGTTCGAACCCGCGGCCTTTGTGGACGCACTGCTGGGCTGACCAAAGGGCCGGACGTGCAGGTCGTGCACCGATTTCACCGAACCAGCATCGCGAGACCTACGCGGTCGCTACCGTAGCGACCATGGCGCCGAGCGGCGTGCTGATCACCACGTGGCGCGATCTGCAGTGGCGACGGCGACGCTTCGTGATCGCGATCATCGGTACCGGCCTCGTGTTCGCGATGACCCTCATCCTCACGGCGCTGGCCAATGGCTTTCGGGTCGAGGCTCGGCAGACGGTTGATTCGCTGGGCGTCGACACTTACCTCATCAAGGCCGGCGCTGTAGGCCCATTCCTGGGTGCGGCGATGTTCCCGGGCGCAGAAGCACAGGCCGTAAGCAGGGTCCCGGGCGTCGAGTCGGCAATCCCCGTGATCTTTGCCCAGGAGGCACTGCAGGACCGCGGTTCATCGCAGAACGTGAACATATTCGGCATGCCCGAGCGCGGACCGGGCATGCCGACAATGGCGGCGGGGCGGGGACCGTCGAGCCCAAGTGAGGTCGCGATATCGACGACCCTCGGGCGCGCTGTCGGCGACGATGTCGAGATCGGGTCGCGGGTAATGCGGATCGTCGGACTCGTCGGCAAATCCACCGCGCTCGCCGGCCAGGCCAACGCATTTCTCACCCTCGAAGGGGCGCAGCAGGTGCTGTTTTCGGGGCAGCCCCTAGTGTCGGCCGTCGGCTTGCGCGGTACAGCGGCGGCGATACCCGACGGCTATCGCATCGTGGGTCGCGATGCTGCGATAGACGACCTGATGCGCCCGCTGCAAAAGGCCTACCTGGCGATATCGTATTTGGCGATTCTGCTGTGGGGGGTCGCCGCGCTGATCGTCGGATCGCTGATCTATCTGTCCGCGATGGAGCGGACCCGCGACTTCGCGGTGTTCAAAGCGGTCGGTGTCGCCACTCGCTCGGTGCTCGCCGGTCTGGTACTGCAGGCGGTAATCGTGGCGGTGGTCGCGGCGGCGCTCGGCGTGGTGCTCGCGCTAGGGCTCGCACCGACGTTCCCCATCCCCGTGGTGATGCCCACCTCGGCCTTCGTACTGCTTCCGGTGATCGCGGTGGTGATCGGTCTGCTGGCCAGCGTCGCGGGAATGCGGCGCGCGATTACCGTCGACCCGGCGCTTGCGTTCGGAGGGCCGTGACGGTGGGTGTTCTGCGCATCAAAGATCTCGTTGTCGAATACTCCAGCGACCGGTACGCGGTCCGCCCGATTGACGGCCTGGATCTGGAGGTCGCCGCCGGGTCGCTGGTCATCCTGTTGGGCCCAAGCGGGTGCGGGAAGACCACGTTGCTGTCGTGTCTGGGCGGGATCCTCAGCCCGACTGCCGGCCGCATCGAGTTCGGCGACGTCGAGGTCACCACGCTGGGCCGCCGCGGTCTTGCCGCGTACCGACGCGACACCGTCGGCATCGTCTTCCAGGCGTTCAATCTGGTGGCGAGCCTCAGCGCGGTTGAGAACGTGATGGTGCCGCTGTGGGGGGCCGGATGGTCGCGTCGCGCGGCGCGGGATCGCGCCGAGGAGTTACTCACGCGCGTCGGACTGCAGGACCGGATGAGGCACCGACCCGGCGACCTGAGCGGCGGTCAGCAGCAACGGGTGGCGGTCGCCCGCGCGATCGCATTGGACCCCCCGTTGATCCTGGCCGACGAACCCACGGCACACCTGGACTTCATCCAGGTGGAAGAGGTGCTGCGGCTGATCCGCGAGTTGGCGGCGGGTGAGCGGGTTGTCGTGGTCGCGACGCACGACACCCGGATCCTTCCGCTCGCCGACCGCGTCGTCGAGATGGTGCCACAGGTCATCTCAATCCGCCGGGAGCCCGAAACAGTCAGTCTTACAAGCGGTTCCGTGCTCTTTGAGCAGGGCAGCGTAGGGGACCTGATCTTCGTAGTCTCCGAAGGCGAACTCGAAGTCGTGCGCGAGCTGGCGGCCGGCGGTGAAGAGGTGCTGAAGGTCGCCGGGCCCGGAGACTACTTCGGCGAGATCGGACCACTGTTCGGTATGCCCCGCTCGGCCACGGCGCGCGCCCGCACCGATGCTACCGTCGTCGGCTACACGGTGCAGGCGTTCCGGGAGCGACTCGGCGCCGCCGGCGTGCGAGACCTCATCGAGCAGCGCGACATCACAATCAATTAGCGCCCGGCTCCGCCGCGCTTGCGATCGCCGTGGTTTGTACCCGCACCCAGCGTGATGTAACACCGGCGAAACCTGTCCGCGCCATGTTCTGTAACAACCAGTGCGCAAGGTTCTGGTTCAGGCCCCAGGCATTTGTCTGTCGGCCCTTCATGGCCGACCGGAGGTGATAGCGAGTGAGTTTCCCGATACTGGGCCAGCCCAACACCGGCGATACCGCCTGGATGCTGGCGAGTTCTGCGCTGGTGCTGTTGATGACGCCGGGCCTGGCGTTCTTTTACGGTGGCATGGTCCGCGCCAGAAGCGTGCTCAACATGCTCATGATGAGCATCAGCGCGATGGGCGTCGTCACCATCCTGTGGGTGTTCTACGGCTACTCGATGGCATTCGGCAACGACACGCACAGCGTCGTCGGCGATCCGACCGAATACTTCGGCCTGAAGGGTCTCATCGGGGGCAACTCGGTGGCCGCGGATGCCGCCAAGGGCGTTGCTGCGACCGACATCCCACTCGCCGGCACGTTGCCGATGAATGTGTTCGTCGCCTTCCAGCTGATGTTCGCGATCATCACCGTCGCGTTGATCTCCGGCGCGGTTTCCGACCGGCTGAAGTTCAGCGCCTGGCTGGTGTTTGCCGGCCTGTGGGCAACCATCGTCTACTTCCCGGTCGCGCACTGGGTCTTCGCGTTTGACGGCGTCACCGCCGAGCACGGCGGCTGGATCGCCAACAAGCTGCACGCCATCGACTTCGCCGGTGGTACCGCGGTCCATATCAACTCCGGTACCGCGGGCTTGGTCCTGGCGATCGTCCTCGGCAAACGCAAGGGCTGGCCCACCACGCTGTTCCGCCCGCACAATGTGCCGTTCGTGATGCTCGGCGCCGGCCTGCTGTGGTTCGGCTGGTACGGGTTCAACGCCGGGTCGGCCACCAGCTCCAACGGTGTCGCCGCCAGTACGTTCATCACCACCACGATCGCCACCGCTGCGGCAATGCTGGCCTGGTTGGTCACGGAGCGTATCCGCGACGGCCACGCCACGACGCTCGGCGCAGCCTCTGGCATCGTGGCCGGGCTGGTCGCGATCACGCCCTCGTGTTCGTCGGTGAATGTGCTGGGCGCCTTGGTGATCGGCCTGGCGGCCGGGGTGCTGTGTGCGCTGGCGGTCGGGCTGAAATTCAGGCTCGGCTTCGACGACTCGCTGGACGTGGTCGGTGTGCACCTGATCGGTGGTCTGGCGGGCACGCTGCTGGTCGGTCTGCTCGCCGCTCCAGAGAGCCCTGCCATCAACGGCGTTGCCGGTGTGTCGAAGGGCCTGTTCTACGGCGGCGGTTGGAGTCAGCTGGAACGGCAGGCTATCGGCGCGTTCAGCGTTCTCGTTTACTCGGCCGTCGGCACCCTTATCATCGCCCTGATACTCAAATACACGATCGGGCTGCGCCTGAGTCCCGAGGGAGAAGCGGCAGGTATCGACGAGTCTCAGCACGCGGAGAGCAGTTACGACTTCGCGACGGTAAGCGGCTCTGGCTCTGTTCTCCCTCATGCGAGTCTGCCGGAAAGCACGTTCGACCGGGATAATCGAGTGGGCGACAAAGTAGAGGCGGAATAGGGATGAAGCTGATCACTGCAATCGTCAAGCCGTTCACGCTCGAGGACATCAAAGCCAGCCTCGAACAGGTGGGAGTCCTGGGCATGACGGTCAGCGAGGTTCAGGGCTACGGCCGCCAGAAAGGACACACCGAGGTCTACCGGGGCGCTGAATACTCGGTCGACTTCGTGCCGAAGGTCCGCGTCGAGGTCTTGGTCGAGGACTTCGACGCGGACAAGGCCCTGGACAGCATTGTGCGGGCCGCGCGCACGGGCAAGATCGGTGACGGCAAAGTCTGGGTCAGCCCGGTGGAAACCGTGGTGCGGGTGCGCACCGGCGAGCGCGGAGCCGACGCGATCTGACGCTCGCGATATGAGGACCACACTGGAGTGGCCGAGCCGATTCGGACGGGAATGAGACAGCGCGAGCCAGAGTCACCCGATTCGTCATCGCCGGTCGCGGCGGGGAAAACCCCGGGCGCGGCCAGCGATTTGGCCGCCGCCCGGGAAAAGCTGCTTGCTCGCGGACCGAATGAACTCGATTCGGCGGCGCTGCGCGAGGCGTGGGGCGAACTACACGAATTCTGGCTCACCACAAAGGCTTCTGAGATCGGCGTCATGCCCGGCAGCGGCTTCGCCATCGTCGCGACCGGCTCGCTGGGCCGTCGGGAGCTGGTGCCCTACTCGGATCTGGACCTGCTGCTGCTGCACGACGGTATGCACACCAAAGCCGTTGCGGAAGTTGCCGATTCGCTGTGGTATCCGTTGTGGGACGCCAATATTCGACTTGATCACAGTGTCAGGACGGTTGCCCAGACACTGAAGGTCGCCAGCGCTGACGTGTCCGCCTGCCTGGCGATGCTGGATACCCGGCACATCGCCGGCGACGAGGAGTTGTCCGGCCGCCTCATCGACGGAATCCGTCGTCAGTGGCGCGCCGGAATCCAATCCATCTTCGGCGAAGTCGTCGATGAGACCCACGCCCGGTGGCGCCGCTGCGGCGAGATCGCGCACCGCGCCGAGCCCGATCTGAAATCGGGCCGGGGCGGACTGCGCGACATTCAGCTCCTCGACGCGCTGGCCATCGCCCACCTCACCGACCGACTCGCCGTCGGCGAAACCGACGACCCGCTGGGTTCGCTGACCGGCGCACACCTGATCCTGCTCAACGTCCGCACCGAACTCCACCGGGTTTCGGGTCGCGGACATGATCACGTGCTGGCCCAGTTCGCCGACGAGATCAGTGCCGCGCTGCACATCGGCGACCGGTTCGACCTGTCGAGGGTGCTGTCCGACGTGGGCCGCACCATCAGCTATCGGGTCGACGCCGGGCTACGGACCGCCTCCAACGCGCTGCCGCGGCGCGGCATGTCGGCAATCCGTCGGCGTCCGCGCCGACCACTGGACGAGGGCGTGGTGGAGTACGCCGGAGAGATCGTCCTGGCCCGCGATGCCCGGCCGCAAAACGACCCATCGCTGCTGCTGCGGGTGGCCGCGGCGTCGGCGGTGACCGGATTGCCGATCGCGGTGTCCACGCTGAGCAGGCTGGCCGATACCGCGCCGGAACTGCCCACACCATGGCCGCGCGACGCGCTGGACAACCTCCTGGTCATGTTGACCGCGGGCCCGGACACGATCGCGGTGATCGAGACGCTGGACCGTACCGGGCTGTGGGGCCGGCTTTTCCCGGAATGGGGCGCGGTACGGGACCTTCCTCCCCGCGACGTCGTCCACATCTGGACGGTGGATCGTCACCTGGCCGAAACAGTCTCGAGGGCAAGGATTTTCACCACTCGGGTGGCGCGTTCCGACCTGCTGATCCTCGCTGCGCTGCTGCACGACATCGGCAAGGGCCGCGACGTCGATCACTGCGTGCTGGGCGCTCAGCTGGCCACTCAGATCGGCACCAGGCTGGGGATGTGGCCCTCGGATGTCGAGATGCTGTCCAAGCTGGTCTACCACCACTTGCTGCTCTCGAAAGTCGCGATCCGGCAGGACCTCAACGATCCGCAGACGATCACCGCCGTCTGCGAGGCGCTGGACGGTGACCCGGTGCTGCTGGACGTGTTGCATGCGCTGACCGAGGCCGATTCACTGGCCACCGGTCCGGGAGTGTGGAGTGACTGGAAGGCGTCACTCGTCGGCGATTTGGTGCGGCGCAGCCGCATGGCGATGAATGGTGAGCCATTGCCGCAAGCCGATCCACTGGACCCCGAGTACATCGCCCTGGCCGCTGATCGCACGGTGCACGTCGACCTGCGGCCCGGCAAAGATCAGCGCCTCCATCACGTGGTGGTGATCGCCCCGGACCAACGCGGGCTGTTGTCGAAATCGGCCGGGGTGCTGACCCTGAATTCGCTGCGCGTGCACTCGGCGTCGATCAATATTCAGGACGGCGTCGCGATCAGCGAATTCGTCGTGTCGCCACATTTCGGCAGTCCACCCGCCGCAGGCTTGTTGCGGCAGCAGCTCATCCGTGCGCTGGGCGGGCAGACCGACGTGTTGGGCACCCTGGAACAGCGGTCGGCCGAGGCCAAACCCAAGCCGTTCGGCGATGCGCCGACTGCGGTTCCCGTCCATAATTCGTCGGCGCCACCGCGGATTCTGTGGTTCGACGGAACGCCGGGCCGATTGATCATCGAGATCCGGGCGAACGACCGGCCCGGTCTGCTCGCGCTGCTCACCGGTGCGCTGGAGCGTGCCGGGGTGGACATCGACTGGGCCAAGGTCAGTACGCGAGGGTCGATGGTCGACGACGTGTTCTGTATCGCCGTGCCTGAGCGAAGCGCCGCGGCCAAGGCCCACGGT
Source organism: Mycobacterium sp. (assembly GCF_049278535.1). Lineage (GTDB taxonomy): Bacteria > Actinomycetota > Actinomycetes > Mycobacteriales > Mycobacteriaceae > Mycobacterium. The sequence continues at coordinate 21,606 of NZ_JBAPMI010000200.1, read as the reverse complement.
GAACCCGGCTCGGGCATCCGATCGGCGATCGAGCACCATCTGTTGGCCGTGCTGGAAGCGCCCAAAGACGGCGACGGCGCGGCGGCGAGCTAACCGAGTTCGCGCGTCTGCAGCCACGCGTGGATGCGTTGCGCGACGCCGGCCCAGCCTGGCTCCTGCATCATGTTGTGCCCCATGCCGGGAAAGAATTCGGCTTCGGTCCGGTATGCCGTTGCCGTGGCGCGCACCTCGGCGTTGGTGACCATGCCGTCGTCCTCGGCGCCCAATACCAGCATCGGCGTGCTGACCCGTTTGGTTCGCACCCGCCGGAACATCGGGTCGACCAGGGAAGCGCGCACCGCCTCGGATTGCACGTTGGCGGCGCACGATTCCACAATGTCGTCGGGCGTGTGCACGCTGAACAGGTGCTCGCGTACCAGCGGTGTGGTGCCGATAAAGCCGGTCAGGTTGCCGACCGGCAGCGAGCGCATCGAGACCCAGGGATGGCGGCTCCAGATCCTCCTCGCCAGGCCGAGCACGCCCTGCGGCGGCACCGACGCCATCAGGACGGCCGCCGGGGCGTCATGATTTTCGAGGTATCGCTGCGCGACGAAGCCGCCCAGCGAATGAGCGATGAGCACCGGGCGGCCACCGAGGCGATCAGCCGTGGCACGGACGTCCTCGATGTAGTCGGCGATCGAGCATGCGTGAAATGGCTTCGAGGTGGGGCTGGCGCCGTGCCCGCGCAGACTCAACGCCAACGCGCGGTAGCCGGCATCGGCGAAGAAGTCCACGAAGTCGGCCCAGCACGACGCGGAATGCCAACCACCGTGGACGAACAGCAACGGCACCGGATGCGCTTGGCTGACAGATCCCTTGTCGATCACCTCGAGCATGCCCTCATCCTCTGCCACCAGGCCCAATTGCCGGGCTCGCCCCCTCGCCGCTCGCGGCTGGTTGGTACCCCCACCTCCTGTCGTTTCACGACAGGCATTGTCGCCCGGCTAGGCTGGTCCGCGTGTTTGAATCGCTGTCCGATCGGCTCACCGGTGCCCTGCAAGGACTTCGCGGCAAGGGCCGGCTGACCGACGCCGACATCGACGCCACCACCCGCGAAATCCGGCTGGCGCTGCTCGAGGCCGACGTTTCGCTGCCGGTGGTCCGGGCGTTCGTCGGTCGAATAAAAGATCGCGCCAAGGGCGCGGAGGTGTCCGGCGCCCTCAACCCGGCCCAGCAAGTCGTCAAGATCGTCAACGAGGAACTGATCGGCATCCTCGGTGGGCAGACCCGCCAGCTGGCATTCGCCAAGACGCCGCCGACGGTGGTGATGCTGGCCGGCCTGCAGGGCTCCGGTAAGACCACGCTGGCCGGCAAGCTGGCGCTGTGGCTGCGCAACCAGGGCCACACCCCACTGCTGGTCGCTTGCGACTTGCAGCGGCCGGGCGCGGTCAACCAGTTGCAGATCGTGGGGGAGCGGGCCGGTGTCACGGTGTTCGCGCCGCACCCGGGCACCTCGGCGGAGACCGACCATGCGGCCGCGCCCGGTGATCCGGTCGCCGTCGCCGCGGCAGGCCTCGAAGAGGCCCGAGCCAAGCACTTCGACGTCGTGATCGTCGACACCGCCGGCCGGCTGGGTATCGACCAGGAGATGATGCGCCAGGCCGCCGCCATCCGCGACGCCGTCAATCCCGATGAGACGATCTTCGTCTTGGACGCGATGGTTGGTCAGGACGCGGTGGCAACCGCGCAGGCGTTCGGCGAAGGCGTCGGTTTCACCGGTGTGGTGCTGACCAAACTGGACGGCGACGCCCGCGGTGGTGCAGCGCTGTCAGTTCGCGAAATCGCTGGCGTGCCAATTCTTTTCGCATCTGCCGGGGAGAAGCTGGAAGACTTCGACGTCTTCCACCCGGACCGGATGGCCAGCCGCATCCTGGGCATGGGCGATGTGCTGAGCCTGATCGAGCAGGCCGAGCAGGTTTTCGATGCCGAGCAGGCCGAAGCCGCCGCGGCCAAGATCGGGTCCGGCGAACTGACGCTGGAGGACTTCCTCGAGCAGATGCTGGCGATCCGCAAGATGGGCCCGATCGGCAATCTGCTGGGGATGCTGCCCGGTGCAGGCCAGATGAAAGAGGCCCTGGCCGCCGTCGACGACAGCCAACTCGACCGGTTGCAGGCCATCATTCGCGGCATGACACCGCAAGAGCGGGCCGACCCGAAGATCATCAACGCCTCACGCCGCCTGCGCATTGCCAATGGCTCGGGTGTGACGGTGTCCGAGGTCAATCAATTGGTGGACCGTTTCTTCGAGGCCCGCAAGATGATGTCCTCGATGGTCAGCAGCATGGGCATACCCGGGTTGGGGCGAAAGTCGGCGACCAGAAAGAACGCAAAAGGCAAGGGCAAGAAGGGCAAGAAGCGCGGGCCGACGCCGCCGAAGGTCCGCGGCCCGCTCGGCGCCGGCCTGCCGGCCGGATTCCCCGATCTGTCCAACATGCCGGAGGGTCTGGACGAATTGCCGCCCGGGCTGGCCGATTTCGATTTGTCCAAGCTGAAATTCCCGGGCCACAACTAGTGCCGCAACACGTTCGAGGGATCGGGCTACCGGACGAAGAACCCATCGAACTGTGGATCGTTGACGGCCGAATCAGCCGCGAACCGGTCGGCGGCGCTGACACGATTTTCGACGGCGGCTGGATTATCCCCGGGCTGGTCGATGCGCACTGCCACGTAGGGCTGGGGCCGGGAGGCGCCGTCGAACTCGACGAGGCGATCGCCCAAGCCGAGGCGGACCGCGATGTCGGCGCGTTGCTGCTGCGCGACTGCGGATCGCCGATCGACACCCGCAGCCTCGACGATCGCGACGACCTGCCCCGCATCATTCGGGCCGGGCGGCATCTGGCCCGTCCCAAGCGGTACATCCCCGGCCTGCCAATAGACATCGAGGACGAATCACAGCTCCCGGAGGCGGTGGCGCTGCAGGCGCGACGTGGCGACGGATGGGTCAAGCTGGTGGGCGACTGGATCGACCGTGGCATAGGCGATTTGGCGCCACTGTGGTCCGACGACGTGCTCAAGGCAGCGATCGACGCCGCCCATGCTCACGGTGCGCGAGTCACCGCGCACGTCTTCGGCGAGGACGCGCTGCCCGGACTGATCAAGGGTGGCATCGACTGCATCGAGCACGGCACCGGGCTCACCGACGACACCATCGAGTCGATGGTCGAACACGGAACCGCCTTGGTCCCAACGCTGATCAACGTCGAGAACTTTCCCGGCATCGCCGACGCCGCCGGAAAATATCCGACCTACGCCGCGCACATGCGCGACCTCTATGCGAACTGCTACCCCCGGTTGACCGCGGCCCGCGAGGCCGGCGTACCGATCTATGCCGGCACCGATGCGGGCGGCATGATCGCCCACGGGCGGATCGGCGACGAAGTCGAGGCGTTGACTCGCATCGGGATGACCCCCACCGACGCGCTCGGCGCGGCGTGCTGGGACGCCCGTGAGTGGCTCGACCGTCCAGGCTTGGACGATGGCGCTTCGGCAGACATGTTGTGCTACTACGACGATCCCCGTTACGGCCCTGAGGTACTGCAGCGCGCGGACGTGGTGGTCCTGCGCGGCCAGTTCTACTGAACGGTCGAACTGGGCGAGTCGGTCAGCCCTCGATGGAATTTGGGTCGAGACGATCGGTCGGTACCCCGTTGATGTAAGTGGCCTCGCCGTTGCCCATGGAAAAGTCTGGCGAGTCGACCGTCATGAGGTTGAAGAAAACGTCCTCCCCCCTTACCTGCAGCTTCTCGTGCAACTGGTCTACGACCGCCCTATAGAACGCGGCTTTCTGCTCAGGGCTCGCGACGTCGAGGAAGATCAGCTGTATGAAGATGCAGTTTTCGGACCGGTAGAGACTGAGGTAGTCGCGGTCGAAAAAGAAGTTCTCCGCCTTGTGTTCAGTGATGGTCTGAAATCGATCCTCGGGCACCCCCAGACATTCGATCATCTTGTCGTACACGACGTCTGCGATGGTGCGGCGGTATTCCACCGACTTGCCCTCGATGAGGTCGATCCGTGCGAGTGGCATGACAGCTGTCCTTTCCAGGGCCGATCAGGGAACGAGAAATTGGGCGTGACAACGATGTCTCTCTGGCTAGCATTCGCGGCGACTCGCCGGGCCCGTCGGGTGACAAGCTTAGAGATGAATACCCCGTGCGTAACAGACACAAGTCTGCAGTACTGGAGCGGTTCACGGGATCCGGTTTCAGCCACCGGACATGCCCTCGTGACGGGCTCTGTTAGAAACGGGATTATGCCGATCCCGGAATTCATCGTCGAGCTTCGTCGGCACGTCGGACACGCACCGCTGTGGTTGCTCGGCGTCACCGCTATCGTCATCCGCGATGGGCAGGTGCTGCTGGTGAAACGGTCCGATAACCAAGCCTGGACCCCGGTGACCGGGATTGTCGAGCCAGGTGAGGGCCCTGCGGATTGTGCTGTGCGCGAAGTGTTCGAAGAAGCCGGTGTTCACTCGACCGCGCAACGGTTGGCCTGGGTGCACGTCACCCGCCCGATCGTGCATGCCAACGGTGATCACGCGCAGTATCTCGACCACGTGTTCCGGATGGACTGGACCGGGGGAGAACCGTTCGCCGCCGATGACGAGAGTCTCGAAGCCCGCTGGTTCGGACCTAGCGAGATGCCGACCATGTCCGCTGACATGTGCCGGCGCATCGAGCTCGCCAGAGAGGACAATCTCAGCGCTCCAACAGTTTTCGAAAGAAGCTCGTCGTGACCGATGCACACGCCGCATACACCGTCGACCAATTGGGCCGATTCGTCGTCGACTCCGCCCGGTCAGACCTGAGTGACCACACGCGAACGACGCTGAAACGCAATGTCCTGGACAGCATCGCCTGTGCGATCGGCGCACTCGACGGCGAACTCATTCCCGCGATCCGCGCACACGCCGAACAGTTCAGCGGCCGCCCGACCGCGACTTTCGTCGGCGGCGGACGCGCGTCGGTGGATCAGGCCGCCTTCTTCAACGCGGTGCTGGTGCGCTACCCCGATCTACTGGATACCTATCTGACTCCTGGCGGTTTGTGCCACCCGGCAGACAACTTCGGAGCTGTGTTGGCCGTCGCCGAGCATGTCGAGGCCAGCGGATCGGACTTCCTGCTGGCTCTCGCGATCGCCTACGAGGTCCAATGCCGTTTCAGCGCACAGGTTCCCGTGATGGCTCGCGGACTCAACCACGCGCTGCAGCTGGGAATCTCGGCTGCGGCGGGCTCGGCGAAGCTGCTCGGCCTTGGCGTGGCCCAGACCGGCGACGCCGTCGCCGCCTCCGCGGTGGACAACGTGTCGCTCGCGGCCGTGCACACCGAACCGGTGTCGACATGGAAGGGCATCTCGCCGGCCATCACCGGGATGCGCGCTGTCTATGCCACGATGCTTGCCGGCCGCGGAATCACCGGCCCCCGTGCGCTTTTCGAAGGCCCCACTGGCCTCGAGCAGTTGTTCGATCAGCGAATCGACCTGCGCACATCCGACCGCGCACTGATCGCCGTCGAGCAGACCTACCTCAAGCAGTATTGCGCGCTGATCCACGGCCAGGTGGTGATCGATGCGACGCTGGCGCTTCGCGACGAGCACGGCATCACCGGCGCCGACGTCGCGGCCGTGACACTCGAGGTCTTCCAAGGTGCATTCGACATCGCCGGCGGCGGCCGTTACGGCAACAAGGACCACCCGTCGACCAAAGAGCAGGCGGATTACAACCTCAAGTATCTGGTGGCCGCCGCCCTGCTGGACGGTCAGGTCGGTCCCGAACAGCTTGAGACACAACGAGTCCGCCGCGATGATGTCCAAGATCTGCTTGCGCGGGTAATTGTCCGTGCCGCGGCCGATCTGACCGAGGCCTATCCCGAACGCACTGCGGCTCGCGTGCAGATCGCACTCAACGACGGTCGTGAGGTTCACCGCGAACAGTCCGACTTCGAGGGATCACCCACTCGGCCGCTGTCATGGGATCGGGTGGTGGAGAAATTCCATTGGCTCGCCGAACCGTTCGCCGACGATGCGCTGCGTGCCCAGATCATCGACGCCGTGCACCGCCTGGACGAGATCTCGGTCGCCGAGCTCACGGCGCTGCTCGGTGCGGTGAGTCCATCGGCGCAGCGGCCGCGCACCAGGGGACGGTTCTAGCGCAGCGATATAAAAGATTGCGAGTACTCGCTATCTATGCTAGCTTGGCGACACCCCAACGATGCGGAGGACGATAGTGAGCTACGACGTGATCATTCGCGACGGATTGTGGTTCGACGGAACCGGCAGCACGCCGCAAACCCGCACGTTGGGCATCCGCGACGGTGCCGTGTGCACGGTGTCGTCAACTCCGTTGGACGAGACCGGCTGCCCCGAGATCATCGACGCGAAGGGTAAGTGGGTCGTCCCCGGATTCGTCGACGTGCACACCCATTACGACGCCGAGGTGCTGCTGGACCCCGGATTGCGCGAGTCGGTCCGCCACGGTGTCACCACGGTCTTGCTCGGCATGTGCTCGCTGTCGACCGTCTACGCCGACGCCGACGATGCCGCCGACCTTTTCAGCCGGGTCGAGGCCGTGCCGCGCAAGTTCGTCCTGGGCGCTTTGCAGGACAACAAGACCTGGTCGACGCCGGCGGAGTACGTCGAGGCAATCGACAGCCTCCCGCTGGGCCCCAATGTCAGCTCGTTGCTTGGTCATTCGGATCTGCGAACCTCGGTGCTCGGCCTTGAGCGCGCCACCACCCGCGACGTGGAGCCCACCGACGCCGAGCTCGACAAGATGGCCGCGTTGCTGGACGACGCGCTCGAGGCCGGCATGCTCGGCATGTCCGGGATGGACGCGGCGATCGACAAACTCGACGGTGACCGCTTCCGCTCCCGTGCGCTGCCGTCCACCTTCGCGACATGGCGGGAACGCCGCAAGCTGATCAAGGTGCTGCGCAAGCGTGGCCGGATTCTGCAAAGCGCGCCCAACGTCGCCAAAGCCGAATCCGGTCTGCTGTTCTTCCTGTCCAGTAGCCCACTGTTCGGGCTGCGCAAGGCGGTTCGGATGAGCCTGCTGGTATCGGCCGACGCCAAGTCGATGCCGTTGGCTGTGCACGTCTTTGGTTTGGGCACCCGGCTGATGAACTTCGTTCTGCGCTCGAAGGTGCGTTTCCAGCACCTACCGGTGCCCTTCGAGCTGTATTCCGACGGCATCGACCTACCGGTCTTCGAAGAGTTCGGCGCCGGAACTGCGGCGCTGCACCTACGAGACCAGCTGGAGCGCAACGAGTTACTGGCCGACACGGAGTACCGCCGCAAGTTCCGTCGCCAGTTCGACCGTGTCAAGCTCGGACCGTCGCTGTGGCACAAAGACTTTCACGAAGCGGTGATTGTCGAATGCCCCGACCAGGCACTGATCGGCAAGAGCTTCGGAGCGATCGCCAAGGAGCGCGGGCTGCACCCACTGGACGCGTTCCTCGATGTCCTGGTCGAAAACGGTGAGCGCAACGTGCGCTGGACGACCATCGTCGCCAACCATCGGCCCAAGCAGCTGAACAAGCTGGCCATCGAGCCGAGCATCCACATGGGCTTCTCCGACGCCGGAGCGCATCTTCGCAACATGGCGTTCTACAACTCCTCTCTGCGACTGCTCAAGCGTGTGCTGGACGGCTACCGCGACGGTGAGCCGTTCATGACCATCGAGCACGCGGTCTACCGCCTTACCGGCGAGGTGTCCGAATGGTTCGGCCTGGACGCCGGCACGCTGCGGGAAGGTGACCGCGCCGACTTCGTTGTCATCGATCCCGCCAGCCTCGACGACTCGGTGGACTCCTATCACGAGGAGAAGGTCCCGTTCTACGGAGACCTCAGCCGCATGGTCAATCGCAACGACGCCACGGTCGTGGCCACCGGTGTGGGCGGTGCAATCGTGTTCCGCAACGGCGAATTCCGTGAGGGTTACGGGAAGACGGTGAAATCCGGTCGCTACTTGCGGGCCGGTGCGGGCCGACCACAGCTTGCCGGCTCGAACGCGTAGGTATTGCAGATGGCAAGGACCCAGCAGCAGCGCCGCGAAGAGACGGTGGCGCGACTGCTCGAGGCCAGCATCGCGACGATCGTCGAGGTCGGATACGCGCGGGCCTCTGCGGCCGTGATCACCAAGCGCGCCGGGGTTTCCGTCGGCGCCCTGTTCCGGCATTTCGACACTATGGGCGACTTCATGGCGGCCACCGCGTACGAAGTGCTTCGGCGCCAGCTGGATTCGTTCACCAAGCAGGTCGCCGCGATACCGTCCGACCGGCTGGCGCTGGAGGCGGGACTGACAATCCTGCGTGATATCACCAGCAGCTCCACCAACGCGGTGCTCTACGAGCTGATGATTGCCGCGCGCACCGACGAAAAGCTCAATGCCACTCTGCAACACGTTCTCGAGCAGTACACCAGCAAGATCTGCGACGCCGCGCGCGTCTTACCCGGTGCCGAGAGTTTCTCGCCGGACACGTTCCCGGTCCTGGTGGCGTTATTGACCAACGCCTTTGACGGAGCGGCGATGCTTCGGGCGGTGCTGCCGCAACCCGACATCGAGGACAGGCGGATCGCGCTGTTGTCGTCGTTGTTGAGCGGGATCGGCCTGCCGGCCTGACCGGCTAGCTGTCAGTGAGTTTGCTGACCGCGTCGTCCAGCCGGCGGCACAGGCTCATAAGTTCGTGGATGCCCAGCAAGGTGAGCGGCCGGTGCGTGGCGGGCCCGTCGGCGACCACGCAGAACGGGGTCGACTCGCCGAGGTTGTCGCGGGTCTTCATCAAGACGCTGATGCCGGCCGAGCCGAGAAACTCGACTTTCGACAAGTCGACGATGAGGCCTTTCGGCTTTTTGGCGAGCGCGGAGTCGATAGCCTCGGCCAGCCCGGGAGCGGTGAGCATGTCCACGCTTCCGCTGACGGCTACCACGGCCAGCTCCTCGACCTCAGATTCGCGGGTGCTGAAGTCGTCTTTGTCGGATTGAGGTGGCGAACCTGATGCCGCCTGTTGGTTTTCGGCCATCATCGATCTCTCATTCCTTACGGACACCGGCGCCGGCTACAAACGACGCGGACATCGTTGGCAATGGCTGTCGACTCAACCCACGGACAGTGTCGACATCTGTCGACCGGACGTCGCGGGCAATCTATTAAACTCTTGTGCAATAGATTGCCACGGCACTGGAAGACTAGCCGAAAGCGCGGCGGGTGTCGTCAACGACCTACAGCGTGCCGATCCCCGATTGGGGGCTGAGGGCGAAGCCCCAGTCAAGCAGACCACCGGCCTGATCCCAGTAGGTTGGTCCGCCCTCGTGCACCAGGCCGTACATCATGGCTACCACCAAGCGGCGGCCCCCTCGAGCTGCGGCGCCGACAAAGGTCTTGCGTGCGGCATCGGTGAAGCCGGTCTTGCCGCCGATCGCACCGGGATAGCGCGTCAACAACTCATCGTGGTTGCCGATTGGGTGGTCGCCGTTATCCCCGGGGAACATCGCCGACGGCTCGGCGGTGATCTGGGCGAACACCGGGTTGGCCATCGCCGCGCGGAAGATGACGGCCAGGTCGTGGGCCGTCGACCAACCCGATCCACCAGGCCCATCCAGACCCGACGGGGTCGACGCATGGGTGTTCACCGCGCCCAGCGATGCCGCTTTGGCGTCCATCTTGGCCACCGCGGCGCCCTGGCCACCCAGCATGTGCGCCAGTGTGTTGGCCGCGTCGTTGCCCGACACCAGCAACAGCCCGTCCAGCAGCTGGCGCGTGGTGTATGTGCGACCGGCCTTGACGCCCACACAGTTGCATTCGACCTGGCTGTCGGCCGGATCGGCGACCACGGTCGAGTCCAGGCTCAGCTCGTCGAGGGCCACCAGCGCCAACAACACCTTGATGGTGCTGGCGGGCGGATGGCGAAGGTTCTCGTCGCGTGCCGCCAGCACTTGACCCGAATCGAGATCCGCGACCAGCCAGGTCTGCGCCGGGCCATCGGGGATGGGCACCGACCCGACCGGTTGAACGCCGGCGTCAGCCCACGCAGTTGCGCCGGAGCCGATAATGGAGCAGGCAGCCGCGACTGCGGCGAGAAGCTTCCGCATGGGCACGCACACTACCGGCCCGCACACTCTGCCGTCGCCCGCGGAGGTGTTCAATCGGCCCATGTGAGCCTGGAAGAGATTTCCGCCTCTCCACGTTGGTCGAAGTATCCGCACCCCACACGGCATAGCCTCGCCGCTGCCGCTTTAAAGAATCCCGGAGACAACGATGAGTGAACGAATGGACTACGCACAGGCCGCTCCGCGAGGTGTGAAAGCACTCGGTGGCGTTCATGCCTATGTGGCCCAATCGGGTTTGTCGCCGGTGCTACTGACCCTCGTGTACCTGCGGGTGTCGCTGATCAACGGGTGTGCCTATTGCATCGACATGCACTCGAGGGAACTGCGCGAATTGGGAGTTCCGACCGAAACTATCGCCCTGGTTCCGGTGTGGGAGGAAGCGGGTGAACTGTTCGATGCCAGGGAACGCGCCGCCCTGGCCTGGGCGGAGGTCGTTACCCGGATATCGACCACCGGTGCGCCCGACAGCGCCTATGCGCAGGTCTCGGAGCATTTCGAGGACAAGGAACTGGTCGACCTGACGATCGCTATCGGGATGATGAATACCTACAACCGGCTGGCCATCAGCTTCCGTGCGCCGCCTGCCGCCGTCAGCGCGAAACTCGGTAAAAATACTGAAACGCAGGGGAACTGACAGACATCAAAATGCTGACGGCGCTTCAGCACCAACCGCCATGTCGTGTTCAATCGACTCATGTTGAGCCACGCGGAAATCTCGGACCGGTTGGAAATCCAGCAGCTACTCGTTGATTACTCGACCGCGATCGACACGCGTCGCTTCGACGACCTCGACGCGGTGTTCACCCAGGACGCCTATATCGACTACACCGCTCTCGGCGGCATCGAAGGCCGCTATCCGGAGGTGAAGGCCTGGTTGGCGGAGGTCCTGCCGAACTTCCCGATGTACGCCCACATGCTCGGCAACTTCTCGGCGCGCCTCGACGGCGACACCGCGTCGTCACGGACGTTCTGCTTCAACCCGATGGTGCTGGGCGGCGAGAAGGAACAGGTGATGTTCTGCGCGTTGTGGTACGACGACGAGTTCGTCCGCACCGCGGGTGGGTGGCGGATGACTCGCCGGGTGGAAAGCAAGTGCCTCCAGAAGGTCATGTAGATCAGCCGTCGGCGTCAATTTCTGACTTCACGCCCGCTCTGGCACAATAGGCGGCTGTCCGCCGCGCGACCCACCGTCACCGCGGTGCTTGTCCGGCGGTCACACACGTGCGGCAAAACCGGATTCTGGCATCCGCCCGGATCGCTGAATTGCAGCGTGACACCCGTAGGAGAAGTTGCGTCACCATGGCTGTAAAAATCAAGCTCACCCGGCTCGGAAAGATCCGCGACCCGCAGTACCGCATCGCAGTCGCCGACTCGCGGACTCGCCGTGAGGGACGGGCCATCGAGGTGATCGGCCGGTATCACCCCAAACAGGAGCCGAGCCTGATCGAGATCGACTCCGAGCGCGCCCAGTACTGGCTGTCGGTGGGGGCTCAGCCCACCGAGCCGGTCCTCAAGCTGCTGAAGATCACCGGCGAGTGGCAGAAGTTCAAGGGGCTGCCCGGCGCTGAAGGCAGGCTGAAGGTCGCCGAGCCCAAGCCGAGCAAGCTCGAGCTGTTCAACGCCGCCCTGGCCGCCGCCGATGGTGGTCCCGACACCGAGGCTGCGGCGCCGAAGAAGAAGAAGGCTCCGGCGAAGAAGGCCGCCGCCGAGAAAGCCGGCGACGCCGAGAAGCCGGCCGATGAGGCTGCGCCGGCTGCTGAGAAGCCGGCCGATGAGGCTGCGCCGGCCGCTGAGGCCGCGCCGGCTGCCGACGGCGAGCAGGCCGCACCGGCGAACGAAAGCTGACCACCACCATGAGTACCGTCGTCGTCGACGCCGTCGAGCATCTGGTCCGCGGGATCGTCGACAACCCTGATGATGTACGCGTCGATCTGGTGACCAGCAGGCGTGGCCGGACCGTCGAGGTGCACGTTCACCCCGACGATCTGGGCAAGGTGATCGGTCGCGGTGGGCGTACCGCGACCGCGCTGCGCACACTCGTCGCAGGAATCGGCGGTCGCGGCATTCGCGTCGACGTGGTGGACACCGACCAGTAGCGGAGAACTCCCTTGGAGTTGACAGTCGGGCGCGTCGTCAAAGCGCACGGCGTCACCGGTGAACTCGTCGTCGAAGTGCGCACCGATGACCCGGAGCTGCGGTTCGCACCCGGCGCGGTGTTGCGCGCCAAGGGTTCTGATCGTCGCGAGCACAACTACGCCATCGAAACGGTGCGGCCGCATGGCAACCGCCTCCTCGTGCGGTTGTCCGGCGTCGCCGATCGTCATGCCGCCGACGCCCTGCGGGGCAGCAGGTTCGTCATCGACTCCACGGACCTGCCGCCCATCTACGAGGCGGATACCTTCTACGACCACCAGCTCGAGGGTCTTCGAGTGCGCAGCACCGCGGGCCGCGAAATCGGAGTCATCGCCGAGGTTTTACACACCGCGGGCGGTGAACTGCTGGCGGTCAATCGCGACGAGGGCGGCGAGTTGCTGGTGCCGTTCGTCAGCGCGATCGTCACGTCGGTGTCACTGGAGGATCGTGTTGTTGACATCGATCCGCCCGAGGGGCTCCTGGACCTGGAGAGCTGAGGGCGCAACGTGATGAGAATCGACGTCGTGACGATCTTCCCGTCATACTTGGATCCGCTGCGAGAGTCGTTGCCGGGCAAGGCGATAGAAACAGGCCTGGTCCAGCTCGACGTGCACGACCTGCGTCGGTGGACGCACGACGTGCACCGCTCGGTCGACGACTCGCCATATGGCGGCGGTCCCGGGATGGTGATGAAAGCGCCGGTGTGGGGTGAGGCGCTAGACGAGATCTGTTCGCAGGAAACGCTTCTCGTGGTTCCGACGCCTGCGGGCACATTATTCACGCAAGCGACCGCGCAACGATGGGGCGGCGAATCGCATCTGGTGTTCGCGTGTGGCCGTTACGAGGGGATCGACCAGCGGGTCGTCGAGGAAGCCGGCACCCGGATGCGGGTGGAAGAGGTGTCGATCGGAGACTACGTCTTGCCGGGAGGGGAGTCCGCGGCGCTGGTCATGATCGAAGCGGTACTGCGCCTGATGCCAAACGTGTTGGGCAATCCTCTTTCTCACCAAGACGATTCGCATTCTGGGGGTGTACTCGAGGGTCCGTCGTACACCCGGCCACCGAGCTGGCGCGGACTCGACGTCCCCGAGGTGCTGTTGTCCGGCGATCATGTCCGCGTCCAGGAGTGGCGGCGGCAGGCCGCTGAGCAACGGACCCGCGAACGCCGTCCCGATCTGTGGCGTCCGGACCGCGGTTAGGCGCGGATCCGCCCGGACGGAAACATCGTCTTGACCGCCTGGGTGATCGTCGCCCGCGCGGTGGCGTCGTCTGAGGGTTGCAGCGACTCGATCACCATGACGTATCGCCGGTCCGCGCCGACGATGCCCGTCGACAGGTGCATCCAGCTGCCGCCGTCCATGCAGCACATCCATCCCTGCTTGACGGCGACTGGTTCGGCGTAGAGCCCGTCGGGAATGCCGAATCGCTGCGGGTAGCCGTCGGCCCCGGTAGCCGTGGAGCCGGCAAGGTCGTTGATGATGACCTGCGAGCGCTCGCGCGACAGCCCACCGGACCCGTCGAGCAGCGCGTCGTAGTAGTGGACCAGGTCGGAGACCGAGCTCATCGTGTTCCACCACTGCCCGTCGCCGGGCGCGGTGGTGGACCTCAGCCCGTACCGGCCCACGACGTCGTCGATGATCGTCTCGCCGCCGCGCGCGGCCCAGAATGTCTCCGCGGCGTCATCGTCGGAGGAGCGCAGCATGCTGTCCAGCGCCGGGCGGTCCGGCGACGCGAGGGCAGGGTCGGGGCCGCTTGATCCCTGCGCCAGCAGATCGTCGGCGATGAATAGCTTGGCCACCGATGCGATCGCGACCAGCTGGTCGTTGCCGTTGGAAAGCATCTGGTTGGTGACCCGGTCGAGCACCGCAACCGAGATGATGGCGCCGTCTGCGGCGGCGGCCTCGGTCGCCTGCGCGATACGGGCCGGCAATCCGTCGAACGCGGCGGCCGCCACCCCCGGCGGTGATTCGGGGACGGCCGGCGCCGGACGCGCGGGCGAGCCGTACACCTTTGCGCAGCTCGTGGCCGACGTCGTCAGCATCGCCGCGGTGGCGATCAGTAAGATCGGCAGCCGCATTCGCATGGTCATTTCACGGTCATGTGTACCAGTCGCCCACGTCAGGACGGGGGAATCCGCAGCCGCGATTCGTCGTGATTTCGCTGCGTGGGCCCGATCTGGCACAATTGACCAGTTGTCTCCAGCGGTTGTCGGCCGGACGGCCCGCTCCCGCTTATCGCGAGATGACCCAGATGCCCGAAACCCATCGGCTAGGTTGCCGGCCCACCCGTTCGCAGCGGTGAGCAGCAGCACGCAGCCGCGACCGCAAGGAAGTGTCTTCCGCCATGAACACGCTGGACTTCGTCGACAAGACGTCGCTGCGCGACGACCTCCCGGCCTTCAATCCCGGCGACACGATCAATGTGCACGTGAAAGTCATCGAGGGCGCCAAAGAGCGCATCCAGGTGTTCAAGGGTGTCGTGTTGCGCCGCCAGGGTGGCGGGGTCCGCGAGACCTTCACCGTTCGCAAGGAGAGCTACGGCGTCGGCGTCGAGCGAACCTTCCCGGTGCACTCGCCCAACATCGACCACATCGACGTGGTGACGCGCGGTGACGTTCGTCGCGCCAAGCTCTACTACCTGCGCGAGCTGCGCGGTAAGAAAGCCAAGATCAAGGAAAAGCGCTGATTTTCAGCGCGGGCGGCGTTTCTGCGGCGGCCCTGCCGAGTCGCGCGGCGACGCTGGCTACGCTGAACCCGTGACTGAACCGACCGACTCGCCTGAGGGTCAACCCGATTCCGGTACGGCCGATCCAGAAGTCGCGACAAGCCCCCCTGCCGTAGCGGAGCCGGATTCGGCGGACGCGGACGATCACGCCGGAAAGAAGCGGGCGGCGCTGCGGGAAACCGTGATCCTGGCCGTCATTGCGCTGGTGCTCTACTACGTCATGTTGACGTTCGTGGCCCGTCCGTACCTCATCCCATCGGAATCGATGGAACCCACGCTGCACGGCTGCGCGGGTTGCGTCGGCGACCGGATTATGGTCGACAAGGTCACCTTCCGCTTCGGTTCGCCGCACCCCGGTGACGTCATCGTGTTCAAGGGACCGCCGCCGTGGAACATCGGTTACAAGTCCATCCGCTCACACAACGCCGTGATCCGTTCGCTGCAGAACGCGTTGTCGTTCATCGGTTTTGTGCCTCCTGACGAAAACGACTTGGTCAAGCGCGTCATTGCGGTAGGTGGACAGACCGTGCAGTGCCGCAACAACATCGGGCTCACGGTCGACGGCAAGAAGTTGACAGAGCCGTATCTGGATCCGGCCACGCTGAACGCCGACCCGGCCGTCTACCCCTGCCTGGGACCCGAATTCGGGCCCGTCCACGTTCCCCAGGGACGGCTATGGGTGATGGGGGACAACCGCACTCACTCGGCCGACTCCCGCGCCCACTGCACCAGTACCCCCGGCGATGCGATGAACGGACTGCTGTGCACCGCTGACCCGATGGCCGGCACGGTGCCGGTCGGCAACGTCATCGGCAAGGCCAGGTTCATTGTGTGGCCGCCCTCGCGGTGGGGTGCTGTGCGTGCGGTGAATCCTCAGCAGAATCACTAGGCATGGCCACTACCTGGCCGCCGCGGACGGTGATCCGCAAATCGACGGGCTTGCGCACGCTGGAGTCCGCGCTGTACCGCGGCGGCCTCGGGCCCGTGGCCGGGGTGGACGAGGTCGGGCGCGGGGCGTGCGCGGGCCCACTGGTCGTCGCAGCCTGCGTGCTAGGGCCGAGTCGATTGGAAAGTCTTGCTGCTCTTGATGATTCGAAAAAGCTGACCGAGAAGGCGCGGGAGAAGCTGTACCCGTTGATCTGCCGGTACGCGCTGGCCTATCACGTCGTGTTCATTCCGTCGACCGAGGTCGATCGGCGCGGCGTGCACGTGGCCAACATCGAAGGCATGCGCCGGGCGGTGGCCGGACTTCCGGTTCGTCCTGGCTACGTGCTCAGCGATGGCTTTCGGGTGCCAGGGCTGCCGGTGCCGTCGCTGCCGGTGATCGGCGGCGATGCGGCGGCGGCGTGCATCGCCGCGGCCAGTGTGCTGGCCAAGGTCAGCCGGGACCGGCTGATGGTGGCGATGGAGACCGATCATCCGGGCTACGGCTTCGCGGTGCACAAGGGTTACAGCACTGCGGCGCACTCGGCTGCGCTGACCGAATTGGGGCCTTGTCCGCAGCATCGGCATTCGTTCATCAACGTGCGACGGGTGGCTTCCGGATCGGGTATCCAGACGGTGGCCGAGTGTCTGCCGGTCGACGATGTGGGGCGGTATCCGCCCGGTGCAGGGGTCCCCCCCGCTTGCGGGGGAGCGCCCGGCCATGCAGCCGAGCCGGGTGAGCAGGCCGATGATGGGTGGGGAAAGATGGAGCGGGGCGACCACGCATGGATGGAGAAGGACGGCTGAGCCGATGAGTGCCGAAGATCTCGAAAAGTATGAAACCGAGATGGAGCTCTCGCTGTACCGCGAATACAAAGACATCGTGGGGCAGTTCAGCTACGTCGTAGAAACTGAGCGCCGGTTCTATCTGGCAAACAGCGTCGAGATGGTTCCACGCAATGCCGACGGCGAGGTCTATTTCGAGCTGCGACTGTCCGACGCATGGGTGTGGGACATGTACCGGCCGGCCCGCTTCGTCAAGCAGGTGCGGGTGGTCACCTTCAAGGACGTCAATATCGAAGAGGTTGAAAAACCCGAGTTGCGACTGCCCGAGTAGCCCTAGGGCTGCTCGCCGCCATCGAACATCGGCTTGCCGCGGTTTTCGATAACGTTCTTTGCCACGTCGGCGAGCTTGATGTTCAGGTCTTGCGAGTACCGGCGCAGGATGTTGAATGCGTCCTGCTCGTCCACACCGTGCAGCATCATCAGCATCCCCACGGCCTTGCCGATCTCACGATTGGACAGCAGCCCGCGCCGCAGCGTCGAGACGTCTTCGCCCTGCGCGACGGCGTTGATGGCCACGCTGGCGAACGAGGCGAGCACGACCGCCTGGCCGGCGGCCTCGGTGTCGAAGACGTTTGGCTTGTCGCTGAACAGATTGAGCGCACCGGTTTTACGCTTGTCGGCCAGGATGCGGAAACCCATCGCGCCGCGCACCGGCGTCTCGGCGACCATCCGGGCCGCCAAGTTGGGCCACTGAGTCGGCGTGGTGAGGTCGGTCTCGATCTGCGGCGTCTCTTCTTCGATCGCGTCGACGCAGGGTCCGTCACCGGCCGCGCGTTCCATGTCGTCGACCCGCTGCGCGATGCTGTCGCTGGCGCCGACGGTGACATAGCGGCCGTCGCGGCGTACCAGCAAGCTGGCGTGATCGCATCCCGTGACCACCAGGGTCGCCGCGACGCAGATCGCCGCGTAGATCTGGTTCGTCTCCGAGCCCTGATAGATGATCTCGGCCAGCGCGGAGAAGACCGTGGCAGGATCTACTGCCACTTCTGCTTCGGAACCGATATTTGCCTCGTCTGCCACGTCGTCCATCATTTCAAGCCGCTTGCACAGCTTGTCACGGTATCGCCGTTTCCGTCGCCCACTCGAAACATGGCTGGAAAAAGGGCCGGCGTCAGAATCCCGTAAGGATGCCCGAATATCCCGTATGGATTTCGGCGAGAAGCGCTGTCATCGGTTAGGAATATTTGATGACAAGTCCGGCCGACGAGCAGAAGATCGCGCCGTCATTCGTTGACGCGTGGAAGCGTGTTGTGCTCGGCAAGCCGATGATCACCGACGAGCTTCATCACGAAAAGCTGTCGAATCCTGTTGCGTTGGGCGCACTTTCGCCGGACGCCATTTCATCGACTGCCTATGGCCCCGAGCAGATCATGGTCGAGTTGCTGCCGGCCGCCGGGATGGCGGCGTTTGTGCTGCTGCTGCCGCTGATCGGTGTGATCCTGCTGATCCTGGCCTTGGTCGCCGCCTCGTATCGCCAAGTCGTGATGGCCTACACGCGGGCGGGCGGGTCCTACATCGTGGCCCGGGAGAACTTCGGGCCACGGGTGGCGCAGATCGCGGCGGCGGCGCTGTTGATCGATTACGTCGTTACCGTGGCGATCCAGTGCGCGGCGGGCACGGTAGCGGTGGCCTCGGCGGTACCGGCTCTTGGCCCCTATAGCTTGGAGATCACCCTCGGCTCAGTGCTGGTTTTCTGCTTCGCCAACCTGCGTGGGCTGCGCGAGGCCGGCCGGACCTTCGCGGTGCCGACCTACTGGTTCATCGCCATGCTCACGCTGATGATCGTGGTCGGGGTCGTGCGTGAGGCGTTCGGGGGTCTGCCGACGTACGACCCCGCCCACCTGGACGGGGCGGTGCCGGTCCATCAGGGCAATGGTCTGGTGATGGGGGCGACGGTGCTGGTGATCCTGCGCGCGTTCGCCAACGGCGGCTCGTCGCTGACCGGGGTCGAGGCGATCTCCAACACCGTCAACCTCTTTCGACGGCCCGAAGGCCGCAACGCTCGTCGGGTTCTGACCATCATGGCCTGGATTCTGGGGCTGTTGCTGGTCGGGGTGGCGTGGTTGGCATTCGTCACACACGCGACTCCCTATGTGGCGGGGTATCCGTCAATGCTTTCCGAGATTGGCCGTGCGGTGTTTGGCAACGGGCTGATCGGCAGCGTCATGTATTTCCTGTTGCAAGCGGCCAGTGCGGCGATTCTGTACAACGGCGCCAACACCAGCTTCAATGGCTTTCCCGCGCTGGCCAACTTTGTCGCCGAGGACAGTTTTCTGCCGCGGCCGTTGATGAAACGCGGTCACCGGCTGGTCTTTTCCAATGCCATCATCACGCTGACCATCCTGGCGATGGTCCTTCTGCTCGCCACCGGTGGCTCGGTCAACGCGTTGGTGCCACTGTTTGCGATGGGAGTGTTCAGCGCGTTCGCAATGGCCGGTTACGGCATGACGAAACACCATCTGACCCGTCGCGGCAGTGGCTGGCGCTACAAGCTGGTGGTCAACCTGTCGGCCGGGATCTTGTCCACGATCGTGGTGTTGATCTTCGCGATCGCGAAGTTCACCGAGGGCGCTTGGCTGATTGTGGTGGTCTTTCCCGCGCTCGTCTTGATCTTGATACGGCTTAACAAGCAGTACCGCGCTGAGGCGTCGGTGTTGGAGATGTCGCGCGCCGAGCGTCCCGACACGACTGTGCACGCGCGGCACCACGTAGTGGCCTTCATCGATTCCATTGACCTGGCCGAGGTCGAGGCGATGCGTTACGCAAAGGGACTGCAGGCCGACAAGCTGACCGCCGTGCACTTCGTTCTCGACGAGGCTCACGCGGCGCGTCTCCAGGTGCGCTGGCAGCGCTTCGGCTACCGCACCGAGCTTCGGATGATCGATTGCGCGGATCGGCAACTCGGCCTCGCCGCCCAGCAGTTCGTAGCGCAGGTCAAGGACGACTATCCCGACAGCACCGTCACGGTGCTGTTGCCGCGCCGAATGTATTCGCCGCTGGCCGGCCGGCTCCTGCATGACCGCACCGCGGACATGATGGCGCGGGTGATCAGCCGGATTCCGGGCGCAAGTGCCCAAATTCTGGCCTACGACGTCGGTTCGCGGGTCGCACGGGCAATACGGGACGGTGAAGGCGCAACCCCCGGTCGATCGTCGGATTCCACCGGAAAAGCTCAGGCCACGACACCAACGTTCTGATCGCCTGCCGCCCGCCGCGACCGGCACACCTTGATAATTGGCTGTGAATAGTCGCTGGTAGCACCCCCTCGAGTAACCCAATCCCCCACAGAGACGCTAACGTTCACGAGCGTAAGTTTTCCGTAAGTATTTTGGACGTGAGGGCGGGGAAGAGCACCACCGTGGTAAATCGGGCTGACGAGCACAAGGCTCCGTTGACTTTCATGGATGCATGGAAGCGGTTTTTCCTGGGTAAACCGCTGATCAATGAGGATCTCGAGCACGAGAGTCTGTCGAATCCCATTGCACTAGGCGCACTTTCGCCCGACGCGGTGTCATCCACGGCGTATGGTCCCGAGCAGATCTTGATCGAACTGCTGCCGGCCGCCGGGCTGGCAGCGTTCACGCTGATCCTTCCGCTCGGGGGCGTCATCCTGTTGATCTTGGCGCTGGTCACCGCGTCGTACCGGCAGGTGGTGATGGTCTACACGCAGCGTGGTGGCTCCTACATCGTGGCGCGCGCCAACTTCGGGCCCAAGGTCGCGCAGCTCTCGTCGGCCGCGCTGCTGATCGACTATGTGGTTACGGTGGCCATCCAGTGCTCGGCTGGCACGGTAGCGGTGGTCTCCGCAGTTCCTAGCCTCGGCCAGTACCACCTGGAGATCACCGTGGGCGCGTTGCTGCTGCTCTCGTTCGGCAATCTGCGCGGTATGAAAGAGGCCGGCCGGCTCTTCGCGGTCCCCGTGTACGCCTTCGCCGCGATGATGACGACACTGATCGTCACCGGTGTGGTGCGCGAAATCCTCGGAAACCTGCCGAAGTACGACGCGGAGCACATCGCCGGATCCGTGCCGATTCACCAGGGCAACGGCATTGTCATGGGCGCCACGATCTTGGTGCTATTGCGCTCGTTCGCCAACGGTGGCACATCATTGACCGGCGTCGAGGCGATCGCCGACGCGGTCAACGTCTTCCGCCAGCCGCAGGGCCCGAACGCCCGCCGGGCGTTGACCATGATGGCGTGTCTGCTCGGGTTCCTGCTGTTCGGCGTCATCTGGCTGGCCCACATCACCCACGCCACTCCCTACGCCGCCGGATACCCGTCGATGCTGTCCGAGATCGCCCGGGCGGTCTTCGGCACAGGGACCCTGGGACATGTCCTGTTCGCGCTGTTGCAGGCGGCCAGCGCAACGATCCTGTTCTTCGGCGCCAACACCAGCTTCAACGGCTTCCCGGCGTTGACCAGCTTCGTCGCGGAGGACAGCTTCCTGCCGCGGCCGATGATGAAGCGCGGGCACAAGCTGGTGTTCTCCAACGCCATCATCGTGCTCACCGTGGCGTCCACGGCCCTGGTCCTCGTCACCGACGGCTCGGTCGACGCGGTCGTGCCGCTCTACGCCATGGGCGTCTTCATGGGCTTCTCGATCTGCGGCTACGGCATGACGAAATACCATCTCGGCCACCGTGATCCGGGCTGGCGCCGCAAGCTGGCAATCAACTTGTCCGCGGCGATCCTGGCAACGACGGTGGTGTTGATCTTCGCGATCGCGAAGTTCACCGAAGGCGCCTGGCTGGTGATCGTGGTGTTCCCGATCCTGGTGTTTGCACTGATGCGACTCAACCGCGAATACCGAGACGAGAACTCGGTTTTGGAGATGGAGCT
>NZ_JBAPMI010000199.1:0-23479 GCF_049278535.1 Mycobacterium sp. | reverse complement strand
AGCAGGCCTAGCCGTTCGGGGGTGGTCAGCGCGTCGAATCTGAGGTCCAGGGCGCGTTTCATGGCAGCGCGGAGTGCGTCGAAGACTTCGACGACCTCTTCCCGACTACTAGAACGCATGTTCGAATCGTAGTCCGCCCCAAAGACGGATACCTCCCCCAAACCCACGCCTGTGGATAAACGTCCAACTGTGGATAACTTGGCGAGTTGGTCGGCCACGTACCCTCACGGAGGGGCTTCGATCGTCGACTTCAGAGGGGATGTGCATGACCGACCACGCTGACTTGCGGGGCAAAGTCCGGATCCCGGCCGACCTCGACACCGTCACCGCGATCGGCGACGAGGACCACTCCGAAATCGAGGCGGCGGCCGTCGAGCGAATCTGGCTAGCCGCGCGGCACTGGTATCAGGCGGGCATGCATCCAGCCATCCAGGTGTGCCTGCGGCACAACGGCAAGGTCGTGCTGAACCGGGCGATCGGGCACGGCTGGGGCAATGCGCCGAGCGACCCACCCGATGCGGAGAAGATTCCCGTGGAGACCGATACACCGTTCTGCGTCTATTCATCGGCCAAGGCGATCACCGCGACCGTGGTGCACATGCTGGTCGAACGCGGTGTGTTCTCCCTCGACGACCGAGTCTGCGAATACATCCCCACGTACACCAGTCACGGCAAAGACCGCACCACCATTCGGCACGTGATGACCCACAGCGCCGGCGTCCCGTTTCCCACCGGCCCCAAGGCGGACCTCAAGCGCGCGGACGACCACGAGTACGCGCAGGAGCAACTCAGCAATTTGCGGCCGCTGTACCGGCCGGGGCTCGTGCACATTTACCACGCGCTGACCTGGGGCCCGCTGATGCGCGAAATCGTCTACGCCGCAACGGGTAAGGATATTCGTGAGATTCTGGCCACCGAGATCCTCGACCCGCTGAACTTCCGCTGGACCAATTTCGGTGTTGCGGAACAAGATATCCCGCTGGTGGCGCACAGCCACGCCACTGGGACGCCGCTACTGCCCGCCCCGATCGCCGCGGCGTTCCGCAAGGCGGTCGGCGGGACGACCCACGAAATCATCCCGATCACCAACACGCCGCTTTTCCTCAAGACCGTCATCCCGTCGTCCAACACCATCTCGAACGCGGCCGAGATGTCGCGCTTTGCCGAGATATGGTGCCGCGGAGGAGAACTCGACGGCGTGAGGGTGATGAGTCCCGAAACACTGCGTGGCGCAACCCGGCAATGCCGTCGACTGCGACCGGACGTGGCAACCGGCCTCTTCCCGGCCCGCTGGGGCACCGGCTTCCAGCTCGGCACCAAGCGGTTCGGCCCGTTCGGCCGTGGCGCACCAGCAGCGTTCGGCCATCTCGGCCTGGTCAACTGCGCGATCTGGGCCGACCCCGACCGCCGACTGGCCGCCGGCGTGGTGAGCAGCGGCAAGCCTGGCAGGGATCCAGAGGTCAAGCGCTACACGGCGTTGATGGACCGCATCGCCGCCGAGATTCCGCAGGTTGCGCCATAGTCAGGTTGCGCCATAGTCAAGTGATGCAGCCGCGACGCCATTCTGTCGTCGACATCACCCTCACCTCGATCCTGTGCGTGGCCGCCGCACTCGCCGCGTTGGGCACGGTGTCGTTCTCGTTTTTCTTCGTGATGGCCACCGACTCGTGCAATGAGCACTGCGACACCGGGTCGCTCAACGCGGCGTACCTCGTGACGTGGGGTGGGGTCGGGCTCGCGATCCTGATCGGTGCGTCAGGCGTCATCGTCGCAGCGGTGCGCGGGCGGCTGATGTGGATCTGGCCGACGATGGCGTTGGTGCTGATCGTCGTCGCCCTCGGCATCGGTGTGCATCTGGCCAACGCGGTCATGCGGCACGTTTAAGGGCGGTGGCGGAGGGATTTGAACCCCCGGACGGTTTTAGCCGTCTCTCGCTTTCAAGGCGAGTGCATTAGGCCGCTCTGCCACGCCACCGCGGACAAGGTTAGCGGTGTCAGGTCTTCGAAGCCCTATCGGAGAGCTTCAGCGCGGCGCTGATCCGGCGGCAGTTCTCCCCCATCGCAGCGACCTGCGACCGCGACAACTGGCCAAGGAAGTTGGTCCGCACGCACTCGGCATAGGTCACCATGGCCTGCTGCGCAGCCGTCCGGCCATCCGCGGTGATCGCGGCGACTACCCCGCGCCGGTCGTCCTTGCTTGCCTCGCGGTGCACCAGTCCCTGGCTTTCGAGGCGACGGATCTGGCGGGTGAGCCGACTCGGCAACGAGGCCAGCGCCTCGGCGAGATCGCCCATCCGAACCGACCCGCTCGGCGCGTGGTCCAGCATGTCGAGCACCCTCACGTCGAACAGCGATAGTTGGTGCGCCTCGGTCAGTCGACGGTTGAGCATCGCATACAAGCGCAGCGTGGAGTCCAGGAAGTTTTGCCATGACTTCTGCTCGGCGATGTCAAGCCCGGGCATCTCGCTGGCTGTCCGGCCGGCAATGAGGGCGGCCATCACGTCATGCTATGCGACACATCGCCTTTGGAACAGAGACAATCCGCAGGTAGTAGCGTGGCGATCATGTACGCCATCGTCGCCGAATCCGCCGATCGACTGCTCTGGCAGGAAGTCGGTGACGTCGCCGCGGGGCCCGGCGAGGTACTGGTCAAGGTCAGCGCGGCCGGCGTCAACCGGGCCGACCTGCTGCAGGCCGCCGGGCTGTATCCGCCGCCGCCGGGCGCCAGCGAACTGCTGGGTATGGAGGTCTCCGGCGTGATCGAAGCGGTCGGCGACGGCGTCGACGACTGGTCGCCGGGGCAAGAGGTATGCGCCTTGCTGGCGGGCGGCGGCTATGCCGAATACGTCGCAGTCCCGGCCGGGCAGCTGCTGCCGCATCCCGCCGGTCTCGACCTCACCGATTCCGCCGGTGTTCCGGAGGTAGCCTGCACGGTCTGGTGGAACCTGGTGATGACGGCGCATCTGAGCGAGGGCCAGCTGCTGCTGATGCACGGCGGGGCCAGCGGCGTCGGAAGCCATGCGATCCAGGTTGGCCGCGCGCTGGGCGCACGGGTCGCCGTCACCGCGGGCTCACCGGAGAAGCTGGAAGCCTGCCGCGAGCTGGGCGCCGACATCTTGATCAACTATCGCGACGAGGACTTCGTCGAACGGGTACACGAGGCGACGGACGGCGCGGGCGCTGACGTGATTTTCGACATCATGGGCGCCGCATATCTGGACCGCAATATCGACGCGCTGGCCGCCGACGGTCGGCTGGTCATCATCGGCATGCAGGGTGGAGTTAAGGGCGAGCTCAACATCGCCAAGCTGCTCAGCAAACGCGCGCACGTCATCGGCACCACGCTGCGTGGC
Source organism: Mycobacterium sp. (assembly GCF_049278535.1). Classification (GTDB taxonomy): domain Bacteria; phylum Actinomycetota; class Actinomycetes; order Mycobacteriales; family Mycobacteriaceae; genus Mycobacterium. Next base: position 20,127 of record NZ_JBAPMI010000199.1, on the reverse strand, counting down.
CGCCCGACAACCGGGCCGAACAGCAAGAGCGAAGTCGTCGCGGAGGTGGTCAGCTCGGTCTGGCCGATGATTGTTGACGGACGCGTCCGGCCGGTGATCGGGGCGCGCCTGCCGATCCAGGAGGCGGCCGAAGCGCATCGCCTGCTTTCGGCGGGGCAGGTGACGGGGAAGATCGTCCTAAAGGTCTAGCCCCGCCTGGCGACGATGCGGGCGGTCCCGGGTGGGGGCACCTCCCGCTTGCGGGGAGAGCCAGGCGAACTAGCCCAACGAAGCGAGGGCGCGCACCAACTGGTCGACTTCGGCCATGGTCGAGTAGTGCGCGAGCCCGACGGTGACCGCACCGCCGACGTCGTTGACTCCGATCACGTCGAGCACCCGCGAGCTGGCATTGGAGATCGCCAGAATCCCGTTGTCCGCCAACCGTTGCACCACCCGGTCGGCGGGAACTTCGTGGACCGCGAAGCTGACCACGGGTATCCGGGATTCCGGCCGCGCAATCACCACCACCAACGGCAGCGAGCGCAGCGAGCTCATCAGGTACTCGAATATCCCGTCCATGTATGTGGTCGCGGATTGTATTGAGGTGGAGAGCCTTTCGCGTCGAGTTCCGCGCGCGGACTCGTCGAGCGAGGCCAGGTATTCGATGCTGGCGACGAAGCCGCCGAGCAGACCGAACTGGTGCACACCGACCTCGAGTCGCGCCGGTCCGGTGGCGTAAGGGTTGGTCGACACCGACGCGAAGGTATTGATCATCGCGGGATCGCGAAAAACCAAGGCGCCCACCGGTGGACCGCCCCACCCGACCGCGTTGATCGCCACCACATCGGCGTCGATCTCGTCGATGTCGATCAATCGGTACGGCGCGGCCGCGGAGTGGTCGACCACCACAATCCCGCCGACGTCGTGGACCAGTTTGGCAACCGGGCGCAGGTCGGTGAAGGTGCCCAGAGTTCCCGACGCCGACGTCGCGGCGACCAGACGCGTCGCCTGGCCGATCAGGCCCTCCCACTGCCAGGACGGTAGGTCGCCGGTCTCGATGTCGACCTCGGCCCACTTCACCTTGGCGCCGAATCGGTTTGCTGCGCGGAGCCAGGGCGCGATGTTGGCCTCGTCGTCGAGCCGTGTGACGATCATCTCGTAGCCGAGGCCGGCGCGGGTAGACGATGCGTCCGCCAACGATGCCAGCAACACCGCCCGGTCGGCACCCAGCACCACGCCGCGGGGGTCGGCGTTGACCAGATCCGCCGCCGCCTGACGGGCCGCCTCGAGCACCGCGGCACTGCGCTTGGCCGACGGATGCGGACCGGTCATGTTGGGGAACGACCCCCGGAACGCAGTCGACACGGTGGTGGCCACCGAGTCGGGGATCAACATCCCGGACGGCGCGTCGAAGTGCACCCAACCGTCGCCGAGTGACGGGTGCAATCCCCGTACTCGGGCAACGTCGTATGCCATACCAGCCACCTTAGAGCTATGCCCAATAAGAAAAATCGTGACGGTAGCGGGCGCCCGGATACGTCCCCGCCGTCCCGAGCCAGGTCACCCGGCCAGCCATACTAGTCGAGTGGGGCTCTGGTCGGGGATGCTGATCGCTTTGTTTTTACTGATAGCGCCGGGGGCAATCGTCGCCAGAATCGCTCAGCTGACGTGGCCGGTCGCGATCGCAATTGGCGCGGCGCTGACCTACGGCATCGTGGCTTTGGCGATTATTCCGTTCGGCGCCATCGGAATTCCGTGGACCGGCTGGACAGCGCTCGCCGCGCTCGCCGTGGTGTGCGTCCTGATGGTCGCACTGCAACCCCTGCTGGCCAGACACCGCGACGCCGAGGCCGAGGCCCGCGGCATCGCCCGGCGGCAGGCGCTGACCGTCGCAGCGGGTGTGTTACTCGGCGCGCTGCTGATCATGTGGGCCGCCTACCGAGGCATTGTGCACTGGCAATCCATCCCCAGCACCTGGGATGCGGTCTGGCACGCAAACACCGTGCGCTTCATCCTCGACACCGGGCAGGCGTCGTCGACCCATATGGGCGAGCTGCGCAACGTCGAGACCCACCAACCGCTGTACTACCCATCGGTGTTTCATGCGCTGACCGCGGTGTACTGCCAGTTGACCGGTGCGGCCCCGACGACCGGCTACACCCTGAGTTCGGTGGCTGCGGCAGTGTGGCTGTTCCCGTCCAGCGCAGCGATGCTGACCTGGCAACTGCTTCGGCCTCGCACCGAGCACGCCGCAGGCGTGGCTGCCACGGCCGCGGCGTTGTCGGCGTCGTTCACGTCGGTGCCCTACGTCGAGTTCGGCACCGCGGCGATGCCCAACCTGGCGGCTTACGGCGTCGCGGTCCCGACGTTCGTTCTGGTCATCTCGACGCTGCGGCATCGCGACCGAATCCCGGTGGCGGTGCTGGCCCTGGTCGGTATCTTCTCGGTACATCTCACCGGTGGGTTCGTGGTGATCCTGTTCGCACTGGCCTGGTGGCTGATGGATGCGTGGTGGCATCCGGTGCGCGGTCGGCTCGCCGACCTCCTGACGCTGTCCGTGGTGACGGCGCCGACGATGTTGATCCTGGCGCCGCAGTTCATCGGGGTGGCCAAGCAGGCCGGCATCATCGCCGGGCACGCCTTCCCCAGCTTCAAGACCGTCAAGCAGGGCGTCATCGACGCGCTGCTGCTGCACACCCGCCACCTCAACGACTTCCCGACGCAGTACGGCCTGATCGTGCTGAGCGGCATCGGCATGGCGATCCTGCTGTGCAGGCGGATCTGGTGGCCGCCGGTGCTCTGGCTGGTGCTCACTGTGGCGACCATTTATTCGGGGGCGCCGTTCCGTAATCCGCTTGGTGTCGCCATCGAACAGTTCAGCCAGTTCTTCTACAACGACCCGCGCCGGCTGTCGGCCGTGGTGACCATGCTGGTGACGCCAATGGCGGCCGTGGCGGTGTTCGCGTTGGTCGTCGGCGCCGTCGCAGTTGCCAAGCGATTCATCAAATTGCCTGCGCCCGTGTGGGTTTCGCTCACTGTGCTGCTGTTGGCGCTGACCACCGTCTTCAGCGCGCGGCAGTACTTGTACCGGCATCTGGTGTTGTTCGGTGACAAGTACGACTCGGTGATCATCAACCAGAAAGACCTCGATGCATTCGCCCACCTGGCCACGCTGCCGGGCGCCCGCACGACCCTGATCGGCGACTCCAACGTCGACGGCACCGCGTGGATGTACGCGGTCGCCGACCTGCACCCGCTGTGGACGCACTACGACTTCCCTCAACAGATCGGCCCAGGCTATTACCGCTTCATCTTCTGGGCCTACGCCGACGCCGACGCGCTACCGCGGGTCTCCAGCGAGACCCGCGCGCTGGTGCCTGAAGCGATCCGGGCGCTCAATATTCGCTACGTCCTGACCAGCGCCCCGACAGTCCGGGGGTTCAAGGTACCCGACGGACTAGTGTCAATAGACCAATCGAAGTGGTGGGCGAAGATCTACGACAACGGTGAAGCCTGGATCTACGAATGGCGTGGCGACCCGACGCCCGTACACCACTGAGCCCCAGACCGTGACAAGAGGTGACGAGCATTGAGTAACGGCAACGACGACGACGGCATCGAGGTCATCGGCGGCGTCGATCCCCGGCTGATGGCGACCGGGCAGGACGACTCCGACGACCGTTCGATCACCGACCTGGTCGAGCAGCCGGCGAAGGTGATGCGGATCGGCACCATGATCAAGCAACTCCTCGAGGAGGTGCGGGCCGCACCGCTGGACGACGCCAGCCGCAACAGGTTGCGCGAGATCCACGCCACCAGCATCAGAGAACTCGAAGACGGTCTGGCGCCCGAACTGCGCGACGAGCTCGATCGCCTTACACTGCCGTTCACCGAAGGCTCAGTCCCATCGGACGGTGAGCTGCGGATAGCCCAGGCGCAGTTGGTCGGCTGGCTGGAAGGGCTGTTCCACGGGATCCAGACCGCACTGTTCGCTCAGCAGATGGCCGCGCGCGCGCAGCTCGAGCAGATGCGTGAGCAGCGCGGGCTGCCCCCTGGCGTCAGCAGGCCCGGTGGGCCCGGCGGATCCGGTTCTGGCACCGGGCAATACCTTTAGGCAGACAACCGGTGACGCCGACTGGTCCATACATCGAGACCCACGACGCGTGGGTGGAGTTTCCGATCTTCGACGCCAAATCGCGCTCGCTGAAGAAGACCGTCCTCGGCGGCTCGATCGGGCGTAACGCGTCCAATGTGGTGGTCATCGAGGCATTGCGGGACATCACGATGTCGCTGAACCTTGGCGACCGGGTGGGGCTGGTCGGTCATAACGGCGCTGGGAAATCGACTCTGCTGCGGCTACTTTCGGGCATTTACGAGCCGACCCGCGGCTCGGCCACGGTCCGCGGCCGGGTGGCGCCGGTGTTCGACCTCGGGGTCGGGATGGATCCGGAGATCTCCGGCTACGAGAACATCGTCATCCGCGGGCTGTTCCTCGGGCAGACCCGCAAGCAGATGATGGCCAAGGTCGACGAGATCGCGGAGTTCACCGAGCTGGGCGACTACCTGTCGATGCCGCTGCGGACCTATTCCACCGGTATGCGGGTGCGATTGGCGATGGGCGTGGTGACCAGCATCGACCCGGAAATCCTGTTGCTCGACGAGGGCATCGGCGCGGTCGACGCCGACTTCCTGAAAAAGGCGCAGACGCGATTGCAGCAGCTGGTCGAACGCTCCGGGATCCTGGTATTCGCAAGCCATTCCAACGAATTCCTGGCCCGGCTGTGCAAGACCGCGATGTGGATCGACCACGGCGTCATCAAAATGACGGGCGGCATCGAGGACGTCGTGCGGGCCTATGAGGGCGACGACGCGGCCCGGCATGTACGTGAGGTGCTCGCTGAAACGAACCGCGCATGAGCATGGTCTGCGCCGTCGTGGTCACCCACCGGCGCCCCGACGAACTCGCGAAGTCGTTGGACGCCTTGAGCACTCAAAGCCGGCTGCCCGACCAGTTGATCGTGGTCGACAACGACGACGACGAACGCGTGCGCGACCTGGTGGCCGGTCAACCGATTCCGACGACATACCTGCCGTCGCGCCGAAACCTCGGCGGCGCGGGCGGATTCGCGCTCGGCATCCTGCACGCGCTGGCGCTGGGCGCCGACTGGGTGTGGCTGGCCGACGACGATGGTCACCCGCAGGACAGCCAGGTGCTGGCCACGCTGCTGGCGTGCGCGGACAAGCATCGACTGGCCGAGGTATCGCCGATGGTGTGCAACGCCGACGACCCGCAGCGGCTGGCGTTCCCGTTGCGTCGGGGCCTGGTCTGGCGTCGCCTGGTCAGCGAACTGCGCACCGAACCCGGCCAGGACCTGCTGCCGGGCATTGCCTCGCTGTTCAACGGCGCACTGTTCCAGGCCGCAGCTTTCGAGTCGATCGGTGTCCCCGACCTGAGGTTGTTCGTTCGCGGCGACGAGGTCGAGATGCATCGCCGGCTGGTCCGATCCGGGCTCGCGTTCGGGACCTGCCTGACTGCCGCCTACCTGCATCCATGCGGCTCGGCCGAGTTCAAGCCGATCCTCGCCGGACGGATGCACACGCAATATCCCGACGACGCCAACAAGCGCTACTTCACCTACCGCAATCGGGGTTACCTGCTTGCGCAGCCGGGTCTGCGCAAACTGCTGGTCCAGGAATGGCTGCGGTTCGGCTGGTTCTTCCTGGTGTCCCGTCGCGACCCGAAAGGTCTGCTGGAGTGGCTGCGGCTACGCCGGTTGGGCCGCCGGGAACAATTCGGAAGACCGGAGGCGTCGTGACGTTCATTGACGTTGCAGCACAGTCCAAGACGATGACCCGGGCCTGGGGTGATCTGGCCGACGGGTACCGTCGTCGCGAGCTGTGGCTGCATCTCGGCTGGCAGGACATCAAGCAGCGCTACCGCCGCTCGGTGCTCGGGCCGTTCTGGATCACGATTGCCACCGGGACCACGGCCGTCGCGATGGGCGGCCTGTACTCCAAGCTGTTCCATCTCCAACTCGAGGTGCATCTGCCCTACGTCACCCTCGGCCTGATCATCTGGAATCTGATCAACGCTTCGATCCTGGAAGGCGCCGAAGTGTTCGTCGCCAACGAAGGATTGATCAAACAGCTGCCGACGCCGTTGAGCGTGCACGTCTACCGGTTGGTGTGGCGGCAGATGATTCTGTTCGCGCACAACATCGTCATCTACGTCGTCATCGCGATCATCTTTCCCAAACCGTGGTCGTGGGCGGACCTTTCGGTGATTCCGGCGCTGGCGTTGATCGTGCTCAACTGCGTGTGGGTGTCGCTGTGTTTCGGCATCCTGGCGACGCGCTTCCGCGACATCGGCCCGCTGCTGTTCTCGATCGTGCAGCTGCTCTTCTTCATGACGCCGATCATCTGGAACGACGACACCCTGCGGCAGCAGGGCGCCGGTCAGTGGTCGAAGATCGTCGAGCTCAACCCGCTGCTGCACTATTTGGATCTGGTGCGCGCGCCGCTGCTCGGCTCGCATCAGGAGCTGCGGCACTGGGCGGTGGTGATCGGGCTGACGATCGTGGGCTGGGTGGTGGCCGCATTCGCGATGCGCCAATACCGCGCTCGCGTCGCGTACTGGGTTTAATTCGACGGCGCTGGGTTTAATTCAACGGCGCTGGGTTTAATTCAAGGGCGAATTGCCTACTCATGAGCTCGGCACGCGTGAATAATCCATAGCCACACATCGTCGAGCAGACAGGTCTGACAGGTGAGCGCAGAAGTCGAGCCCTCTGGGCTTTCCGATGGGTCACGCGAACGCATCTCCGCCGAGTTGGCCCGGCTGCGTGAACGCCGCGACCGGCTGGAAGCAGAAGTCCGCAATGACCGCGGCGCCGTCAGTGATCACGCCGACGCCGCCGATGCCATCCAGCGCGCCGACGAATTGGTCGGCCTCGACGAGCGGCTCGCCGAACTCGACCGGTTGCTGCACGCCGGCCCGGCCCCATCCAACGGGGACAACCAATTGCCCTTCGGCACGGAAGTGAAGCTGCGGTTCTCCGACGGCGACGTGGTCAAGATGCAAGTGATCTCGGTAATCGAAGAGGCCTCGGTCGACAGCGAAGCCGAGGCCTTGACCGCGAGCAGCCCGCTGGGCCTCGCGCTGGTTGGCCGGAAAGCCGGCGACAAGGTCAGCTACACCACACCGCAGGGCGAACAGCAGGTCGAGCTGCTGGACGTGAAATTTCCCTAGCGAAGTACCCGTAGACTTCGCGCCGATGTCCGAGATCGCGGCGAACGCGCAGCTGCCGCTCAAGACGCAGGCGTGGCGATTCATCGTCACCGGCGGACTGTCGGCGATCGTCGACTTCGGCCTATATGTGCTGCTGCTGCGGGTGGGCCTACAGGTCAACGTCGCCAAATCACTCAGCTTCGTCGTCGGCACCACAACCGCCTACCTGATCAACCGGCGCTGGACGTTCCAGGCACCGCCCAGCAAGGCCCGGTTCATCGCCGTCTGCCTGCTCTACGCGCTCACCTACTGCGTGCAGGTCGGCATCAACTACGCCTTCTACCTGCAGTTCGCCAATGAGCCGTGGCGGGTTCCGGCGGCGTTCGTAATCGCGCAGGGCACCGCCACAGTGATCAACTTCATCGTGCAACGCTCGGTGATCTTCCGGCTGCGCTGAACCGTGACCCGGCCAGATAGTCCGGCTCCTGCTCGGGACGCAAGCGTCCCGCATCGTCGCCGGACGGGCGGGTAGCCTCTTTGACGATGTTGAGCAGCGACATTCCGACCACCAAAACCCGGTTGACGGGTTTTGGTCGCACCGCGCCGTCGGTGGCCGACGTGCTGGCCACGCCGGACGCCGAGCTGATCGCCAAGGCGGTTGGCCAGGTCGCCGACGCCGGCGGACGGGGGGTGATCGCCCGCGGGCTGGGTCGCTCCTACGGCGACAACGCCCAGAACGGCGGCGGCCTGGTGATCGACATGACGCCGCTGAACAAGATCCATTCGATCGACTCCGCCAGCTGCCTGGCCGACGTCGACTCCGGGGTGAGCCTCGATCAGCTGATGAAGGCGGCATTGCCGTTCGGCCTGTGGGTGCCGGTGCTGCCGGGCACCCGGCAGGTCACCGTAGGCGGGGCGATCGCCTGCGACATCCACGGCAAGAACCACCACAGCGCGGGCAGCTTCGGCAACCACGTCGTCTCGATGGAGCTGCTGACCGCCGACGGGCAGATCCGCCACCTCACCCCCGACGGCGAGGAGGCCGAGCTGTTCTGGGCCACCGTAGGCGGCAACGGGCTGACCGGCATCGTGCTGCGGGCCACCATTGCGATGACGCCGACCGAGACGGCGTACTTCATCGCCGACGGCGTCGCCACTCATGATCTGGACGAAACGGTCGCGGTGCACCTGGACGGCACCGAGGACAACTACACATATTCCAGCGCCTGGTTCGACTCGATCAGCGCGCCGCCCAAGCTGGGCCGTGCGGCGATCAGCCGCGGCAGCCTGGCCACGGTAGACCAGCTACCACCGAAGCTCGCCAAGAATCCGCTGCAGTTCACTGCCCCACAGTTGCCCGCGGTGCCCAACATCTTCCCGGTCGGCGTGGTGACCAAGCTGACGGGCAGCATGGTCGGTGAGGCGTTCTACCGGATGAGCGGGAACTACCAGAACAAGATCGTCAACTTGACGCAGTTCTACCACATGCTCGATCTGACCACGGGATGGCAATACGCTTACGGCCCTGCGGGTTTCGCCCAGCACCAATTCTTGGTGCCGCCGAATGCGATGGACGAGTTCAAAGGCATCATCCGTTGGATTCAGACCCAGGGCCACTACTCCTTCCTCAACGTCTTCAAGCTTTTCGGGCCGGGTAACCGCGCGCCGCTGAGCTTTCCGATGGCCGGCTGGAACGTGGCAATGGACTTCCCGAACAAGCCCGGCGTCAACGAATTCCTGAACGAGCTCGACACCCGCGTCATGGAATTCGGCGGCCGGGTCTACACGGCCAAGGACTCACGGGTCAGCGCCGACAACTTCCACGCCATGTACCCACGCATCGACGAGTGGATTGCGGTGCGCCGCAAGGTCGATCCGACCGGGGTCTTCGTCTCGGACATGGCCCGACGTTTGGAGCTGCTGTAAATGGTGCTTGACGCCGTAGGAAACCCCCAGACGATCCTGCTGTTGGGCGGTACATCCGAGATCGGGCTGGCAATCTGCGAGCGCTACCTGCGCAACGCGCACGCCCGCATCGTGTTGGCCGATCTCCCCGGCCATCCGGGGAAAGACAAGGCCGTCGCACAGATGAAGGCCGCCGGCGCCAAGTCCGTCGAGTGGATCGACTTCGACGGCGTCGACACCGCGCAACATCCCACGGTGATCGACACGGCATTTGGAGGCGGGGACCCAAAAGATATAGACGTGGCGATCGTCGCGTTCGGCCTGCTCGGCAACGCCGAGGAGCTGTGGCAAAACCAGACCAAGGCCGTGCAGATCGCCCAGATCAACTACACGGCAGCGGTTTCGGTCGGCGTGCTGCTGGGCGAGAAGATGCGCGCGCAAGGCTTTGGGCAGATCATCGCCATGAGCTCGGCGGCCGGTGAGCGAGTCCGGCGGTCCAACTTCGTCTACGGGTCTACCAAGGCCGGCCTTGATGGCTTCTATCTCGGACTCGGAGAAGCATTGCGGCCCAACGGTGTTCGTGTGCTAGTCATCCGTCCGGGCCAGGTGCGCACCACCACGACGATCGAGCACTGGAAGTCCACCGGCGCCAAGGAAGCACCATTCACCGTCGACAAGGAAGCCGTCGCCGAGCTGGCGGTCACATCGGCGGCCAAGGGCAAGGAACTCGTCTGGGCGCCGGGCACTTTCCGTTACGTGATGATGGTGCTGCGGCACATCCCGCGGCCGATCTTCCGTAAGTTGCCCATCTAGATGCGCAACGCGCTGGCCACCGTCGGCCACATGGTGATCGCGGTGACGATCGCCGCGGCGGTATCGGTGATCTCGCTGACCGCCATCGGCCGGGTGCAATGGCCCGCGTTCCCGTCGTCGAATCAACTACACGCGCTGACCACCGTCGGCCAGGTCGGCTGCATCGTCGGGCTGCTACTCGCCGGTTGGCTGTGGCGGCGCGGTAAGGGCCGGACACTGGCCCGGCTGCTGGCGCTGGTGTTCGTGTCCGCGTTTTCGGTGGTGACGCTGGGCATGCCGCTGGGTGCGACCAAGCTCTACCTGTTCGGCATCTCGGTCGATCAGCAATTCCGTACCGAATACCTGACCCGGCTCACCGACAGCGCCGCCTTGCACGACATGACCTATGCGGGGTTGCCGCCGTTCTACCCGCCCGGCTGGTTCTGGATCGGCGGCCGCGTTGCCGTGCTGACCGGTACGCCGGGCTGGGAGATGTTCAAGCCGTGGGCGATCACCTCGATCACGATCGCGATCGCAGTGGCGCTGGTGTTGTGGTGGCGGATGATCCGCTTCGAGTACGCGGTGATCGTCACGGCTGCGACTGCTGCGGTGACGCTGGCCTACAGCTCGCCGGAGCCGTACTCGGCGATGATCACCGTGCTGCTGCCGCCGGTGCTGATCCTGACCTGGTCGGGCCTGCGCGGCGGAATCCGATCCGGGGGCTGGGCCGCGGTGATCGGCGCCGGGGTATTTCTCGGCGTCGCGGCGACCTGCTACACGCTGCTGCTGGCCTACGGCGCATTCACCGTGCTGTTGATGGCGTTGGTGCTGGCGGTATCTCGCCGGCGCGACGGCCTCAAGGCCGCGCTGGATCCGTTGTTGCGGCTGGCGGTCATCGGCGTGCTCACCGCGGCGATCGGCGCGACGACCTGGCTCCCGTACCTGTTGCGGCTGGCTCACGACCCGGTGAGCAACACCGGCAGCGCCTACCACTACCTGCCGGCCGACGGCGCCGAGCTGACCTTCCCGATGCTGAAGTTCACCCTGCTGGGAGCGCTGTGCCTGCTCGGCACGCTGTGGCTGGTCGTTCGGAGCCGATCTTCGGTGCGCGCGGCCGGTCTGACCATCGGCGTGCTCGCCGTTTACCTGTGGTCGCTGCTGTCGATGCTGGCCACGCTGGCGCGCATCACGCTGCTGTCCTTCCGGCTGCAGCCGACCCTGACGGTGTTGCTGACCGCGGCAGGCGTATTCGGCTTCATCGAAGGCACGGGCGCGTTGGCCGCCCGCGGACGTGAGCATGCCTGGGGCCGCTCCGTGCTGCCGGTCGCGGCATCGATCGGGCTGGCCGCGGCGATCGCGTTCAGCCAGGACATCCCCGATGTGCTGCGCCCCGACCTGACCATCGCCTACACCGACACCGACGGGCACGGCCAGCGCGGCGACCGTCGTCCGCCCGGCTCCGAGAAGTTCTACCCGGAGATCGACACCGCGATCACCCGGGCGACCGGTAAACCGCGTGACCAGACGGTGGTGATGACCGCCGACTACAGCTTCCTGTCCTACTACCCCTACTTCGGCTTTCAAGGGCTGACGTCGCACTACGCCAACCCGCTTGCGCAGTTCGACAAGCGAGCGGCGGCGATCAAGAGCTGGTCGAAGCTCAAAACCGCGGACCCGTTCGTGCACGCCCTGGACGCGCTGCCGTGGACCCCGCCAACGGTCTTCCTGATGCGCCACGGCGGCTCTGCGGGCGCTACGTCTGCTGGTATGGGCAGCAGCTACACCCTGCGGCTGGCCGAAGACGTCTACCCCAACCAGCCGAACGTGCGCCGCTACACCGTCGAACTGAACGCCGCGATCTTCGCTGACCCGCGGTTCACCGTCACCAAGATCGGCCCGTTCGTGTTGGCCATTCGCAAACCCTGATGGCTACCGAGGCAGCGGATGCCAGGCAACTAGCATCTACCCCCGTGGGTAGCGACGCGGTCAGGAGCTACCGGGCTGCCCGGACGGTCGCCGTCGTCGCCGGTCTACTCGGCGCCCTGCTGGCGGTCGCGACCCCGCTGCTACCGGTCAAACAGACCACCGCCCAACTGAACTGGCCGCAGAACGGCGTGCTCGGCAGCGTCGAAGCCCCGCTGATCGGCTACGTCGCCACCGACCTCAAGATCAGCATCCCGTGTCAGGCCGCCGCCGGCCTGGCCGGCCCCGGCGACAGCAGCAAGACGGTCCTGTTGTCCACCGTGCCCAAGCAGGCACCCAAGGCCGTGGATCGCGGTCTGCTGATCGAGCGCGCCAACGACGACCTGGTGCTCGTCGTGCGCAACGTCCCGCTGGTCGTCGCGCCGTTGAGCCAGGTGCTGAGCGACTCGTGCCAGCAACTCGTTTTCACCGCGCACGCCGACCGGGTGATCGGGGAGTTCGTCGGGCTCACCCAGGGTCCCAACGCCGAGCATCCGGGCGCGGCGTTGCGCGGCGAGCGCAGCGGGTACGACTTCCGTCCGCAGATCGTCGGCGTCTTCACCGATCTGAGCGGACCGGCCCCGCCGGGCCTGACGTTCTCCGCCACGGTCGACACCCGCTACAGCAGCTCCCCGACGCCGCTGAAGATGGCCGCGATGGTGCTCGGAGTGGCGCTGACCATCGCCGCGCTAATCGCGCTGCACATCCTGGACACCGCCGACGGCACCCGGCACCGCCGCTTCCTGCCGCCGCGATGGTGGTCGATCAGCGGGCTGGATGGCCTGGTCACGCTGGCGTTGGTGTGGTGGCATTTCGTCGGAGCCAACACCGCCGACGACGGCTACATCCTGACCATGGCCCGGGTCTCCGAGCATGCCGGCTACATGGCCAACTACTACCGCTGGCTGGGAACTCCCGAGGCGCCATTCGGCTGGTACTACGACCTGCTGGCACTGTGGGCTCACGTCAGCACGGCGAGCAGCTGGATGCGGTTGCCGACACTGCTGATGGCCCTGTCGTGCTGGTGGGTGATCAGCCGGGAGGTCATCCCGCGGCTGGGGCATGCCGTGAAGACCAGTCGGGCGGCGGCCTGGACGGCGGCCGGCACGTTCCTAGCGGTCTGGCTGCCGCTGGACAACGGGCTGCGACCCGAGCCGATCATCGCGGTCGGCATCCTGCTGACCTGGTGTTCTGTGGAGCGCGCGGTGGCCACCAGTCGGCTGCTGCCGGTGGCCGCGGCCTGCATCATCGGTGGCCTGACGCTGTTCTCCGGCCCGACCGGTATCGCCTCGATCGGCGCGCTGCTGGTGGCAATCGGACCGCTGCGCACCATCATTCACCGCCGGTCCCGGCAGTTCGGTGTGCTGCCGTTGTTGGCGCCCATCGTCGCGGCGGTCACCGTGAACGTGATCCTGATCTTCCGCGATCAGACGCTGACCGGCGAGGTGGAGGCGACCGCACTCAAGCGCGCACTCGGCCCGAGCCTGAGCTGGTTCGACGAGCACCTCCGCTACGAGCGGTTGTTCATGGCCAGCCCCGATGGGTCGATCGCCCGCCGATTCGCCCTGCTGGCGTTGCTGGTCGCGCTCGCCGTGTCGGTGGCAATGACGTTGCGCAAGGGCCGAATTCCGGGCACCGCCGCGGGGCCGAGCCGTCGCATCATCGGAATCACCATCATCTCGTTCATCGCGATGATGTTCACCCCGACCAAATGGACACACCACTTCGGGGTGTTCGCCGGGTTGGCCGGGTCGCTCGGGGCGTTGGCCGCCGTCGCGGTCACCGCGGCGGCGATGCGCTCGCGACGCAACCGGACCTTGTTCGCCACGGTGATGCTGTTCGTCGTCGCGCTGTCATTCGCCAGCGTCAACGGCTGGTGGTACGTCTCCAACTTCGGCGTGCCCTGGTCAAATGCCTTCCCGCAGTGGCACTTCGGATTCACCACCGGATTTCTGGGGTTGACCGTTTTGGTCGCGCTGCTGGCCGCCTGGTTCCACTTCGTCAAAAGCGGTAGCGATGCCGACCCGCCCAGCGAGTCACGGTTGGCCCGAATCATCCAGTCCCCGTTGGGTATTGCCGCGTGGGCGCTGGTCTTCTTCGAGGTTTTGTCGCTGACACTGGGCATGACCGATCAATACCCGGCCTGGTCGGTGGGCCGCTCCAACCTGCAGGCGCTGATCGGTAAGACCTGCGGGCTGGCAACCGACGTTCTCGTCGAGCAGAACCCGAACGCGGGCATGTTGTCGCCCGTCTCGGCGCCGGTGGCCGACGCGCTGGCCGACGGCTATTCGGAGGGCTTCGACCCCAACGGCATCCCGTCCACGGTGTCCGCCGACCCGGTGATGGAGCGTCCCGGCGACCGCAGCTTCGTCAGCGACGACGGGACCGTCAACAGCGAAGCGGGCACCGAAGGCGGCACCACCGCCGCCCCGGGCATCAACGGCTCGCGCGCCCGGCTGCCCTTCAGCCTGGATTCGGCGAAGACGCCGGTGCTGGGCAGCTGGCGATCCGGCGTGCAGGTGCCGGCCCGGTTGCGGTCGGCTTGGTACCGCTTGCCGCCGCGGGGTGAGGCCGGGCCGCTGCTCGTGGTCTCGGCGGCGGGCCGGTTCAACTACGGCGAGGTCCAGATCCAGTGGGCCACCGACAAGCAGGCCGCCGACAACAAGCCAGGTGGCGCGGTGGGACTTGCCGACGTCGGTGCGACGCCGGCCTGGCGCAACCTGCGGGCACCGTTGTCCGCGCTGCCGTCGGACGCCACCCAGGTCCGGGTGGTGGCCAACGACGAAGACCTGGCGCCACAGCACTGGATCGCGGTCACTCCGCCGCGGATCCCCCGACTGCGCACGCTGCAGGATGTGGTCGGCTCGACGGACCCGGTACTACTGGACTGGCTGGTGGGCCTTGCCTTCCCATGCCAACGGCCATTCAGCCACCAGAACGGTGTGGACGAGAGGCCGAAGTGGCGGATTCTGCCCGATCGGTTCGGCGCCGAGGCAAACTCACCGGTGATGGACAAGAACGGCGGCGGACCGCTGGGGGTCGCCGAGTTGCTGGTGCGACCGAACACCGTGTCGACCTACCTGAAAGACGACTGGTCCCGCGACTGGGGTGCGCTGCAGCAACTTACGCCGTACTACCCGAATGCCGGGCCCGCCCGACTCGACCTTGGTTCGGCAACACGCAGCGGCCTGTGGAGTCCGGCGCCGCTACGCCAATAGAACAGCTACGCCGATAAAGGCAACAGCCGGTTAGAACGCGATCTGCCGGCGTCCGGCCCGGTAGGCGGTGACGCAGGCGGTCAACGCGAGAGCGGCGAACACGGCGAAGGCCCACCGGGCCGCTGACGCCCCGCCGCCGTCGACGAGGTTGACCACCACGCCGGCCAGCCCGGCGCCGAACGCGCCGAAAATCAACTGCACCGAGTTGATCGCGGTAGCGGCGGCGCCGCCCTCCGCCGGGTCGTCGACGTCGCTCATCGCCCATGCCGACAGGTGCGGCGAAGCGGCACCGACACCGACCCCGACAGCCAGCAGCGCCAACGCGCACGCGATGACGATGCCCGTCGTCGCGCCCTGCACGTGCGCGGCTCCGGCCAGCGCCAGGCCGACCGCCATTACCAGCGGCGCACCGATCACCACGGCCACGATCGAGCGCGCCTTGTTCAGCGAGCCGCTGCCAAGTCCGCTGATCGTCCAGCCCAGTGACAACGACGCACCCAACAGCCCGGCAACGATCGGCCCCAGGTGCGCCAGCCGCTGACCGAACAGCGGAACGTAAAGATCCACCTTGGTGGCAGCAACCAGCAGGCCGAGGGTCAGGTAGACCCACTTCAGCGGGCCGAAGCCGTAGACGCTGGCGGGCAGAACGGCGGTGTCCATCCGCCGATCGACGACCAGGAACGCGCCCACCAGCAGCGCGCCGAGGATCAGCAGGCAGGCGGTCGCGAAGCTGTTGCGCGGAAGGGAAGCCACGCTGACGGTCAGGGCCGCGGCACCCAGCAGGACGACCGATGGCACCGGGATCCGGGCCGCGTCACGTTCGGTGGCCTGCTCGCAACCGTCCATGGACAGCAGTCCCGGGGCCAGCCCGGCCATCGCGACGCTGAGCATCGCCAGCAAGCCGAATGCCCACCGCCAAGCGCCGAACTGAGCGAACAGGCCGCCCATCGCGGGGCCGACCAACGCGCCGATGCCCCAGGTCGAGGCGGCCATGGCAGAGCCCCGACTCCAGAGCGCGCGTGGCAGCACGGCGTTGATCACGGCGAAGCTCAGACCGCACAACAGACCGCCGGCGAGTCCCTGCAGGAAGCGGCCGGCCAGCAGGACTTCCATGGTCGGCGCGGCGGCGCACACCAGGCTGCCGACACCGAGGACCGCGAAGCCCATCAGATAGGAGATGCACGCGCCGATGCGGTGCAACAGCGTATTTACCGTCGCCGCGGCGACCACCGACCCAACGAGGTACAGAGTCGTCACCCACGCGTAGATCCGCTCGCCGCCGATCTCATTGACCGTGCTGGGCAACATGCTGATCGTCAGGAACTCGTTGGTGGAATACAGCACCACGCCCCCGGCGATGACAGCAGAAGTCCGTAGGTAGGGGGGACTCCATAACTCACGCCACTGGCCGGTGGTGATTTGTTGCTGCTCGGTTAAATTCACCACCGTTGACTTACTAAACCATGTTCGTCTGGAGTAGTCGAACGGCCGCAAAAGGGGCATCGGGCCACGTCGAGCGGGTTGAATCGGCTCATCCAACGCACTGACCTGCACCGTCAGCGGCAGGATTTCTATGAATTCGGTTTGGATCTTTACGGACTGATTACTGATTACCCCGCCTCCTACCCAGCCGGCGCAGCGCCTGATGATCCGGCTCCTCTTCAGCCCGCTCGGCGGGCTGCATCGTCGCCGGTGGTCAAGTCGCCTACCATCGTCCCTCGTGCCCCACGACGAGAGTGAGCGATCGACGCATCGGCTCGCGCGGGTGGTCGCCATCGTCGCGGGGATCCTCGGAGCGTTGCTGTGCGCGGTGGTTCCACTGCTTCCGGTCAAGCAGACGACAGCGACCATCCTGTGGCCACAGGGCCTCAAAGACGGCCACATCACCGACATCACCGCGCCACTGGTCTCCGGGGCGCCGCGGGCGATGGACATCTCGATTCCGTGCGCCGCGATAGCCACGCTGCCGGCCGACGGCGGGCTGGTGGTGTCGACGCTGCCGGTGAACGGTTTTGAAACCGGCAAAAGCGGGCTGTTCGTTCGGGCCAACAAAGATTCCGTGGTCGTCGCGTTCCGGGACTCGGTCGCCGCGGTCGCACCCCGCTCTGCGGTTGCCGCCGCCACCTGCCGCACCCTGCACATCTGGGCGGACGCAGGCGGCGCCGGCGCCGACTTCGTCGGGATCCCCGGGTCCACCGGCAAGCTGGCGCCGGAGAAGAAGCCCGCGGTCGGCGGGATCTTCACCGATTTGGCGGTGCCCGCGCAGCCAGGCTTGTCGGCCCGCGTCGACGTCGACACCCGCTTCATCGTCGTCCCGACCTCGCTGAAGCGGGCCGTGATGGCGCTGGGTGGCCTGGCCGTGCTGGCCTCGATCATCGCGCTCGCCGTCCTGGACCGGCAATCGGGACACCGGACGCCGCGCAACTGGCGGCATTGGTTCGGCGCCGGGATCGCCACCTGGCTGGCCGACGCCGGGGTGATCGGCACGCTGCTGCTCTGGCACGTCATCGGTGCGACCACATCGGACGACGGCTACAACCTGACCATGGCCCGGGCCGCCGGGCAGGCCGGCTACGTGGCCAACTACTACCGGTACTTCGGGACCTCCGAGGCGCCCTTCGACTGGTACCAATCGGTGCTGGCCCAGCTGGCGTCGGTGAGCACCGCCGGCGTGTGGATGCGGCTGCCCGCCACGCTGGCCGCGATCGGCACGTGGCTCATCATCAGCCGCTTCATGCTGCAACGGCTGGGCCCCGGCCGGGGCGGGCTGGCCGGCAACCGGGTGGCGGTGTGGACGGCGGGCGCGGTGTTCCTGGCCGCCTGGCTGCCGTTCAACAACGGCCTGCGTCCCGAGCCGCTGATTGCGTTGGGAGTGGTGGTCACCTGGGTGCTTGCCGAGACGTCGATCGCCACCCGTCGGCTGGTGCCGGCCGCGCTGGCGATCATCGTGGCGACGCTGACCGCGACGCTGGCGCCACAGGGCTTGATCGCGGTCGCCGCCCTGCTCGTTGCGGCGCGGCCGATCGCACGGATCATTCTGCGGCGCAAGGCAACTGACGGCCTGCTGGCACCGCTGGCGGTGCTGGCCGCGTCGCTGTCGCTGATCATCATCGTGGTGTTCCGCTCGCAGACGCTTGCCACCGTCGCCGAGGCGGCGCGGATCAAGTACAAGGTCGGCCCGACGATCGCCTGGTATCAGGAGTTCCTGCGCTATTACTTCCTCACGGTGGAAAACAACGCCGAGGGGTCGATGACGCGGCGCTTCGCCGTGCTGATCATGCTGCTGTGCCTGTTCGGCGTGCTGGTCGTGCTGCTGCGCCGCGGCAGCCTCCCTGGTGTGGCCAGCGGCCCCACCTGGCGGTTGATCGGCGCATGCGCGATCGGACTGCTGCTGCTGCATTTCACGCCGACGAAATGGGCGATCCAGTTCGGCGCGTTCGCCGGGCTGGCCGGCGCACTGGGCGCCGTCACGGCGTTCGCCGTGGCGCGGATCGGTCTGCACAATCGCCGGAACCTGACGCTGTACGTGACGGCGCTGCTGTTCATGTTGGCGTGGGCGACCTCGGGCATCAACGGCTGGTTCTATGTCAACAACTACGGCGTTCCGTGGTTCGACATCCAGCCGGTGATCGCGAGTCATCCGGTGACGTCGATGTTCCTGGCGCTGTCGATCGCGACGGGCCTGCTCGCCGCGTGGCAGCACTTCCGGATGGACTACGCGGGGCACACCGAGGTCACCGACAGCCGCCGCAACCGCGTGCTGGCCTCCACGCCACTGCTGGTCGTCGCCGTGATCATGGTGTTCGGTGAAGTCGCATCGCTGGGCAAGGGCGCGGTGCTGCGCTACCCGATGTACACCACCGGTAAGGCCAACTTCGCCGCGCTCAGCTCCGGACTCTCACCGTCCAGCTGCGCGATGGCCGACGATGTGCTGGCCGAGCCGGACCCCAATGAGGGTGTGCTGCAACCGGTTGCGGGCCAGAAATTCGGCCCCGACGGGCCGCTCGGTGGCGACAACCCGGTCGGCTTCACGCCGCAAGGAGTCGGCGACAACCTGCAGTCCGACCCGGTGGTGACCAAGCCGGGCGTGGTCAACTCCGACGCGTCGCCGAACAAGCCGAACGCGTCCATCACCGACTCGGCCGGCACCGCCGGCGGAAAGGGCCCGACCGGCGTCAACGGCTCGCAGGCCGCGCTGCCCTTCGGCCTCGACCCCGCGCGCACGCCGGTGATGGGCAGCTACGGCGAGAACGCCCGCGCTGCCACCGCCAAGTCGGCGTGGTACCAGATGCCGCCCCGCAGTCCGGACCGGCCACTGGTCGTCGTCGCCGCCTCCGGTGCCATCTGGTCCTACAAAGAGGACGGCGACTTCATGTACGGCCAGTCGCTGCGGTTGCAGTGGGGCGCAACCAAACCCGACGGCAGTGTGCAACCGCTCGGCCTGATGTTCCCGATCGACATCGGGCCACAGCCCGCCTGGCGCAACCTGCGCTTCCCGATGAGTTGGGCACCGCCGCAGGCCAACGTCGCCCGAATCGTCGCGTACGACCCGAACCTCAGCGAAGACCAGTGGTTCGCGTTCACCCCGCCGCGGGTGCCGGTGACCAAGACCCTGCAGCAGCTGATCGGGCCGCAGAAGCCGGTGCTGATGGACATCGCGACCGCCGCGAATTTCCCTTGCCAGCGGCCATTTTCCGAACATCTCGGGGTAGCCGAGCTGCCGGACTACCGGATCCAGCCTGACCACAAACAGACGTCGGCGTCGTCGAACCTGTGGCAGGCGACGAAGTCCGGTGGGCCGTTCCTGTTCACCCAGGCACTGATGTGGACGTCGACCGTCCCGACCTATCTGAACGGCGACTGGTATCGGGACTGGGGACAGGTGGAGCAATACCACCGCTGGCTCCCCGACGATGTCGCGCCGCTCGCCGCAATCCAGCAGGGCGTCAGAACCGTCAACGGCTGGAGCCGACAAGGACCGATTCGAGCACTCCCGTGAGCACACAGACCGAGCATCCGACCACCGGCCCCGCACGCGACAAC
>NZ_JBAPMI010000198.1:0-3317 GCF_049278535.1 Mycobacterium sp. | reverse complement strand
TCGGGGTCGCTGGGATACGCCGCGACCGGCCAGCCGGTCGGGTTCGCGCAGCGGATGGAATCGGTGGCCCCACCGGGCGGGGTGATGCTCTCGGAATCCACCGCACGACTCGTCGAGCACGCCGTGCTGCTCGGTGAACCGGAATGGGTGCACATCAAGGGCGCCGACGAACCGGTGGGCGCGCGCCGGCTGGTCGCGATCGGCCCGCGACAAGCCGCGGTTGGGCGCGCCGACGTGGGCCTGGTCGGTCGGCTTTGGGAGATGGCAGCCCTCGACGCCATGGTGGACCGCGCGATCGCCGGCCGCGGAGGTGTCGTGACTATGGCGGGAGCACCGGGCATCGGCAAGAGCCGCATGGCGCGGGAGGCTGCCTCGGCCGCGACCGGTCGTAGCGTCGAGGTGTTCTGGGCCTTCTGCGAATCGCACGCCAGCGACATCCCGTTCCATGCCGTCACCCGCCTACTGCGCGCCGCCATCGGTGTGGCCGACCTCGGCGGTCATGCCGCCCGCGCAAAAGTGCGGCGTCAGATTCCGGCTGCCGACCCGCAGGATCTGCTGCTGCTGGATGATCTGCTCGGCATCGCTGACCCTGAGGTGCCGCTGCCCCAGATCGACCCGGAGGCGCGCCGGCGCCGGTTGACCGCCCTGATCAACACCGCGACGCTGGCGCGCACCGAACCGGCGCTGTACATCATCGAGGACGCGCACTGGATCGACGCTGTCAGCGAGTCGATGCTGGCCGATTTCCTCACCGTCATCCCGCGCACCTCGTCGATGGCACTGATCACTTACCGCCCCGAGTACCACGGAGCGCTGACACAGGTGCACGGTGCTCAGACGATAGCCCTTGCACCACTGGCGGATTCGGACACCGCGGCGCTGCTGGGTGAGCTGCTGGGCTCGGATCCCTCGGTCGGCGAGCTGGCGGCGATCGTCGCCGAGCGGGCCGCCGGGAACCCGTTTTTCGCCGAGGAGATCGTGCGGGAGTTGGCGCAGCGCGGTGTGCTGACCGGCGAGCGCGGCGACTATGTCTGCGTGGTGGATGTCGCCGAGGTGAGCGTGCCGGCCACCGTGCAGGCTGCCATCGAGGCGCGCATCGATCGGCTGAGCGCCACCGCCAAGCGGACGTTGAACGCGGCATCGGTGATCGGCGCTCGCTTCGGGACGCAGCTGCTCGCCGCGCTGGGGATCGACCCGGCGGTCGACGAGTTGCTCGGTGTCGAGCTGATCGATCAGGTGCGCTTCACTCCCAACGCCGAGTACGCGTTCCACCATCCGTTAATCCAAGCGGTGGCCTACGAATCGCAGCTCAAATCCGACCGCGCCGAATTGCACCGGCGCCTGGCCACTGCCATCGAAAAATATGAGGCCGGCTCGGTGGAGGAACACGCGGCGCTGATCGCCGAACATCTGCAGGCCGCCGGCGACCTGCACGCGGCGTATAGCTGGCACATGCGCGCCGGCGCGTGGTCAACCAACCGCGATCTCCCCGCGGCCCGGATCAGCTGGGAGCGGGCACGTCGCATCGCCGACCGACTACCTGACGATGAGCCCGACCAATTGTCGATGCGTATCGCCCCCCGCACCATGCTGTGTGCCACCGACTGGCAAGCCCGAGCAGTTCAGGAGAGCCGGGGCCGCTTCGAGGAGCTGCGCGAGTTGTGTACTGCGGCCGCAGATCACGTCTCGCTGGCCATCGGGATGACTGCGCTCGCCACCGACCTCTGCTACGCCGGGCGCGCGGATGAGGCATCGCAGCTGTCGTTCGAACAGATGGCGCTGCTGGAGTCGATCGGCGATCCCGCCCCGATCATGGGGGTGGCGTTTATAACGTTCGTCAACTGGCTCGGCGTCGGTGAATTCGGCGAGATCTTGCGGTGGTCACAGACCATCGTCGACCTCGCCGACGGTGACCCCGCCAAGGGCGCCGACTTCGGAATGGGATCACCGCTGGCGATTGCGTTGGCCTGGCGCGGCACCGCTCGGTGCTGGCTGGGCCGTCCCGGCTGGCGCCAAGACCTCGACGACGCGGTCGCAATGGCCCGACGCAGCAATCCGGAAACCCTTTCCGGTGCCGTCGCCTGGACCTACGGTTTCGCGATGCAGTACGGGGTGCTTCGGGCCAGTGACTCCGTGGTGCGCGTGAGCGAGGATGCGGTGCGGACCGCCCAAAGAGCCAGCAGCGATCGGGCGATGGGCTTGGCCGCGTACACGTTGGCTGTCGGGCTGCTGAATCGGGCCGCCGCGGCCGACCGTCACCGCGGGCTCGAATTGATGATGCAGGCCCGCGACATATGGCTGCGCAGTCGTGCGCTCTTCCTCATCCCGGTCACCGACGTGTGGGCCGCCCGGGAAACCGCCAGGCGCGGCGACCGCGATGCCGCTATTGGGGTGATCCGCCACGCCGTCGACGAACTGCGCCAGGCAGGAAGCCTCTTCTACGGCATTTGGGGCACCGGCGTTCTGGTGGAGACGCTGCTGGAGCGTGACGCCGAGGGCGACCTGGCCGAAGCCCAAGAGGCGCTCGACTGGTTAGCGAACCTGCGGGCAGACGAAGCTTGGACGGTGCGGGAGATCACGCTGCTGCGGCTGCGCGCGCTGCTCGCCCGAGCCCGCGGCGATGACGTCGCCTACCGCAACTTGGTGAATCGCTATCGTTCGATGGCGGAATCGCTTGGCTTCGAAGGACACATCGCCTGGGCCGAAGCGATGATCGAGAGTGAGGAATAGTCAGGTGACGGCGGGCATGGTGTGCAAGGCGTGCGGCGCTGGGCTGCGGGAGAACGCGAAGTTTTGTGATGAGTGCGGTGCCCGGGCAGCGCATTCTGGTGATGCCGCGGAGTACAAGCAGGTGACGGCGTTGTTCGCCGATGTGGTGCGCTCGATGGACATCGCGGCGGCTGTTGATGTGGAGCGGTTGCGCGAGATCATGACCGAGCTCGTGGAACGCTCCGCCGCGGTGGTGCAGCGCTACGGCGGCGGCAGCGTGGAGTACACCGGCGACGGGCTGATGGCTCTGTTCGGCGCCCCAATTGCGTTGGAAGATCATGCTTTTCGGGCGTGTATGGCCGCGTTGGCCATTCAGGAGGAGGCCAAACGGTTGGCGGCCGAGATCCAGCGCCGCGACGGGGTTGAGCTGCGGTTGCGGGTGGGCCTGAATTCGGGTCGGGTGATCGCCGGCGAGATGGGGTCGGGGTCGCTGGGATACGCCGCGACCGGCCAGCCGGTCGGGTTCGCGCAGCGGATGGAATCGGTGGCCCCACCGGGCGGGGTGATGCTCTCGGAATCCACCGCACGACTCGTCGAGCACGCCGTGC
>NZ_JBAPMI010000197.1:0-3140 GCF_049278535.1 Mycobacterium sp. | reverse complement strand
ACGAGATCCAGTCCGGCCTGGCCCGCACGGGGCGCACCTTCGCCTGCGACCACTGGGGCGTGGTGCCCGACATCTACCTGCTCGGCAAAGCCCTTGGCGGCGGCGTGGTTCCGGTTTCAGCGGTGGTGGCCAACCGCGAGGTCCTCGGCGTGCTGCACCCCGGTGAACACGGCTCGACGTTCGGCGGAAACCCTCTCGCCGCGGCGATGGGCAGCACGGTGGTAGGTATGCTGCGTCGCGGCGAATTCCAGTCTCGCTCAACAAAACTAGGTGAGCGACTGCACGCACGGCTGCGTGGGCTGATCGGGCATGGCGTGGTAGCGGTGCGCGGCATGGGACTGTGGGCAGGCGTCGACATCGAACCATCGCTGGCCACCGGCAAACAGATCAGCCTGAAGCTGGCCGAACGCGGTGTCCTGGTTAAGGACACTCACGGCTAGACGCTGCGTTTCGCGCCGCCACTGGTGATCACGGCCGAGGAAATCGACTGGGCGATTGACCAGTTCGCCGACGTTCTCGCGGATGCGGGTTCACACTTGACTGGCAGTTCAATCGAGTCCTACAGGAGGCACCATGCCCGCTCCTTCGTTGAGCTTCTCCCAGCAGTTGCTCCGACGCCGGCCGGTGGCCGGTGCCCCGGTCGCACATGGCGCCTCAGACCATCTCAAGCGAAGCATCGGCACCATTCAACTGACGCTCTTCGGCGTCGGCGCTACCGTGGGCACCGGCATCTTCTTCGTATTGTCCGCGGCGGTGCCGGCGGCGGGCCCGGCGGTGCTCGTCTCGTTTGCCCTCGCCGCGATCGCGGCCGGCCTCTCCGCCATCTGCTATGCGGAGATGGCGTCTTCGGTGCCGGTGTCGGGCTCGACATACTCATACGCCTACACGACGATGGGCGAGTTCGTCGCGATGGGTGTGGCGGCCTGCCTGCTTCTGGAGTATGGCGTGTCCATCTCCGCGGTCGCGGTTGGGTGGAGCGGTTACGTGAACAAGTTGTTGGAGAACCTGTTTGGCTGGCAGCTCCCGCAGTCACTGACGTCGGCCCCGTGGGACGCCACGCCGGGCATCGTCAACCTACCCGCAGTGTTGCTGATCGCGATGTGCATGTTCCTGCTGATTCGCGGCGCAAGCGAGTCGGCCGCCGTAAACACCGTCATGGTGTTGATCAAGCTCGGCGTGCTTCTGATGTTCATCGTTATCGCGCTCACCGGATTCAACGCCGACCACTTCCACGGCTTCTGGGACAAGGGCATCGCCGGCATCACCACGGCCGCGAGCATGATCTTCTTCTCGTTCATCGGCCTCGACGCGGTATCGACGGCCGGTGACGAAGTGAAGAATCCGCAAAAAACCATGCCCCGCGCCATCATTGCCGCACTCATCGTGGTCACCAGCTTCTACATCCTGGTCGCCTTCGCCGGCCTCGGCACGCAGGACGCCGCCGAATTCGGATCGGACCAACAAGCCGAGGCCGGCCTATCGGTGATCCTGGAGAACATCCTCCACGGCGCGACGTGGGCCAGCACGCTTCTGGCCGCAGGCGCGGTGATTTCCATCTTCTCGGTGACCCTGGTCGTGATGTACGGCCAGACCCGCATCCTGTTCGCGATGGGCCGGGACGGCCTTCTTCCATCGATGTTCGCAAAAGTCAACCCGCGCAGTATGACTCCGGTCGGCAACACCATCATCGTCGCCGTCGCGACCGGAATCCTTGCCGGTTTCATTCCGCTGAATTGGCTGCTCGATGCCGTGTCGATCGGCACGCTGGTCGCCTTCATCACAGTGTCGGTCGGCGTGATAATCCTGCGGGTTCGCGAGCCCAACCTCGAGCGCCCCTTCAAGGTGCCGGGTTATCCGGTCACACCCGTTCTCTCCGTGCTCGCGTGCGCTGCAGTGCTGTATGGCCTGCGCTGGCAGACCTGGTTGGTATTCGGCGGCTGTGTCGGCCTCGTGCTTCTCTTCTACTTGTTCTGGGGACGCAAGCACAGCGCACTGAACGACGGCGGCGCCGATGGCTACATCCCGACCGCGGTGCCCGGTGACGACGACGTCATGTTCGATGAAGCGCCGAAGGATCATCACTTCGTCACCAAGCACACGGATGAGCCGTGACCGTCGCCGTCGGCTACCTGGCGGGCAAGGGCGGCCGGTCCCCGCTCTATCTGGCGGTCGAGGCGGCGAAGTCGCTCAAGATGTCGCTGACGGTGGTCACGGTCGTGCCCCGGCCGTGGATGACGCCATCGCTGGGCCGGATCGACGCCGAATATGCCGAGTACGCAGAGCAACTGGCGGCTAACTCTGCCAAGCAAGCGCAGGCATGCCTCAGCGAGTTGGCAGAAGGACTGGAGGTCACCTTCCACAAAGTCGCTCACCGATCGGCATCCGGCGGGTTGTTGGAGGCGGTGGAAGAACTCGAGCCAGAGGTGCTCGTTCTGGGGTCGGCGTCCGACGGCAAGCTCGGCCAGTTGGTGGTCGGCTCGACCGCCGACCGGCTGTTGCATTCGTCGCCGGTGCCGCTGGCCGTTGCCCCGCGCGGCTACCGCGGATCGAAGTCCGGCGTTCTGACTCGGATCACCGCCGGCTACCCCGGTACTCCGGAGACACTTCATGTGGTGGAACGCGTTGCGGCCCTTGCCGAGCAGCTGAGTGTCCCGATGCGGGTCGTCACATTCGCGGTCCGCGGCCGCACGATGTACCCGCCGGAAGTCGGGTTGAGCACCGAGGATTCGATCCTCGAACAGCTCGCGACACATGCTCGAGAGACGTTGGCGCAGTTGAAGACCGACGGTGTGATCGGCAAGGATGTAACCTTGCAGGTCGTCACCGGCAACGGCTGGGGTGACACCTTGGATGCCGCCGACTGGCAGGACGGCGACCTGTTGGCCATCGGCACGTCGCCGGTGGGCGGCATCGCCAGGGTGTTTATCGGCTCCCGAGGGTCAAAGATCCTGCGGCACAGCCCTGTCCCGGTGCTGGTGCTACCGGGCTAGTACTTCGCGGTGCCGCGGTCGACGGCGATCTGGCTGCCCGAGATCGTGGCCGAGCCGTCACTGGCCAGCCACGCGACAACGTCCGAAACCTCTTCGGCCGTCATGAAGTCCTGAAGCCCCTTCTTGCCCTCGTGGTTGACCGGGTGGTAC
>NZ_JBAPMI010000196.1:0-23540 GCF_049278535.1 Mycobacterium sp. | reverse complement strand
GCACCGAGCCGCTGATGCCAGCCGGCCCGCCCCCGCCGCCGTCGATGTTTGCGCCCGCGCTGCCGCCGGGTCCGGCGCCGCAGGGACCGGGTGAGCAACTGCCGGCTCCGTTCATCAACCCGGGCGGCGCCGGCGGTAGCGGTAT
Organism: Mycobacterium sp.; assembly: GCF_049278535.1. Lineage (GTDB taxonomy): Bacteria > Actinomycetota > Actinomycetes > Mycobacteriales > Mycobacteriaceae > Mycobacterium. The sequence continues at coordinate 23,395 of NZ_JBAPMI010000196.1, read as the reverse complement.
CACGGGAGGTAACCAGAATTGAACGGCACCTCTTTTTCCCGCAAACTGCGGCCGCGGAGATCGGTGATCATCGGCGCGCTCGCCGTCGCGCTGGCGCTTGCCCTCGCGTTCGTTGGATTCCAGTTGTACAAAAAGTTCACGAATAACACTGTGGTGGCCTACTTCCCGGCTGCCAACGCACTGTATTCCGGCGACCGGGTCGAGATCATGGGCATTCGGGTGGGCTCCGTGGACGAGATCGAACCGGCCGGCGACAAGATGAAGGTGACCTTCCACTACGCCAACAAATACAAGGTGCCCGCCAACGCATCGGCGGTGATCCTGAACCCCACCCTGGTGGCGTCGCGAAGCATTCAGTTGGAGCCACCGTACAAAGGTGGTCCGGTGCTGGCCGACAACTCGGTGATCCCGATCGAACGCACTGAGGTGCCGACGGAGTGGGACCAACTTCGCGGAAGCGTCGCCAACATCATCTCCAAACTCGGCCCGACACCCGAGCAGCCCAAGGGACCGTTCGGCGAGGTCATCGAGTCTTATGCCGATGGGCTGGCCGGCAAGGGCAAACAGATCAACACCACGCTGGACAGCCTGTCACGGTCGTTGACCGTGCTGAACCAGGGGCGTGGCGACTTCTTCGCGGTGGCACGCAGTTTGGCGCTTTTCGTCAACGCCCTGCACAAAGATGACCGGCAGTTCGTCGCGTTGAACACCAATCTGGCACAGTTCACCGACAACTTGACCAACTCCGATCATGAGCTGGCCAACGCGATACAGCAGTTCGACGGTCTCCTCACCACAGTTCGCCCGTTCCTCGACAAAAACCGCGAGGTGCTGACGCGCGACATCGACAACCTCGCCACCGTGACCACCACGCTGGTGCAGCCCGAGCCGCTGAATGGTTTGGAGACCGGCCTGCATGTCCTTCCGACGCTGAGCGCGAACCTCAGCGAGATCTATCACCCGTCGCACGGTGCCGTGATGTCCATTCCGGCGATCCCGAACTTCACGAACCCAATGCAGTTCCTCTGCAGCATGATTCAGGCCGGCAGCCGGCTCGGCTATCAAGAATCCGCCGAACTCTGTGCGCAATACCTCGCACCGATTCTCGATGCGATCAAGTTCAACTATCTGCCGTTCGGGCTCAATATGTTCAGCACCGCCGAGACGCTCCCCAAGGAAGTCGCCTACTCCGAGGACCGGCTGCACCCGCCGAACGGATACAAGGACACCACCGTTCCCGGGATCTGGGTGCCCGATACACCCTTGTCCCACAAGAACACTCAGCACGGCTGGATTACCGCGCCGGGCATGCAGGGCGTGAAGGTAGGGCCGATCACGGCCGCCCTGTTGACCCCCGAATCGCTGGGCGAACTCATGGGCGGCCCGGACATTGCACCGGTTCAGTCAAACCTGCAGACCCCGCCCGGACCGCCGAACGCGTACGACGAGGCGCCCGGCCCGGCGCCCTTCATTGGCGTACCCGGTAATCCGGGACCGATCCCGCCGCCACCGCCCGGGCCGGGCGTGGTCCCGGGTCCGGTCGCACCGACCCCAGTGTCCGGAGCGGCGCCAGGACCGCCGTTGCCCGCTGAGGCGGCGTCCGCACCGGCAGGAGGTGGCCCGTGAAGCGTGGACTGGTGCGCCGGGCCCGGCGGGGTCTAGTTCTCCCGGTGGTTGCCGTCACGCTGGCGTCGTGCGCGAGCTGGCACGGAATCGCGAATGTGTCGATGCCCGGCGGCCCTGGCAGCGGAGCCGGCTCCTACACCGTCTACGTGCAGATGCCCGACACGCTGGCTCTGAACGACAACAGCCGGGTGCGGGTGGCCGATGTCTTTGTCGGCACGGTGCGTGGGATCACGCTGTCGAACTGGGTCGCGACGTTGAGGCTGGGTCTGGACAAGAGCGTCAAATTGCCGGAAAACGCCACCGCCAAGATCGGGCAGACCAGCCTTCTCGGTTCTCAGCATGTGGAGCTGGCCGCGCCACCCAATCCGTCCCCGAAGCCACTGAAGAACGGCGACACCATCCGGCTGACGAATTCGTCGGCCTACCCGTCGACGGAGCAGACGCTGGCCAGTCTCGCCTTGATCTTGCGCGGCGGTGGAATCCCGAACCTCGAATCGCTGCAGAACGAGATCTACAACGTCGTGAATGGGCGGGCCGGGCAGATCCGGGCTTTCCTCGGCAAGCTGGACACCTTCACCGCACGACTCGACGAGCAACGCGGTGACATTATTCGAGTGATCGACTCCACCAACCGGCTGCTGGCCTTTGTCGCTTCCCGCTCGGACGTTCTGGACCGGGTGCTCACCGAATTCCCGCCGCTGATCAAGCATTTCGCCGAAAAGCAGAACCTTCTGATCAACGCGGTGGACGCGATTGGCCGGCTCAGCCAAGTTGCCGACCAATACTTGTCCGCCTCGCGGGGCGACCTCCATCAGGACCTGCTGTCGCTGCAGTGCCCGCTGCGAGAACTCGGCCGTGCCTCACAGTATTTGATCCGCGCGCTCAAGCTGATCCTCGTCCAGCCGTTCGATCTCGATGCCGTGCCGAAGTCGTTCCGGGGTGATTATTTCAATCTGTCACTGACGCTCGACCTCACGCTGAGCGCGGTCGACAACGCGATGCTCACCGGGACCGGATTCTCGGGAGCGCTGCGCGCGCTCGAGCAGTCCTACGGTCGTGACCCCGAAACGATGATCCCCGACGTCCGATACACCCCGAACCCGAACGACGTTCCCGGCGGTCCGCTGGTCGAAAGGGCGGACAGGCAATGTTGACCCGTTTCATCTGGCGTCAGCTGGTTCTGTTCACCATGCTGAGTGTGGTCACAGCGATTGCGCTGGGCTGGTACTACCTGCGGATTCCGACTGCGGTGGGGATCGGCCAGTACACGCTGAAGCTGGAGCTGCCCACGTCGGGCGGACTGTACAAGACGTCCAACGTGACGTACCGCGGTGAAACCATCGGCAAGGTCACCGCCGTCGAGCCGACCGAGGACGGTGTGCGGGCGACCATGAGTATCGCCGACCGGTACAAGATCCCAATCGACGCGTCGGCGAACGTGCATTCGGTGTCGGCGGTCGGCGAGCAGTACGTGGATCTGGTGTCGGAAGGCAATCAGGGCAGCTACTTCTCGCCGGGACAGACTATTACCAAAACCACTGTGCCCGTTGAGATCGGGCCGACGTTGGACGCCGCCAACCGCGGGCTGGCCGTGCTGCCGAAGGACAAGATCGCCTCGCTGCTCGACGAGACGGCCCAAGCCGTAGGCGGGCTGGGGCCGGCACTGCAACGGCTCGTCGACGCGACCCAGGCTATCGCCGGTGACTTCAAGGCCAACATCTCCGATGTCAACGACATCATCGAAAGCTCCGCACCGATCCTGGACAGCCAGGTCACCTCGAGCGACGCAATCGGGCGCTGGTCGCACAACCTGGATGTGCTGTTCGCGCAGACCGCAGAAAACGACCAGCACCTGCGCAACATCCTGACCCAAGCGGCGCCGACTGCGGATCTGGTCAACTCGGTGTTCAGCGATGTCCGCGAGTCGCTTCCGCAGACGCTGGCGAATCTCGAGATCGTGCTCGACATGCTCAAGCGCTACCACAAGGGCGTCGAGCAACTGCTGGTATTCCTGCCGCAAAACGCCGCGGCCGCCGAGACGGCAACAGTGGCGTTCCCGGGCTACGCCTCGCTCGACACCGCGCTGACGATCAACCAGCCGCCGCCGTGTACGACCGGCTTTCTCCCCGCGCCTCAGTGGCGGTCTCCGGCAGACACCAGCCTGGCGCCGTTGCCGTCCGGAACGTATTGCAAGATCCCGCAAGACATTCCGGCCAACGCCGTGCGCGGGGCACGTAACGTTCCGTGCGTCGATGTCCCCGGCAAACGCGCTGCGACACCGCGCGAGTGCCGCGATCGGAAACCGTACGTTCCGTTGGGCACTAACCCGTGGTACGGCGACCCCAATCAGATCCTCAACTGTCCGGCGCCCGGTGCTCGCTGTGACCAGCCGGTCGACCCCGGCCACGTGATAGCCGCGCCGTCGATCAACACGGGCCTCAACCCGGCGCCTGCCGACAAGGTGACAGGGACGCCACCTCCCGCCAGCGATCCGCTGCAGCGGCCGGGATCGGGGAGCGTGCAGTGCAACGGCCAACAGCCGAACCCCTGCGTTTATACCCCCGGCGGGCCTCCCACGGCTGTCTACAGTCCACAGAGCGGCGAACTGGTAGGGCCCGACGGTGCCAAGTACGCGGTCGAGGATTCGAGGAAAACAGGAGACGACGGATGGAAGGACATGCTGGCGCCGGCCGGCTGAATATTGACACTGACCGCACGTACAGTCATATACTGAGCGCGATCGGCTGGCAGCAGCTCTGCGCACACGCCTAATTCGACATCGCGCGGCCGGCCGGTGAACACAAAGATCGGAGCGAAATGCGGGAAGTGATTGGCGTAGGCCAACTTCGGAGTCACGCATGTGGGTATCTCGATCGGGTTGGCGCCGGGGAGACGATCGATGTCATCCGTCACGGCAAGCTGGTGGCCCGGATCGTGTCGATCGGTGACTGGAGGGTGGCGCCGATCTCGGAGCGATCTGTCAAAGTCATGGCACCGGACACCGGCGGGTGGGTCGGGCTTGACGAACTGCGAAAACGTGCAGGGCGGTGTTTCGACCGGGTTGCCGCCGGGGAGACGATTAAAGTCGTCCGTGGCGGCAAGCTGGTTGCTCGCATCGTGTCAGCCGCCGGGAACGACCCGCGCCGGATAGCTTGATACGCATCCGACCACCAAAAACGACGCTGTGGAGGGCACATGACGACCTACAAGACTGTGGTGGTCGGCACCGACGGCTCCGAGTCTTCGCTACGCGCGGTCGACCGGGCCGGCAAGATTGCCGCCGAGTCCAACGCCAAGCTGATCATCGCGACCGGCTATTTACCGGAGAAGGATGACCTACGCGCTATCGATGCCCTTGGGCAGGAGGGCTACAAGGTCTCCGGAAACGCGCCTGTCTATGCGATGTTGCACGATGCACGCGATCGCGCGAAGGCGGCCGGGGCCACCAACATCGAGGATCGCCCGATCAAGGGTGCGCCCGTCCATGCGTTGGTGGACCTTGCCGAGGAGGTCGGCGCCGATCTGCTGGTGGTCGGCAATGTCGGGCTGGACACCGGAGCCGCGATCATCGGCCGGGTGTTCTCGATACCCGGAGCCGTCGCCACTCGAGCCAAGATCGACGTGTTGATCGCCCACACCACCTGACCGTTGCGCTTGCAGCTCATACTCAGATCCGTTCGGTATGAGTGGGCTGATGAAGATCATTGCTTTCGAGGAGCACTACACGCTCCCGGCTATCGCGGACGCTCACCCCAACAGCCCGCGCGCATTGTTCGACGAGAGCAGGGGCGGACGCGGTTGGCCGCCGGCGGGCATTGAGGACTTGGGGCAGCGGCGAATCGCCGCGATGGACGCGGCGGGTATCGACGTGCAGATCCTCTCCAACGTGCCCGGCGTCGAGGCTGTCGAGATACCGCGCGCCGTCGAGCTGGCCAGGCAGGCCAACGACGCCGTGGTCGCCGCCGCCACCGAGCATCCCGACCGGTTCCTCGGGTTTGCCACGCTGCCGATGCGCGACCCGACGGCTGCCGTGGCCGAGCTGGAGCGAACCGTGCGCGACCACGGCTTCGTCGGCGCGCTGATCAACGGCCACATCGATGGCCGCTACCTCGACGACCAGTTTTTCTGGCCGGTGTTCGAATCCGCCGAATCCCTTGGCGTGCCGATTTATCTGCATCCCACCGTGCCGCCCCGGCCGGTGATCGACGCGTATTACCGGGGTCTGGCGCCGGCGGTGTCGGCCAAGCTGGCCGTCGCGGGGCTGGGCTGGCACATTGATACCGGAATCCATTGCGTGAGAATCATTCTCGGCGGTGTCTTCGACCGCTTTCCCAAGCTGCAGGTCATCGTCGGGCATCACTTCGAGGCGCTGAGTTGGATGGCGTGGCGAACGGACCACTCATTTCCGCCGGAGGAGAGCGGTCTGAAGCGGACCGTCAAGGAATACCTGCGGGAGAACTTCTACGGTGGCATCCTGGCCGGCGACTACGCCAATCAAGAACCGGGCGCGACCGATCCGAGTTGGAGCCTGTCGTTCAACGCCTATCAGGCGATGGCCAACGTGATCGGCATCGACCGGGTGGTGTTCACCGCCGACTATCCGTTCGCCAACATGGAAGCCGGCCGGAAGTTCCTGGAGCAGATGCCAATCCCGCCGGCGGACAAGGAGAAGATCGCCCACTCCAACGCCGAACGCCTGCTCGGGATTTAGGCTCGGCGTTTCGCCGTAAATGTGACTGCCACGGCGCTGCTCGCGGTCTTTGCGCTCGGGCGATATATGGCCATCATGCTCATGCTTGTGTTCGCCATGTCGATGGGTGTGGTGCTCACGCCGATGGCCGCGCTCGGTGTCATACAGGCGCCCGAGGACGAGCCGGGGTCACTGCCGGGGATCAGCAATGCCGCGTTCGGCATCGGTGGCTCGCCCGGATTCGCCTGGGCCGGAACGGTTGTCGGGGAGGGCACCGAGGCGTCCTTCCACTCGGCGTTGTGGATCTGCGTCGCGATCGGCATCGCCGCGATTGTGACCAGCCTGATCCTCAAGCCCCGAACAGCGCCGATGGCAGCTGACGCGGTGTGATATCGCATGTGGTCCCAAAACCGAAGGAGGCCTAATAGTTCATGCTGGTAACCATGACGCGCAACGAGATCACCGAACAGATCGTGGTCGCCCGCCTGGCTAAAGGCCTGACCTGGCAGGAGTTGGCCGACGCGATCGACCGACCGGTGGTATGGACCACGTCGGCGCTACTCGGCCAGCAGCCGATTCCCGCTGAGCTGGCCAAGATCCTGGTCGGGATGCTCGGCCTCGACGAGGCGGTGATCCCGCTGCTGGCCGCCGTGCCCATGCGCGGCGGGCTGCCCACGGCGGTGCCCACCGACCCGACTATCTACCGTTTCTACGAGGCCCTGCAGGTCTACGGGCCGGCGGTCAAGGAGCTCATTCACGAGCAGTTCGGCGACGGGATCATGAGCGCGATCAACTTCAGCGTCGACGTGCAGAAGAAGCCGCACCCGTCCGGCGACCGCGTCGTGGTGACACTTGACGGGAAATTTCTTCCCTACGACTGGGTTTCAGCAGATCCGTAAAGATATTGTCAATAAACGCGCGCGGAGAGCCCCGCGCGCTTAACTTTTGCTAGGTGCAGAGTCCGTACTTCGAGGCTGATTGGCGACGCGAGGCGCTGCGGACCAACCTGTGGATCGTTCCAGTCATGGAAACGGTTGCGGTCGTGGTGCTCTTCGTTGTCACCTACTCAGTCGACCGCGCGGCGTATGACGGAGCGATCCAGCTGCCGTCGTGGGTGCTCAGCGGCACCTCCGATGTCGCGCGGGTGCTGCTGGCGACCGTCGCCGCGGCGATCATCACCGTGGTCGGCATCGTCTTCTCGATCACCATCGTGGCCCTGACGCTTGCCTCAACGCAGTTCGGGCCGCGAATGCTGCGCAACTTCGTCCGGGACCCCGGAACTCAAATTGCCTTGGGAACTTTCGTGGCGTCGTTCTGCTACGCGATGATCGCCCTGGTCTCGGTGGGCGGCGGTCCACATGGCGATTTCGTTCCCCATCTGTCGATCACGGTGACCCTACTGTTCACGCTGCTCGATGTCGCCGTGCTGATCTTCTTCTTCAATCACATCGCTTCGATGATTCAGCTTCCAGTGGTGATTGCCAAGATTGCCGCCACGCTGGACGCCGAGATCGAGGGGTTTGAGCGCGGTAGCGATTTCGGGGTCGGCGCGGCACGCGGCCGGTCGCACAAGGAACTGCTGGCGCAGTTGGCCGAGTCCGGCGCCCCGATCCGCACGCCGCGCAGCGGCTATCTTCAGGTCATCCGGCATGATGCGTTGGTGAAAATCGCGGCGAAGGCCGATGCAGTCGTTCAATTGCCTTACCGTCCTGGGCATTTCGTGGTGGCCGGTCAGGTGATCGCCCGAGTATGGCCGCCCGAAGCTGCCGAGACCGTTGAGGAACGTCTGGCGCTGGGACATGTGACGGGCGCCTATCGCACACTTCCGCAGGATATTTCGTTCGGCTTCGATCAACTGGTCGAGATCGCGTTGCGCGCGCTGTCGCCCGCGGTCAACGACACGTTTACCGGGATGACCTGTGTGGACTGGATTGCCGATTGCCTGGTCCGACTTTCCACCTCTTGGCATCCGCATCGGATCCGGCGTGACGCCGACGGGCATATACGCCTCATCGCCTTCCAGCCCGATTTCGACCGGATTGTGGAGCGCTGCTTCGACACCATCCGGCAGGCCGCAATTGGAATGCCCGCCATTATGATTCGGCAACTTGATGCCTTGGCAAAGGTCATCGAACAAACTCCCGATCGTAGACGCCGCACCCCGCTGATCCGCCAAGCCGAGGCGATTCAGCGTTTGAGTCTGGCCACGGTGACCGACCCGTCGGACCGCGCCGACGTCACGGAGCGCTATGAGGCAGTCCTTGCGCTGGTCACGCCGGTCGCGGCAGAGTCGAGCGAGCTTCGCCTGGCCTAGCGGCTACAGTTCGCAGAGTGACTACCGAACTCAAGGCGGACCTCGTCCTCTCGGGTGGCGGCGTCAAGGGCATCGGCCTGGCCGGCGCCGCGGTCGCCCTGATGGAAGCGGGATACGCGATACAGCGGGTTTCCGGCACGTCGGCGGGCTCGATCGTCGGCGCGATCCTGGCGGCCGGCGCCGACGAACTGACCCCCGAGCAGCTCGAGCAGCTCACCATGACGCTGCCCTACCGAAAATTCCTCGACCCGACGCGCCTCACCGGTATCCCGTTGCTCGGCCCAGCGTGGGGCGTATTGAGCGAAACCGGTATCTACAAGGGCGATTTCGCTCACGACTGGATCCGTTCCGAGCTGGCCAACCTCGGCGTGCGCACCTTTGGCGACCTGGCTATCGACGCCCCGCACCTGCCGCCGGAGCAGCGCTACCGATTGGTCGTGACGGCGACCGACGTGACCACCGGGCAGTTGGTCCGCCTACCGTGGGACTACCACCGACTGTATGGCCTCGACCCCGACGAACAGCAGGTTGCCGACGCCGTTCGCGCCTCGATGTCGATTCCGTTCTTCTTCCGAACCACCAAGGTGACCAGCGCCGGCGGCCTGACGTCCACGCTGGTCGATGGCGGCATGCTGTCGAACTTCCCGATCGACTCGTTCGACCGTCGTGACGGTAAGCCGCCACGCTGGCCGACCTTCGGAGTCACGTTGCTGCCCAACCTCCCGCAAGGCAATGACAAAGTGATTCCGGTTCTGGGGCCGGTGAATTGGCTCTTCGGCGGGCCGCCACTGATCGAGGCGTTGATCACCACGATGATCGTCGGCCGAGACCAGACTTATCTGAATCAGCCATGGGTCGACTCGCGGGCGATCCGCGTCGATTCATCCAAGGTCGGATTTCTCGACTTCAACATCGGCGCAAAGCAGATGCAAGAGCTCTATCAGAGCGGCTACAACGGGGCGATTGACTTCCTGTCCACCTGGAACTGGGACGAATACCTCGAGTGCTTCCGGCGACCGGTCGCCTGAGCAGCTAGACCTCGAATTCGGCTGCCATATTGTCGATTCCGGCGCGAATCGCGGTCAGCGCCTCGGCTCGGGCGCGCAGCTTGGTGCCGACATGGGCGTGCTGTTTGAGCGTCGTGAAATCCCGCGCGGCTTCCTCGGCGCGGCTGAGCACCATGTCGGGCAGCACGATTTCGTCGATCCAGCCCGCGGCCACCGCGGTCTCACCGAAGAACGTCTTCGCCAACCCCGCGGCCTGCTGATAGGCCGACCTGGTCAGCCGCAGCTTCATCACTTCCAGCGCCGCGTACGGAATCGTCATCCCGATCGCGACCTCGTTGGCCTGAATGTTGTAGGCGGGGGCCGCAACTCGGTGATCGCCACTGGCCAGCAGGAAAGCGCCCATCGCGATGGCGTGGCCGGTGCAGGCCATCGCCACCGGCTTGGGGTAGGAGAGCAGCCGATGGGACAGTTCGAAGCCGCCCTTCAGCATGTCGATCGCGGGCTGGATTTCGCCGGACGTCAGGATCTTCAGGTCGAACCCGCCGCTGAAAACCCGGTCGTTTCCGGCGATCACGACAGCGCCGGCATCGTCGCGGTCGGCGTGGTCGAGCGCCTCGTGGAGGGCCTGCTGCATCGTCGGGCCGAGAACGTTGACCTTGCCGTCGTTCATCGTGATGAACGCGATGGAATCATCGAGGCGATATGTGACCGGACCGTCGCTCATGGAGTCGATTGAATCAGACCGCCCGCTCGCCGCGGTGCTTGCCTAGTTCATCTTCGGCGTCACCCCAGCGCAGGCTGACGTCAGTCGGCGGCGCTTCGATCTGCCGGGTACGCCACCGATCCTTGGTCTCGTCGACCGCGCGGTTGATCCGCTCGATCTCGGCGCGGAACACGTCGGCGCGAGTTTCCTTGGTGGCGTAGTGGAAATAGGTCAGCAGGCTGCGCAACAGTTCCAGCTTCTGCTTTTCCCGCTTGGCCAGGTCGTGGTTGGTCATCAGCTCGATCCGCTGGACCGGCGGCAACGACGCCCAGTCGAGCACCACCTTGGTCTCCAGCGCTTGCCGGCGACGCTGCCAGAACTTCCAGCCGCGGGGAACCTCGACGCGGTCGTAGAAGGTCACCGTGCCGGGGAAGCGCGATTCGATGCCCTCACCGAGCTCCGTGCGGTCGAGCGCTGAATCCCACACCGTGCGCCATTCCTGGCCGGGCGCCAATGTCGGCAGCTGGCGGGGGAGTTGCAGTTCCACGACGTCGGCATAACCGTCGGTGGCGTTTTCGTATTCAGCGACGGTTGGGGGGTGCGGAAAGGTGAACGAGATGTCGTAGGCGGGAGTTTTTCCGAAATTCCGGACGACTAGTTCAATCACATGCCAGTCGGCGGCATGGGGCTCCATGAACATCCCGACGTGCGGCCGGTTTTCCTCGGACGCCAGTCGTTGGTTGCGCCGGATTTGGACGTTGGCATACACGAGGGCGACGACCCCGAGCGCGAGCAAAGCCCATACGGCCCACGCCAACCAGGTAGTGGACCCCGTGCCCGCAACCTCATGCCATCGATCGCGAATCCATTCCATTTGAAGAAGCCATCGCTTTCGCCTAAATCACGCGCTTGGCCGCGTGAATATTCGCTGGAGAGCCCACACGCGCAGTTATCCGCCCATCAGGGTTCGCCATTGCTCAAGATTACCGACTCGGTAGACATAATTTGAGCGCTTGACCTCAGACAGCGAGGCGTTTGGTTCAAGCGAATACCAGTGTCCGGGAAATACCGTTGGATTTCCAGTTAGCTGAGCAAGCTTCTGCAGGCTCCGGAACATTTCGTCGGAGTCACCACCGGGAAAGTCGGTGCGTCCACAACCCTCCAGGAACAAAGTGTCGCCCGCTACCAATCGGCCGTCGAGCAAAAAGCATTGGCTGCCCGGCGTATGACCCGGCGTGTGCAGCAACTCGATGTCGATGGCGCCGACGCTGACCTTGTCGCCGTGCTCATGCGAGGTGAGATCGCTCATCGGGATCCCGGTGATCCGCGAAACAAACTGCGCCTCTTGGGAATTGACGTGGACTGGAACGCTGACGCGTTCGAGCAGCTCGGCCAGACCCTTCAGCTCGAAGCCCATCATCGAGCCGCCGACGTGGTCGGGGTGGTGGTGGGTGACCAGCACCCCGGACAGGTGCATGCCATCGGCCTCGAGCGCATCGACCAGGTCGCCGGCGGCGTACGCCGGGTCGACCACGACGCAGTCCCCGGTCTGCCGGTCGCCGATCAGGTAGGCAAAGTTGCGCATCTGCGTCGCGATCCCGTCACCCTGGGCGAAGTCGCGGCCGGAGAGCAATTGACGGAAGTACAATTGATCGGTGTCAGACACCTGCACAGCCTAAGCGGGCCCGCGACGCGGGGTAAACCTCACCGTTTGGTGCCCTCGCAGACCAGGCTGTACCCTCTTTTAGGCCCAAGGCATTGACCTACCGGTCGCTACGGGTGCGGCCCCCTTAGCTCAGTCGGTAGAGCGTTTCCATGGTAAGGAAAAGGTCAACGGTTCGATTCCGTTAGGGGGCTCGGTGGACGCCGAGCAGACAGGCGGCCCGGAACGAAGGCAAAGCAGTCCCGAGGCGGTGTAGCTCAGTCGGTTAGAGCGAACGACTCATAATCGTTAGGTCGCCGGTTCGAGTCCGGCCATCGCTACAAGACAACAACGAGAACCGGAAAAGAGAACTGAAGTGGCCTCCAGTACCGACGTACGGCCCAAGATCACCTTGGCGTGCGAGGTGTGCAAACACCGCAACTACATCACCAAGAAGAACCGCCGCAACGACCCCGACCGGCTGGAGCTGAAGAAGTTCTGTCCGAATTGCGGCAAGCACCAGGCGCACCGCGAGACCCGCTAACGGGATCCGTCAGCTATCTACTCAGACGGACTAGGTAGATTCAAGAGTCATGTCGCTAGGCCAGAATGCCATCGGGAAGCGCTTCCGCTACCCCGATCACTACATCGTCGAGCGGGAAAAGGTTCGCGAGTACGCGGTCGCCGTCAAGAACGACGACATCGTGTTCTTCGAGGAGAAAGCTGCCGAAGAGCGGGGCTACGACGGGCTGCTGGCTCCGCTGACTTTCATCTCGGTGTTCGGTTACCAAGCCGTGGCGGCGTTCTTCGAGTGGGCCAATATCGCCATTCAGGAGGCGCAGGTCGTTCAGGTTGATCAGTCGCTGAAGTATTTCGCGCCGATTAAAGTGGGCGATCGCCTTTACTGCGACGTGGAGATCGAGTCGGTACGGCGCGCCCACGGCACCGACATCGTCATGACCAAGCAGACCATCACCAACGATGCTGGTGAGGTAGTTCAGGAAACTTATACGACCCTGGCAGGTCGTGCAGGTGAAGACGGAGAAGAGGGTTTCAGCGATGCCACTGCGTGAGTTCGATTCGGTGAAGGTGGGTGACCAACTTCCGGAGAAGGTCTACCCGTTGACCCGCCAGGATTTGGTGAACTATGCCGGCGTCTCCGGTGACCTGAACCCGATTCACTGGGACGACGAAATCGCCAAGGTCGTCGGTCTGGACACAGTGATCGCGCACGGCATGCTGACCATGGGTCTGGGCGGCGGCTTCATCACCTCGTGGGTCGGCGATCCGGGCGCGGTCACCGAGTACAACGTGCGGTTCACCGCGGTGGTACCGGTGCCCAACGACGGCAAAGGCGCCGAGATCGTGTTCACCGGCAGGGTGAAGTCGCTCGATCCGGAAAGCAAGTCGGTGACGATCGCGTTGACGGCTACCACCGATGGGAAGAAGATCTTCGGTCGGGCGATCGCTTCGGCGAAGCTGGCGTAACGGTGGCGATCAACACCGACATTCTCGGAATGAGTTGGGACTATTCAGACAGCTATGAGGTGGGCCGCGAGAAGTTGCGCGAATTCACCAAGGCGGTCAAGGCCGACGACCCGGCCAGTCTGGATGAAGGGGCTGCCGCCGAACTCGGATATGACGCCCTGGTCGCGCCGCCGACCTTTGTCACGATCCTTGGGCAGCTGGTCCAGGCCGACTTCATGCGCCACGTTGATACCGGCTACGAGACGATGCAGATCGTCCAGGTCGACCAGCGGTTTATCTATCACAAGCCGATCCTTGCCGGCGACGTGCTGCACGCCCGGATGGAGGTCCATTCCGTCGTGGAGCGGTTCGGGGCCGACATCGTGGTGACTAGGAACACCTGCACCAACCAGGCCGGAGAGCTCGTGTTGGAGGCCTACACGACGGTGATGGGGCACGAGGGCGACGACTCGATCAATATCAAGTGGGACACGGAAAGCGGGCAGATCGTCAGGACGGCGTAATTAGTACCTGACACCTGCTGCGTTGTACACTCGCAGCTCGGGGTTTTCCCATTACCAGCGTGTTTTTCCTTAAGGTGGAGAGCGCGCGCGTCAGGTGAGTCCCGACACGCGCAGGTTGGCCTGCCAACCAGCGAAGGGGCGTAGCTCAACTGGCAGAGCAGCGGTCTCCAAAACCGCAGGTTGCAGGTTCAAGTCCTGTCGCCCCTGCAATGGTGGACACTGGAAGGTGACCACCACGCACACGATTGAACGAAGGAGCATGCGGTGAGCGACGAACGCGTCGATGCCGACGCCGCAGCCGACGGCGGCGGAACAGACGACTCGCAGGGCGGTCGCACCGCCGTGGTGACCCCGCAGCGACCCACCGGCAAGCGGTCCCGTCAGCGGGCTGACGCCGGTAACGCATCCGGCGCAGTCGAGCTCACCGACAGCGACGCCGACGACGCCAAGGCCGCCAAGAAGGCGAAGAAAGCCAAGAAGGCCCGTACATCGGACGAGCCGTCGAGCAATCCGATCGTGTTCGTCGTCAACTACCTCAAGCAGGTCGTTGCCGAGCTGCGCAAGGTCATCTGGCCCAACCGCAAGCAGATGGGCTCCTACACCTCGGTGGTGTTGGTGTTCCTGGTGTTCATGGTGACGTTGATCGGCCTGGTGGATCTGGGCTTGGCCAAGCTGGTGCTGCTGGTGTTCGGCTGACGCCACCACGAGCTGACATTTAAGGGAAGGACCCATAAACCGTGACTACCTCCGACGGCGATCTGCCGGTGGGTGAGACGGTCGACATCGAAGCTGCGCTGCAAGACGTGACTGCTGACGATGCACCGGAGACGGCCAGCGCCGAGCCGGTGGCCGAGGAGGCCGTTGAGCCGGCTGAGGCTGCCGCCGCACCCGAGGAGCCGGCTGAGCCCGAAGCGGAGCCGGCTGAGCCCGAAGAGGTCGACCCGGCCGCGGCGTTGAAGGCCGATCTGCGCAGCAAGCCTGGCGACTGGTACGTCATCCACTCCTACGCCGGCTACGAGAACAAGGTGAAAGCCAACCTCGAAACCCGTGTGCAGAATCTGGACGTCGGCGACTACATCTTCCAGGTGGAAGTGCCCACCGAAGAGGTCACCGAGATCAAGAACGGCCAGCGCAAGCAGGTCAATCGCAAGGTGCTGCCGGGTTACATCCTGGTGCGGATGGATCTGACCGACGACTCGTGGTCCGCGGTGCGAAACACCCCGGGCGTCACCGGATTCGTCGGCGCGACGTCTCGTCCGTCGGCGCTGAGGCTCGACGACGTGGTGAAGTTCCTGCTGCCGCAGGGCGCCGCCAAGAAGCCCGCCAAGGGTGCCGCGAGCACCGCGACGGCGGCCAGCGAAGGCGGTCTGGAACGCGCGGTGATCGAGGTCGACTTCGAGGTCGGCGAGTCGGTGACCGTGATGGACGGACCGTTCGCCACGCTGCCGGCGACGATCAACGAGGTCAACGGCGAACAACAGAAACTCAAGGTGCTGGTGTCCATCTTCGGCCGCGAAACACCTGTCGAACTGGGCTTCACCCAGGTCTCCAAGATTTAGAGATACGGCGCCGGACGACGATGCGGGAGGTCCCGCTGAGAAGTCCGGCAATTAGGAAGGAACACCAACACTCATGGCCCCGAAGAAGAAGGTCGTCGGGCTGATCAAGCTGCAGATCGAGGCCGGTGCGGCCAACCCGGCTCCGCCGGTCGGTCCGGCGCTCGGCCAGCACGGCGTCAACATCATGGAGTTCTGCAAGGCGTACAACGCCGCGACGGAAAGCCAGCGCGGCAACGTCGTCCCGGTGGAGATCACCGTGTACGAGGACCGCAGCTTCACGTTCGCGCTGAAGACGCCGCCGGCTGCCAGGCTGCTGCTCAAGGCCGCGAAGGTGGCCAAGGGCTCGCCCGAGCCGCATGTCACCAAGGTCGCCAAGGTCACCTGGGATCAGGTCCGCGAGATCGCTGAGACCAAGAAGGCCGACCTGAACGCCAACGACATCGACGCAGCCGCCAAGATCATCGCCGGGACTGCCCGGTCGATGGGGATCACCGTCGAATAAGACGGCGTCCCCGTGGGAGGGCCAGCTTCGGCCCGCTACATCAACCACGACCCAACATCAGATTGGATTAACGAATGAGCAAGAACAGCAAGGCATATCGCGCCGCCCTCGAGAAGGTGGACCGCGACAGCCTCTACACCCCGCTGCAGGCCGCCAAGCTTGCCAAGGAGACGTCGTCGACCAAGCAGGACTCGACCGTCGAGGTGGCCATCCGGCTCGGGGTGGATCCGCGCAAAGCGGACCAGATGGTCCGCGGCACGGTCAACCTGCCGCACGGCACCGGTAAGACCGCCCGGGTCGCGGTGTTCGCGGTCGGCGAAAAGGCTGACGAGGCAACCGCTGCCGGCGCCGACGTGGTCGGCAGCGACGACCTGATCGAGAAGATCCAGGGCGGCTTCCTCGACTTCGACGCGGCGATCGCGACCCCCGACCAGATGGCCAAGGTCGGCCGCATCGCGCGGATTCTCGGACCGCGTGGCCTGATGCCCAACCCGAAGACCGGTACGGTCACCCCCGACATCACCAAGGCGGTGTCGGACATCAAGGGCGGCAAGATCAACTTCCGCATCGACAAGCAGGCCAACCTGCACTTCGTCATCGGCAAGGCGTCCTTCGGCGAGCAGCAGCTTGCGGAGAACTACGGCGCGGCGCTCGACGAGGTGCTGCGGCACAAGCCGTCGTCCTCAAAAGGCCGCTACCTGAAGAAGATCACGGTGTCGACGACCAACGGCCCGGGCATCCCGGTCGACCCGGCCGTCACCCGTAACTTCTCCGAATAAGCAAGGCGGGGTTCACCGGCGATCTCGGCGTTTACCTGGACGGCGAGCTCTACATCACCGGGCGAATCATTTCTCAGCGGCGAGTTGGGCCAACGCGGCCATTCCTGATCGATAGCCTATCCGCCGCACTCGACAATGCGTCTGCGCAGGTAGTCGCGACCCGGGTCGGAACCGTTGGACTCCAATGCAATTCGATACCAGCTGAGCGCGTCCGCTCGTCGTCCGGCGCGGCGCAGCAGGTCGGCGCGCACCGATGCGACCAGGTTGGACCGCGCGAGCCGCGGGTCGTGGGCGACCATCTCCAGCGCGGCCAGGCCGGCGTCCGGGCCGTCGCGGAAACCGACCGCCAAGGCCCGGTTGGCGCGTACCACTGGCGAATCCGTCATCCCCGACAACCTGTCGTAGGCCGTGCAGATCGTGCGCCAGTCGGTCTGCTCCCAGCACGGCGCCGTCGCATGCAGCGCGGCGATCACCGCCTGCGGCAGGTAGGGGCCGGTCGACCCGTGCGCCAGCCGGAGCCGATCCAGGCCGCGCGCGATCCGGCCGCGGTCCCATCGGCCCCGGTCCTGCTCCTCGAGTGGCACCAGCGCGCCGTCGGCGTCCACTCGGGTTGCCCGTCGCGAATCATGCAGCAGTACAAGGGCTTCCAACGCATGAGCCTCCAGCTCGGTCGGCATCAGTTTGCACAGCTCGGATGCTAACCGGACGCCCTCGTCGCACAACTCGTCGCGAATCGCCGACGGCCCGGCTGTCGACCAGTAGCCCTCGGTGAACACCGAATAGATGCAGCTGAGCACATGCGGCGTGCGCTCCGGCAATAACTCGGCCGGCGGTACCCGCAGCGGAATGTTCGCGTGCCGGACTTTGGTCTTCGCTCGGGTAATACGTTGCCCGACAGCAGCTTCCGTCTGTAGCAGCGCGCGGGCGATCTCGGCGACGGTAAGCCCCGACACCAGTCGCAGCGTCAGCGCCAGCTGTGACACTCGATCGAGCGCAGGATGCGCGCAGGTGAACATCATTCGCAGCTCGTCGTCGCGAACCGGATGGACATCCACCTCGGTGCGCGCCCGGATGTCGTCGACCACCGCCGCCAATTCCTTTCCCGGGCGCACCGACTCGCGACGCAATCGGTCGCGGGCGCGGTTGCGCGCCACGGTCAGCACCCATCCACCGGGGTTGTCCGGCACGCCGTCGCGCGGCCAGGTCCGCAGCGCTTCGGCGAAGGCTTCCTGAACGGCGTCCTCGGCGACGGTGAGATCACCCGACCACCGGGCCAGCGCGGCCACGGCCGGTCCCCACTCCCGCCGAAAGACGCCGTCCAGGTTGACCATTCGTGGGCTAGAGCCCCGACACCCCGGCCAACTGCCGCAGCTCCACAGCAGAAGCGGGAATCATCGATGCCAGCTTGACGGCCTCGTCGCGGTCGGCCGCCGACAGCAGGTAGACACCCGTGGCGATCTCGGCGCTTTCGGCGAACGGCCCATCGGTGAGGATCACCTGGCCATCGCGAACCCGCACGGTGGTCGCCGTCGCCGGCTCGTGCAGAGCCGCGCCGCCGACGATGTGGTTGCCTGCGGCACCCGCGAATTCGCCGTGCCGCGCTGCTTCGGCCTCCCACTCCGGTGTGCCAGGGGTGTTGACCGCGGCCGGCGGCTCCAATAGCAGCGCCAGCCACTGGGCGTCGGAACGCGCGGTCCACTCGGAGTCGAAGGTGTGGAAGGCTGGCCGAACCTCGATCGCGCCGTCCTGCGCGGCGGGAATGTCGCGGGCCAGTGCCAGCGCGTCGTCAAGATTCTCGGCTTCGAACACGTAGTAGCCGCAGGCGATCTCCGCCGCCTCGGCGAACGGTCCGTCGGTCACCGTCGGCGCCTCGGGACCACCCGTGATGCGGGCGCCGGTAGCCGACGGCAACAGCGCGTCGCCGGCGCGGATCGCCGACGCGGCTTTGGCGTGGAAGCTTTGGTAAGCCGCCATCCCTTCAGCGCGCTCGTCGGGCGTGAGCTCCCGCTCTTTACTGATCAACAACGCGAGGTACTGCATCGTGGTCACCTCCGGTAGTGAGCGAAACCCTGTGTTCCACTCTCTACCTGTCTGACGAACCGCGCAGTCACAATCCGACAGCGGCGGAAAGGAAAATCAGGCCGCGGCGCCCGGCTTCAGGTAGGTGACCAGGCTGACGTCAATGACTTCCTCGGTGAAGTAGCGCTCGCAGCCGCGCAGGTACCTCATGTACCGCTCGTAGACCTCTTCGGACTGGATCTCGATGGCCTTGGCTTTGTTGGCCTCCAGCGCGTTACCCCAGAGATGCAGGGTCTTGACGTAGCTCTCCCGCAACGAAAGCGGTTCGGGCACAATAAAACCCGCCTTCTCGCCGTGCTCGACCATCATGCCGGTGGACGGCAAGCGACCGCCGGGGAAGATCTCGGTGAGGATGAACTTGATGAACCGCGCCGTCTCGAAGGTGATTTTCTTGCCGCGGGCGTTCAGGTCGTACGGGTGATAGGCCACGCTGCTTTGCACGGTCATCCGCCCGTCCTCGGGCATGATGTTGAACGCGTTCTTGAAGTAGTGGTCGTAGTTCTCGAAGCCGAAGTGCTCGAAGGCCTCGATGGAAACGATCCGGTCGACGGGATCGCTGAAGTCCTCCCAGCCGCGCAGCAACACCTGGCGGGACCGGTCGGTGTCCAGATCGTCCAGTATCTGCTGGGCACGGGCGTGCTGGTTCTTGGAGAGCGTCAGGCCGATGACGTTGACGTCGTACTTCTCGACGGCCCGCTTCATCGTGGTGCCCCAGCCGCAGCCGATGTCGAGCAGCGTCATGCCCGGTTTCAGGTCCAACTGGTCGAGGTTCAGATCGACCTTGGCGATCTGGGCTTCCTCCAGCGACTGGTCGTCGCGCGTGAAGTAGGCGCTGCTGTAGGTCCGCGTCGGGTCCTGAAATAACCCGAAGAAGTCATCGGACAGGTCGTAGTGCGCCTGGATGTCTTCCGGACGCGTCCTTGTCTGCAATGGCCCTTGCTTCTCAGACATCAGCGTTTAATCACCCTTCCTACTGCCTGCGGTGTTACCCCACACCCAGGTTGCGTGAGCACCATACCCCGGCCTTATCGGACTCCGGAGTAACAACATCGTTGTACATTGTGCGGCTGGCGTTCACTTCTCCAGGGTGAATTGGTTGACATCGATGTAGCCGACCCGGAATAGCTTGGCGCAACCGGTCAAATAATGCATGTAGCGGTCGTACATCTCTTGGGACTGGATCTCGATGGCTTCGTCCTTGTGCGCCTCCAGCGCCGTGGACCAACAGTCAAGCGTCTTCGCGTAGTGCGGCTGCAGGGACTCCCGGCGGGTCAGGGTGAAGCCCCCGTTCGAGGAGCTGTCTTCCACCATCTCGATCGACGGCAACCGGCCGCCGGGGAAGATCTCTTCCATGATGAACTTCATGAATCGGGCCAGCTCGAACGTCAAAGGCATGCCGCGTTCGGTCATCTGCGTCGGCGTCAGGCCAGTGATGGTGTGCAGCAGCATCACCCCGTCGTCGGGCAGAGCTTTGTTGGCCATGGCGAAGAAGTCGTCGTAGCGGTCGTGGCCGAAGTGCTCGAATGCCCCAATCGACACGATCCGGTCCACCGGCTCGTCGAACTCCTCCCAGCCGGCCAGCCTGATCTGCTTGGTCCGGGGGCTGTCCATCGCGTCCAGCGTCTTCTGCACGTGTCCTGCCTGGTTCTTGGACAGCGTCAGGCCGATGACGTTGACGTCATACTTCTCGACCGCGCGGCGCATCGTGCTGCCCCAGCCGCAGCCCACGTCGAGCAGCGTCATACCGGGTTGTAAGCCGAGCTTGCCCAGCGCCAGGTCGACCTTGGCCTGCTGGGCTTCTTCCAGCGTCATGTCGTCGCGTTCGAAGTAGGCGCAGCTGTAGGTCTGGCTCGGGTCGAGGAAAAGCCGGAAAAATTCGTCCGACAGGTCGTAGTGGGCTTGGACGTCTTCGAAATGCGGCCTGAGCTTTTCGGCCATTGCGCAGCGCGCCTTCCTGGATTTTCTGGTGTCTGCCCGTCTCGGGTGTGACTACCCTGCCCCCCGGGTGATCCGGTGGCCATGCTAGTCGATTGGCCTGGTCAGGCCGAATCGGAGAAACCCAGGATCAGGCTTGTGCGAACGTGGCGGTTAGCTCGCCGGTGACCTGGTCCCACAGCTCTTCGGGCAGGTCGTGGCCCATGCCGTCGAACAACACCAGGCGGGCGCCCCGGATCGCGCGGGCGATCACCCGGCCGCCGAACGGTCGCTGCAACTTGTCGGCTTTGCCGTGCAGGACCACGGTCGGCGCGGTGATCTGCCGGTCGTAGCGGGCCAGGCTGCCGCTGGCGAGGATCGCGCCGAAATGCCGGGCCGTTCCCCACGGGTAGTAGCACCGTTCGTAGGCCTTGATGGCGTCGTCGCGCAGCCGCTGCTCGGGTGCCGGGTAGCGGGGGCTGCCGATGATCCGCCAGACCTTCACCGAGTAGTCGGCGATGACGTCGATCGGCGAATTGGGCGAGGGTCCTCGCAGGACGGCGAACAGCGCCCGCGGATGCGGCGGCGGCAGCAACGGCTGGTTGTTGCTGGAGAAGATCACCGCCAGCGAGCGGGTCCGCAGGGCGAACCGGGCCGCGAAGATCTGGGCGATCATGCCGCCCATCGACGCACCGACGATGTGGGCGCGGTCGATGTCGAGGTGATCGAGCAGCGCCGCCGCGTCATCGGCCATGTCCTCCAGCCGATAATCGGCCTGGCCGGGAATGCCGAAGAAGAACTTGACCATGTTCGGGACCATCGCCCCGGCGCTGCCGCGTCGCTCGGTCTTGCTGGACAGGCCGACGTCGCGGTTGTCGTAGCGGATCACCCGCAGGCCCTGCGCGACCAGTTTCTCGCAGAAGCCGTCGCGCCACAGCAGCAGCTGCGAGCCCAGGCCCATGATCAACAGGACGGCCGGGTCGCTCGGTTCGCCCATGTCTTCGTAGTAGATGTCCAAATCGCCCGAACGTGCTGTGCCGGTGCGGATTTGCATAAGTTGAACCTCTTAGACGTCGACGCCGGATTCGTTGTGCTCGCGAGCAACTTCCACCATGAAGTTAGCGAAGTAGCCGGTGAGCTGCGGGTCGGACATCATCTGCCAGCGCGGAGCCAGCAGTTTCATGTAGCGCTCGACATAAAGGAACTGCTTGCCGATCAACACCAGCTCACGCGGCAACTTCACGTCGTAGGCGTCGGCCAATGTCGAGAGCTGCTTGCCGATGTCGGCATAGGACAGCTCGCCCAGCGTCTGCATGGTCAACGGGGTGGCGAACTTCTCCAGATCCCTCGCGGCCTCGGCCTCCGGCCGCATCGTGCCGACGGCGCCCATCAGCACGACGATCTTGCCGGCAGCCGCGTGGTCCTTCTTCACCAGCAGGGCGTGCACCAGCTCGCGCAAGAGCCAGCGGGTGCGCGGATCGATGCGACCCATGATGCCGAAATCGAAGAACACGATGCGGCCCTGATCGTCGACATACAGGTTGCCGGCGTGCAGGTCGCCGTGGAACAGGCCGTGCCGCAGGCCGCCTTCGAAGAGGCTGAACAGCAGGGCCTTGACCAGCTCGGTGCCGTCGAATCCGGCCTTGCGGATGGCGGCAACGTCGTCGATGCGGATGCCCTGCACCCGCTCCATCGTCAGCACGCGCTCGGAGGTCAGGTCCCAGTAGACCTCGGGCACCCGGATGTTCTTGCCCAGCGGCGACGCATGCAGGTGGGAAACCCAGGCCTCCATCGACTGTGCCTCGAGGCGGAAACTCAGCTCTTCGGCCAGGTTGTCGGAGAAGTCCGCGACGACGTCCTGCGCCGACAACCGGCGACCCAGCTTGGCCAGCTCGACGGTCTGTGCGAAGCGCTTGAGGATCTGCAAGTCGGCGGCCACCCGGCGACGGATGCCCGGTCGCTGGATCTTGACGACGACCTCCTCGCCACTGTGCAGCGTGGCGTAGTGCACCTGGGCGATCGACGCCGACGCGAACGGCTCCTCCTCGAAGCTGGCGAACAGGTCCGACGGGTCGCCGCCGAGCTCCTCGGCGACCAGCTTGTGTACCTGGTCCTTGTCGGCCGGCGGAACCCGGTCGAGCAGGCCGCGGAATTCGCGCGACAGCTCTTCGCCGAAGGCGCCGGGGCTGGAGGCGATGATCTGGCCGAACTTGACGTACGTCGGGCCCAGGTCGGCGAAGGTCTGCGGCAGTTGCCTGATGACCTTTTGCTGCAACGGGCCTTTGCCGGCCAGCTTGGTCAGGACGCGGGCAGCGGTGCGGGTGACCTGCCACCCGGTCGCGCCGATGCGAGCCGCCTCGACCGGCAACGGCACCCGGTCAAGCCTGGCAACCCCGCGGTGGTTTTGGGAACTCATGGATGCAGTGTCTCAAATCGGTGTTGGCAAGTCCCAATTCCTGTGAGCCCGCTCACCTGATGGGCGCTCGGGCAAAGTTCTCGGTCAGGGTCTCGACGATCGGCCGCCACACCGGTTCGGGGAGGTCATGGCCCATGCCGTCGATCACCACGTAGCGGGCGCCCGGGATGGCC
>NZ_JBAPMI010000195.1:0-3654 GCF_049278535.1 Mycobacterium sp. | reverse complement strand
CGGGTGCTCAACGGCAGGCAAGAGACGGCGAAACTTCTCGCAACGCTGCAGCAGCGTCAGCCGTTCCGGGGTGGTCAGCGCGTCGCAACGAAGATCCAATGCGCGTTTGAAGTCGGCCTCGAGTGCGTCGAACACGTCGACGATCTCTTCTCGACTACTAGAACGCATGTCCGAATTGTATTGCTGCGCACCGACATGCCGGAGCGCAGCAAGCGTCATTGTGGATGAATGCGCAACTGTGGATAACTCCCCAGCCTCACACCGGCATACCGGAGAACATCACCCGGCCGGGATCGTACTTCTGCCGAACGGCGCTCAACTGCGACAGATTCGGGCCGAAGTACCGCGAAGCCGGCTGGTTCGCCTCGAGGTAATTCACATAGCCGCCAACCGAATACGGTTGCACCGCCCGGTGTGCCGTGCTGAGCCAGCCGACCGCGGCGGACGGGTCGCCGGGTGTTTCGACGTACCACTGCACCAACGACGACTGCCGCCGCCACGGAAACGCCGACGCCCCCGCAGGCACGTCGGCCAGTGCGCCGTCGAGCGCGTGCATGATCGCCAGCATCCGGCCCGCTCCGCGCGGGAACGCGTCCACTGCCGCAGCGATGCCCTGGGCGGCCGCCGGCGTGATTGTCGCGAAAACGTCTGAGCCGCCAACGTATCCGAGCGGCGACGGGTTGAGGTTGTTGACGGCCAGATAATTCGTCAGGTCCAGGTAGTTGAAGGTGTGGTTGTCCGTGCCGGCCGGTGGGATGCCGACGGCTGAGGAGATGGCCGACGCCACGCTGCCACCCGACCCGGGTGGACAGGTTGCCAGGATGCGACAGTGCGTGCCCATCGCGTCGACGGTGGCATCGGCCAGCGCCCAGCAGCTGCGGTCGGCGGTCCGTAGCCAGTTCTGCCAACCCACCAGCACCTGGGCGAACGACTGCGGCGGAAAGTTGAGGTTCACCGCGTCGACCTCGCCGGCCGGAAACGTCGCGAAGGTCAGCGAGGTGGTCGCGCCGAAGTTGCCGCCACCGCCGCCGCGCAACGCCCAGAACAGGTCGGGCTGCGAGTTGGCGGACGCGATGACCGTCTGGCCGCCGGGCAGCACCACCGTCGCCGACCGCAGCGCGTCCGACATCAGCCCGGCGTGCCGGGAATGAGCACCCAGCCCGCCGCCCAGGGCGTGGCCCGCGGCGCCGACCGACGGACAGGTGCCCGTGGGGATTCCCCGGCCCGCCGCCGCCAGCACCTGGTGCATCGCATACAAACTCGTAGCGGGCGGCACCGTGACCTGGCCGGTGGCGGCGTCGTAGTCGACGCCCCCGGGCAGCTGGCGCAGGTCGAGCACCATTGTGCCGTTAGCGGTGGACGCCCCCACATAGGAATGTCCGCCGCCGCGCGGAGCGACCTTGAGATTGTTGGCCGCTGCGAACGCCATCACCTTCTGCACGTCGGCGGGCGATGTTGGGGTGATCACCGCGGCCGGCGTCATCCCGTTGTAGTTGGTGTTGAAAACCGCTTTGGCCGAACCGAATTGCGGACCATTCGGCTGAATCACCTGCCCGCCAATGGCTCTTGACAGTCCATCCCAACCGGACAAGACCGGTTCGGCACCGGCGCGGGCTGAGCCCACGAACGCGCCGACGGCCAAGGCCCCGGCTGCGCCACGCAGAAACGCCTGACGCGACATCTCATGCGTCAACGTCGGACTCCTGTCATACCCTGCATTGTCAGTCACCCGTTGGCGTTAGCTGCGGTGGCACAACATGTGTCGACGCGTGTCGCGCGAAACGTGCGCGAACCTTTACCGCGCCGTGTTCTGGACGTGACAGCGGTATACCAGTGTTCGATGCGAACGCAGACGTTGAGGGGTGGGTATGCGTCGTAATCGGATGTCGCAGATGAACAATCGGCCGTTTACGGCGCGCGCGTTGATCGGTCTCGGGTGTCTGATCACAATGGCGACCGCGTTCTCCACGCCGGGCGAGGCAGATCCCAACGACGACAACTTCATCGACGCGCTCAGCCATGCCGGCGTCGAGTACGGCGAGCCGGGCAATGCGATGGCGGTCGGACAATCCATCTGCCCGATGATCGCCCAGCCGGGCGGTAGCTTCGCCGCCGCCGCATCGGGCGTCGCCCGCCGCGGCATGTCGCCGCAGGCGGCCCGAATGTTCACCACCATCGCGATTCGGACCTACTGCCCCGAGCAGATGGCGAACCTATTGGGCGGCAATCCTTCTGGCCCACCACAGTTCCCTGGCGTGACGGGAATTCCGGGAGTCTAGCGCGTCCCCAACGGGTCGATCGTCCAGGCGATGTAGACCATCGCGGAAGCGACCGTCGCCATCATGGTGAAGTCAATTCCCTTGCTGCGCACCACCAGAAGACCGGCGCGATCCTCGGTGAGCGCCAAACGCAGCACCGCCGCGATACCGGCCCCGATGCCGATCAGCAGTGCGCCACGGCGCCAGAAGTTAGCAGCCGCCAGGCTGAACGCGATGACAAAGATCAACACCACCGTCACGATCGGCCACTGCGGGCGCAACAACCGAAGCACGCTCACTGTCCTTCGGCCAGCTCGACAACATTGGTCAGCAGGAACGCGCGGGTCAGCGGGCCCACGCCGCCGGGGTTCGGCGACACATGACCGGCCACCTCCCACACATCCGGATGGACGTCGCCGACGAGCTTGCCGTCCACCCGGCTGACTCCCACGTCGACGACGGCCGCGCCGGGACGAACCATGTCAGCGGTCAGCATGTGCGGCACACCCACCCCGGCGACGATGATGTCGGCCTGCTTGGTCAGCGCGGCAAGATCACGAGTTCCGGTGTGGCACAACGTTACCGTCGCATTCTCCGAGCGGCGGGTCAGCAACAGGCCCAGCGGGCGGCCGACTGTGACGCCGCGGCCGATGACGACCACTTGGGCACCGGCGATCTCGACGTCGAAGCGGCGCAACAGGTGCACGATGCCGCGCGGCGTGCAAGGCAGCGGGGCCGGGTCCATGAGTACCAGCCGGCCCAAGTTCGTCGGGTGCAGCCCGTCGGCGTCCTTGGCCGGGTCGACGCGCTGCAACGCCGCGTTCTCGTCGAGATGCTTCGGCAGCGGCAACTGGACGATGTAACCCGTGCACTCAGGGTTGGCGTTGAGTTCGTCGATGGTCTCGTTTAGCTTGGCCTGGCTGATGTCGGCGGGCAGGTCGCGACGCAGCGAGGTGATGCCCACCTTGGCGCAGTCGGCGTGCTTTCCACGGACGTAGGCCTGCGAGCCCGGGTCGTCACCCACCAGGACGGTGCCCAGACCGGGCGTCCGCCCGGCCGCGGTCAGAGCGGCCACCCGCTTCGTCAGGTCGACGAAGATCTCGTCGCGCGTAAATTTGCCGTCCAAAGTGATCGCACCCACGCCCCTCAGTCTGGCATGCGCGCTGAGGTGGACGCAGGGGCCGATCGACGGCGACCCGCTGCGTTCGACTTCGCCGACCTTGCGATCGCCGTTGGGCCGATCGACGGCGACCCGCTGCGTTCGACTTCGCCGACCTTGCGATCGCCGTTGGGCCGATCGACGGCGACCCGCTGCGTTCGGCTTCGCCGACCTTGCGATCGCCGTTAGGCTCCAGCCATGTCCGAAGCTCCGGACGTGCTGGCGCCGGCGAAGCTC
>NZ_JBAPMI010000194.1:0-21589 GCF_049278535.1 Mycobacterium sp. | reverse complement strand
CCGACCCGGCGACGGGCATAGCCCAGCCGATCCTCGATTCGACAGGCAACCTCAACACGGCGTACGGCGGATACGACCTGATGAACGTCGGCAACGACCTAATTAAGCTGTTCGAAAACCCCTGGGGCAGCATCGACTCCGCGGATTGGGCGTTCCTGGCCGATCCGCTCAGCACCCCCGACCCGATCAGTGGACAAATCGATGGTGGTACCAACACCTTCGGCGAGTGGCTGACCAAGCTGTTTGACGGCGGCGTGTCGACCGCTCCGGACCCGGTGGGGAACGCGGCAGCCGCAGTGGGGGACTCGGGCGGCATGTTCGCCAACCTGCACGCGGACTCGGCCGGCCTGTTGGCCAACCTGCACGCGGAGTTGGCCGCGATGCTGGCGAGCATGGGCGGGACGGCGGCCACGGATGCCACGGGAGCCGGCGGCGGCCTGTTCGCCGAAATGGCCGCTCAGCTCTCGACGGACCTGGCCACCTGGTTCCCGAACATGTTCTGAGTTCACCCGATCGACAAATCGGACCTCCAGCCCACCGCTGGAGGTCCGATTTGTTCTGGCCTCAGCCCCATTTGCGCGAAACAGAAGCCAGGGTGAGTTCATCAACCAATTCCGCCGCCGCTGCTTCTGTTTCGCGACCTGTGGCCGAAAGGCGCTAGCCCTTGAGGCCGGTCGACATCACCCGGTTCCACATCCGGTCGCTCAACAGCGATCTGGCCAGTACGGAGGCTTTCCCGGATGCCCCGACGATGTAGCGGGGTTTGGGATTTCTGGCCTTGACGACTTTCACCACGGCGCGGGCCACTGTGTCGGCGTCGACCGTCGTCCCCGGTGTGGTCGCCAATCGGCGGGTGGTTTCGGAGTAGCGGACCTTGAACTCGCCGTATGGATCGTCGTCGGGGTAGGAGTGCACGGTGTCGAACTGCGAGCTGACGAACGGCGTGCGCACTCCCGTCGGGTCGATCAATACGACGCGAACACCGAACGGCGCGACTTCGGCGCTCAGCGACAGCGAAAGAGCCTCCACGGCATACTTCACTGTGTGATAGGCGCCGGCGCCCGGGCTGGTGAACCGTCCACCGGTGCTGCCGATCGTGACGATGCGGCCGGACCCACGCGCGCGCATCCCGGGCAATACCGCTTGCGACAAATGAAGTGTGGCAACCACATTCGTCTCGAACAGGCGGCGTAACTCGCTCAACTCCACCTGCTCGAGCGGACAGGGGAGCGGGTAGCCTGCACTGTTGACCAACACTTCGACACCGCCGTGCTCGGCATTGATCTCATCGATGATGCCTGCGACCGCAGCCTCATCGGTGACGTCGAGAGCACGGGCATGTAAACCGTTAGAGCGCAAGAGATCTAGGGAGTCCGGGTTGCGGCCGGTGGCGAACACTGAATAGCCGTTGTTTTGCAGACGGTAGGCGGTGGCTTTACCGATGCCGCTAGTCGCGCCCGTGATCAAAGCAACCGGGTTGGGTTTCATCGGATGAATTTTCTCGTCACGCCTACATTGTGATCCGTCGGGCGTCCTGGACAACCGGCAGGTGGCGGCACGCTCACGATCGCTTCGCGACCGGGCAACCGTCGAGTCGGTGTCAGAACAGACTGGCCAGCATTGATCCCAGATGGTCCGGCAGGATTGTGCCCATATCGGCGGCGAGGCTTCCGATTAACGGTTCGCTCACGTCGAGGCCCGACAACACAGTGCTGGCCTCCGCCGGCAGGTCGACGCCCGCGGTGAGGCCCATCGCGGGTAGGTCCATCGCCGGCAGGTCGATGCCGGCGGCGAGGTCCATCAGTGGACCCGCGTCCGGGGGGTCGAAGGGGCCGCCCGGCAGGAATGGATCAAGCGCCACGAAAATGCCTTTGAGAAGGTCGCTAAGAACCTGGAAGACATTTGGCAACGGCTCGATGGGCGTGGCGGACGGGGGCGCGAGCAGGCTCTGCCAGAACTCGCGAAACGGCTCCAACAGGTTCAGCGTGAAAGTCGTACCCGCCCACGGATACAAGTCATGGAGACCATCGATGCTTTGAGTACCCGGGAAGCCGAATTCACCGTCGACCGCGCCCCCAGGGTCGACGGAGCCAGGGGATGAGGGATCAAAGTAATACCCGGACATCAGTTGCGACAACGGGACTTTGAACCAGCCGTGCAGGAGTTCGAACACGCCCGTGCAGAAGAACGTCGCGCAATCTGGATTCGTCGGCAACTCGGCTTCGTAGATACCGTTCAGTTGTTGGGCCAACGGCTCGGACAGGGCCTTGAATGGAAACAACATCTGCACCAGCGCCTCGGTCTTCGGCGGGTCGGCGACGTCAAAACCCCACGCGTTCGTCTCGCTTGCGACAAACCACGGACCCCCGAAAAGCAGTGCATTTGAGAGCTCTTGAATGGCATTGAGCTCGTTCGCCGGAATGTTGATCAAGTCGTAGAAGAGATTCAACGGGACGTTCAGGATGGAGTCGGCGTCGACCAGACGCGTCGGCAGGCTGATGACGTGAAGCTCAGATGCTCGCGGCGGCAGCGGGGCGATCGCGATGGCACTCGCCAGAAGGAGTGCCGACCATAATGCGGGACTGCGGCGTACGGCAGTTTGCATGGGCGTCCCCCTCCAATTGATCCGCCCGGGCGGGCCCCAATATACTGACGAGCCGTCCGTATTGGACGAAATTCAACAACCTTCGACAGGTCGAAATCAGGAGGTTTTGTAGGGTGCCGAGGACGCGCGAAAAGCCGTGAGCGACGTGCTTGAGGTCATCGACAAAGGAAGTGCCAGCGAGGCGCATCCCGCGCCGCTGCTCTTCGTCCATGGCGCCTGGCATGCCGCCTGGTGCTGGGACGAAAACTTCCTCGGCTACTTTGCCGACAAGGGTTACCGGGCGGTGGCGCTGAGCTTTCGCGGTCACGGCGAGAGCCCGAGTGACAAGCCACTGCGCACCTGCTCGGTCGCCGACTACGTCGCGGACGTCCGCTCGGTTGCCGATCGGCTCTCCAGCCCGCCGGTGCTCATCGGGCACTCAATGGGCGGTCTGATCGTGCAGAAGTACCTCGAGACGCACGACGCTCCCGCCGGTGTCCTGCTGACGTCAATGCCTCCGCAGGGAAACCTTGGCTCCGCGCTGCGCTGGATCCGGCACCGGCCAACGCATTTCCTCAAAATGACCATGACCGGTAAGGCGTTGCCGTACATCAGCACTCCGGAGCTTGCCCGAGAGCGGTTCTTTTCTTCGCACACGCCGGAAGCCGACGTCCGCAGGTATGCGGCCCGGCTGCAAGAGGACAGTTCGCGCATCGGTATCGACTGCCTGGTATTGCGCCTGCCCCGGCCCAAGCGTGTGCGGACGCCGATGCTGGTGCTCGGGGCCGACGAGGACGGCGCGCATACCCGACACGAAGTCATTGCCACCGCCCGGGCTTATGGCACCGAGGCGGAGTTCTTTCCCGGCATGGGCCACAACATGATGCTGGACCAGGGTTGGGCAGCGGTCGCTGATCGCATCGACGGCTGGCTCGGCACCCGCGGGCTCTGAGCCGAGCGGGTCAGGCCCCTTTTGCCGGTACCAGCTCGAGCGGCAGATGCTCGAGCCCGCGCATCGTCGGGTTGTCGAGGTAGCGGTACTCCCCGGCCAGGCGAATATCGGAGACCCTGGGCAGCAACTGGGAAAACACCCGGGCGCCTTCGAGGCGGGTCAACGGTACGCCCAGGCAGTAGTGCACGCCGCCGCCGAAGGCGAGATGGTCGGTCGGATTTCGGTCCAGGTCGAAGGTGTCCGGATCGTCGTAGTGTCGCGGGTCGCGGTTGGCCGCGGCGAACAGCAGGAGCACCCGGGCGCCGGCCGGAATCGTATTGGACCCGACGGTGTAATCGCGGGTTGCGGTGCGGTAGAACCCTTGCACGGGGGAGCCCATCCGCAGTTGCTCTTCGACCGCGGCGGGGATCAGCTCGGGGTGGGTGCGCAGCCGGGCGTACAGGTCGGGCCGCTGAGCCAACGTCAACAACAACCCGGACAGCATGTTCGTCGTTGTCTCGCTGCCGGCGCCGATCAGCATGGCGGCGCTCCAGAAGATCTCGTCATCGGTGAGCACGTCGTCGGCGTCGGCCGGCGTCATCATCGAGATCAGGTCGTCGCCGGGATTGACGCGTCGCTGCGCGATCAATGGGTCGAGGCTGCGGCGCATCGCCGCGGTCGCGCTGCCCGAGCGGGCCGAGAGCCTCATGCCGTGCGGGGTCAGCGGAGCGAAGGCGCCCGCGACCATGTCATCGGACCACGAGACGAACTGCGGCTGATCTTGCTGCGGAATGCCCAGCATCCTGGCGATCAGCCGGGTCGGCAGCGGTTTGGCGAGTTCGGTGACCGCCTCGGTGTGGCCCTGGCCGATCACGGTGTCGACGAGTTCGTCGGCGACCTCGTTGATGTTGGTCTGCCAGGCCGTCATCGCCCGCGCGGTGAAGGCTCGGGAGACGAATTTGCGCAGCCGAGTGTGCTCGGGCGGGTCGGCGGCGTTCATCGACGGCAGGTAGACCCGGAATCGGCTCTGGCTCTGCGCCGACGACAGTGCTTCGTTGTCCCGCAACGCCTTTCGCACATCCTCATAGCCGGCGATGATCCAGATGCCGCGTTTGCGGTTGTACCAGACGTTGGGCACTTCGCGGCCGGTCAGCAACGAGCGATAACCCGGGTACGGATCGCGCATGACGGCTGCCGAGAACGGATCGAAGTCGGTGGCGGGCGCGGTCTTCCGGCCGGTCAGGGAGTAGCCGTAGGAGGTGGCCTTGTCCCGTGCCACCCCGAGTGCGCCGTCGACGCCGACCTTCATCAGGCTGGCGCGAAACCGCAGCCTGCGAGCCAACGTCATGTGGACAAACCTCCTCGTGAAGACCTGTCGGCTGATTGCCCGTTATCGCTCATGGACACCGAAGTGTCCGCCCGCGACCGGGAAGAACCTCAGTCCTTCGCGAGATGATATGCGCGGTAGTCGATTTCGCCACGTTCGAGGTCGTTGTAGAACCAGGAGCCGTCGACCACGGCAAATTCCCGGCCGAACTTACGCAAGAAGGCCGGCAAGCGATTGTTGATGAGCTCGTTGGAGCGCGGCGAGTTCTTCTTCAGGCCGCGCAGAACGTCTTCGTTGATGACCCGCGAGGAAACCTGTCGCATGCCCGAGTTCGCCAAGTCGGACTCCCAGGCCGGGAAGCCGTCGCGGTTACGGAAATCGACGTAGAGAAAGTGTCCACCGGGCCGCAGCACGCGCTTGACCTCGCTGAGGAAGCGGTCGAAGTGCGGGTAGATGTGCGAGGCCTCGACGTTGATCACCGCGTCGAAGGATTCGTCCGGGAACGGCAGGTTCTCGGCGTCGCCGTGCACGAAGTCCAGGCCGGGTAGCTTGTGCCGTTCCTTGCAGAATTCGACTCCGGCCGCATTGAAGTCGAGTCCGGTGTAGGAGGCCGGCTTGAGCGTGCGCGTCAGGTACGACGCGCCGCCGCCATGGCCCGAACTGCACTCCAAGACCTTCTTGCCGCTGATGTCGATGCCGTCCTGGGTGGCGGTCTGATGGTAGAGCTGAATGCTGTAACGGTTGGGCTCGTCGGCAGGGTCGAGCGGCAGACCGAGCGGCGGTTCCTCCTCGTAGCCCCAGTTCAGGAACTGGACATCGTCGCCTTTGTTCAGGCGCTTGGTCATCAGGGGATACCAGTACCGGAAGAGCTTTTTGTACGTCGCTGTCGACCCGATGCGGTAGACGAGACCTGCGCCGACATTGTCCAAGGAAGGGCTACGAACCATGCAGGCAGTATCGCACAGCATCGATTCCGTTGTTGTGGCATGCCGGATTTCGGGCTTTCGAATACCGTGACGGCGTTTGCAGAATTGCGAAACTCGCAGCACGCCAACGATAGGTGATCGCACGTTAGTCGCGCGATCACCTAATATGTTGTGCGGTAAGCTATTTAAGCTGCGGTAACCTGACTCGGTGCGCGTCCGCGCTGTGGCTCACTGCGATACCGCGACGCCGGACCGTTGATTCTGCAAAGGCGCCACATCAATATCGCGAACGGGTTCATCAGCCCCAGGTCGTCGCACAGCATTCGGACATCGCCGAACATGACGCGCAACGTTTGACCCGATTCCGATGCACCGGAATACAACTCCCTGCGCACCGACCGTGGGATGCCGAACTGCCTGAAGAAGCGGCGCGGCGGAACCACCATCGCCTGTCCCAGCATCCGCATGACGACCGGCGCGTAGAGCGACAGGAAGAATCGGGTGTACCACCGCAGGCGCGGCACACGGCGGTGCAAGTATTCGTGCGCGAATGAGATGTGGCGGGCCTCTTCGGCTACGTGAATCGCGATCAGGTCTTCCATGATCGGATGCACCGACCTGGGCTCGGGTTGCCGCAGCAAGTTGGTCTGCAGGTAGTCAAAAGGCACTTCACCGGCCAAGACCCCGAAGAAAAACGCGTTGGGCAGCGGACCCGCGTAAAACGGGACGAAAACTGACAGCACCCGAAGCCACCGCGGCATGCCCGGAACGTCAACGCCGATGCGGTTGACGATCTCCTGGAACATCAGGCTGTGGCTGCATTCTTCGATGGATTCATGCACGCAGTAGCGGTATTCGGGTGAGCCGTTGGGCACCCAGAACGCGTAGTGCAGCAGTCCGCGGACCAGAATGCCCTCGAACTGGGTACCGACCTTCGCCATGTTGGCCTGGCGCCACATGCCGATCGCCACCCGCTTGTCCAGCGGTTGCGCCTGGTACCAGGGATGACTACCCAGCGGGTCGATGGTCGACAGCACCCAGCGCGGGTCGTTGTTGGTGACGGTGAACATCGGTGCTTGCCAGTCCACGTCCGTGTACGGATTGAAGTGGCGCACCGAAGCTTCCGAAAGGGTCGTCAGGGTCGCGGCGTAGTCGGTGTCGCGACTGACATCCATGTTGTGCTTCCAGCGCCTGACGATGCGCTTCATGGCAAGCCAGAGCAACGACGTCACCAAGAAGAGAATGCCAAGCAACCAGAAGATAGGGCCCAGTGTGACCGGCAAACCGAGGCCTCCCCTCTGGCTCTGCTCAGCATGCGACTCTTCTGTACATGCACTCCACGGGCACAGGTTGGGTCCGAACTTACCGGGCGAGTGTTAAAGACCTGGTACAGAACGGCCTCAGTCTCGTGACTATCTGTATGCCCCGGGCGGCTCAGAATCAGCGTTGGTTGTGCCCCTCGAACAGCCAATCCGACTAGACAGTACATATGTTCTGCCGCCGGCGGGTTGTTCGGGTCCCAAGGCTACGGGATCAGATGGGCGATGTTGAGGAGGGTGCCCTCCACAGCGTCCCCGATCGGCCCCAAACCCAGGAAGAACGCAAACGGAATCAGTGCCACGTCAGCAGCGATCGGGTCTCCGATCGCGCCGATCAGATTGCCGGCTTCGAGCTGATCCATGAAGACGGTGAAGTCGAACGCCGGCAGCGAGGTCGTCAGCGCGGTGAAGGTGTCGGCAATCGGCAGCAGTGCCGCGTAGTCCGCCGACAGTGTGGCGGTCAGGTCGTTGATGATGTCGACCGGCGGCGACTGCAGGGTGACGTCAGAGAGCGGAAAAGTGCCGCCTAGCAGCGCTTGCGTGAGCTCCTGCGATGTCGGTTGCAGCGTGTCGATCAGACCGGAGGTGTATGCGGCATCCACCAGTGCAGCCAACGTCGGATTCTCCAGCAATGGCGGAATTTGGTAGTTGTCCGGATTCTCCAGATCGGCGATGGCGTCATGAATGCCTTGCCCCGCGCCCTGGAACAAAGCCTTCGCAACGTCGTGCCAGTCGATGCCGGTCGGGAACAGCTCGAACGGGGTCGGGACGTTCGCCGGGCCTTGGCTCCAACCGTCGGTGATGCTGCCGTATCCCAGATTGACCAGCATTT
Organism: Mycobacterium sp.; assembly: GCF_049278535.1. Lineage (GTDB taxonomy): Bacteria > Actinomycetota > Actinomycetes > Mycobacteriales > Mycobacteriaceae > Mycobacterium. The sequence goes on along the minus strand of NZ_JBAPMI010000194.1, from coordinate 13,670 downwards.
TCATGTCGGGTTGCAGCAGGTCAGCCAGGGGATTGCCGACTACCGGGATCAGCCGCAGCGGATCCAGCAGCGGTAGATCGTTGACCGGAATCATGTAGTAGTTGGTGAGGGTGTCGCCCACCGTGTCCAGCGGGATCGCGTTCTGAATCTGATCGGAGTCGAGAGTCAGATAGGTCAGGTGCTCGTAGATCATCCCCGCGAAGGCATTGGCATCGGCGATCGGATTGAGCGGGTACTGCGGGAAGTCCGCGAAGCCGTCGTACTCGAGCGTGTAGATGTCGGTCGGGTAGAGATCGGCCGGGGTCGGGTCACCGAATGTGACGCCGAAGCTCGGCACCGAGAAATCGCCGCCGGGAAGGGCGAAGCGCTCCAGCAGTCCTCCGTCGGGGGCGGCGGTATCGCCGACCAGCACGAAGTGAACGTCATCACTGGGGACACCCTGGTCGGTCAGTTGCTGCATCGTCATCGTCGAAAAGGCGGAGCTCTGCGAGTAGCCGAAAACCACTACCGGATTTTCGGAATTCACTTGCCCAGTGGCGATTTGACTCAGAATCGCGTCGTCAAGAATCTTCGACCCCTGGGCTTCGGACTCGTCGGCGGTCAGGCTGTTGACACCGGTGGTGGGGTAGAAGCCTTCCGGAGTGTCCAGCGCTTGCGGCGTGCCGGTAAACCCGCGCGGCGCCAGATACAACGTGTCGGCGGCATCGACGTATCTGTCACTCGGTATCGGAATGCCGCTGCCGCCGATGACCAGGGCCGTGCCGTCGCCGAGCGGCGAAGCCGCGGAGTCACCGCTGGTGAGCTGTACCTCGCGAGCTTGGATCAGGGGTGCCGGCGGTGTCACGGTCGGGACCGCGGCGGAGCCCACAGCGGCGACCGCGACTGCGACGCTGAGATAGCAACGACGGCGGGCGCAACCCATGCGGATCCTTCGAGGTATGCGAGCTGATTTCGGGACCGTACTCGACGCGTCCCGGTGCTTGTTGGACATTGTTACAATTTGGCCTACTTCGGGCGCGCCGAATGCCAGCGGGCGCTGCCTCAATCAGTTTCGGTGTCGTTTCACCGTTGGTGCAGCAGAAGGTACCGTTTAGTGCTTATGGGTGAGCAGCAGTTCGATGTGATCATCGTGGGGGCGGGTTTCGGCGGCATCGGCGCCGCAATCCAGCTGAGCAGCCTGGGATACGAGAACATCGTGATCCTCGACCGTGAAGACGACCTGGGCGGAACGTGGCACGTCAACCACTATCCCGGGCTGTCGGTCGATCAGCCGTCGCCCACCTTCTCCTACCGCTTCGAGCCGAACCCGTACTGGTCGCGGATGTACGCGCCGGGTTCTGAGCTCAAGAGCTACGCCGTGCACGTGGCCGAGAAATACGACGTGCGGCGGTTCATGCGGTTCAACACCACCGTCGAGGGCGCCCGGTGGGACGAGGACGCTCAGGTGTGGCGCCTTGCGCTGGCCGGCGGCGAGACGTTGAATACCCAGTTCCTGATCGCCGCGACCGGCTTTCTGTGCCAGCCGAAAATGCCTGACATCCCCGGCATCGAGACGTTCGGTGGTCGCATCATCCACACCGCGCAGTGGGATGACGACGTCTCGCTGGCCGGGCGCCGGGCTGCCGTGATCGGAACCGGCTCCACCGGCGTTCAAGTCGTTCCGGAGTTGGCGAAGGAAGTCGCCGAGCTGACCGTGTATCAGCGCACCCCGATCTGGGTGCTGCCGAAGTTCGATGTGAAGTTCTTCCCGGTGGTGCAGCGACTTTTCGCGCGGCTCCCGTTGACCCAGCGGCTGCTGCGCTCGTACACCGACGCCATTCTGGAAGTCTCCATGGTCCTGACGATGTGGAAGTACCGCTACTTCAAGGTGTTCAATAAGGCCATCTCGCAGTTCTCCCGGCTATACCGCCTGCTGCTGGTGCGTAACCGGGAGCTGTCACGAAAACTGGATCCCGACTTCGACTTTGGCTGCAAGCGGCCCACCATCTCCAACGACTTCTACCGGGCTTTCACCAAGTCTCATGTGCACTTGGAGACCAACGGTATCGATCGGATCGAGTCCGACGGCATCGTCGCCAACGACGGCACCAAGCGCTTGATCGACACCCTGGTACTGGCAACCGGATTCGACGTCTGGGAAGCCAATCTGCCCGCCATCGAGGTGATCGGGCGCGACGGCAAGAACCTCGGAAAGTGGTGGCGCGAAACGCAATTCCAGGCCTACGAAGGTATTTCGATGCCGGGCTTCCCGAACTTCCTGTCGATGGCCAGCCCGTACGCCTGGGTGGGTCTGTCGTGGTTCAACACGGTGGAATACCAGATGAAGCACATGGAGCGGCTGTTCGGTGAAATGCAGCAGCGCGGTGCCCGCACCTTCGAGGTCACCGAAGACGCCAACGCCCGCTTCCTGGAGCGGATGACCGAGCTGATGAAGGACTCCGCGTTCGAGCTCGGTAACTGCGTGACCTCACGGTCTTACTGGTTCAGGAACTACACCGGCAAGGGCGAGGCACCGCTGTTCCGTCCGACATCGGTGCGCAGCGCCGTGAAGGAGCAGGACCGATTCCCGATGTCGGACTACGCGATAGCCTGAAACCGGTTTTGGGCCTACGGGTCTCAATGCTTCTGCTGAGGGCCGCCGCCGTGGTTGGCCACTGAGACAGAGCCGGCATCACTCGACGTGGAGCTCGTTCGCCGGTAAACGACCGCGCGTCCGCCCCGAGACGGCATCCATGCCACGCCGCGGTTTATCCGCCATTCGCCCCGCGCATCGCTTGGCACGAAACGGAATTCCCGCAGCAGCGTGCGCATGACCACGTCCATCTCCATGTTCGCGAATGACGCGCCGGGGCAACGGTGTACGCCCCCGCCGAACGGCACCCACTTGAACGGGGGCGGGCTTGCCCCGAGGAAACGGTCCGGATCAAACGTCATCGCGTCCGGAAAGTTGTCTTCTGACTTGTGCGCCAGTTCGTTATAGACGATCAACGCGGTGCGTTCCGGAAGAACCCACTCGCCCAACCGGATTCGTTGCTTCGTGCGTCGCACCGTACCGTCGACACACGGCCGGATGCGCTGGGCTTCCCAGATCGTGGCGTGGCGCAATTCAGATCCGCCGGCGTCGATTTCGTCAGCCAGGCGAGACAGCAGCTCTGGGTGCCGGCGCAGCCGTTCCAGCGTCCAGGTCAATTGGGAGGCGGACGTTTCATGTCCGGCGCCGAGGAAGCAGAGTAGCTCGTCGGCGATATGCGAATCCGGGACCTGCTCACCGTTGTTATAGCGGGCCCGCATCAGCACCGCGAGCATGTCGCCACGCTCTTCGAAGTTGGGGTCGTCTCGCGCGTCGGCGATCAGCGAGTTGATGGCCGCGTCGAACCGGCGCCGGTAGCGCGCCAACCGCCCGCCGGGGCTCCACGGCCCGTAGTCGCGCCGCACCGGGGGCGGCATCATCACGAGGCGGGAGCCAAGCTTCACCATGACGGGCATGAGGCCGCGAAGCTCGTCCAGTGCGGCGCCCTCGGCGCCGAAGACAGCGCGCAGGATGGTGCCGAGGGTCAGCCGCAACATCGGCTCCTCGGTCTCGAACTCCTCGCCCTCGCGCCAGGTCGCGGTTTCGTACATCACCTCTTCTTCGACGATGCGCTCGTAACTCTTCAGCTGCTTGCCGTGAAAGGCCGGAGCCAGCAGCTTGCGTCGGTTGAGGTGTTCGTCGCCGTTGAGGGCGAAGGTCGAACCCGGACCGAAGATCTCGCCGAGGCTGAGAATGTCGACCGGACGTTCGATCAGATCGAAGCTCGTGCTGAAGATGTCCTTGAGCAGAACCGGATCGCTCACGACGACCGTCTGGCCCAGCAGGGGCAGATTGATGGCGAACGGGGTGCCCCATCGGTTGTGCAGAGCGCCGAACATCTGATGTTTGAATGGCCCGAACCCGATGCCCTGGATCAGCTTCGGTAGGCGGAGCATGGGCGGTAGCCGTACCGGCTCAGTTGTCGCCACTACCATCTCGTTCCCCTCCAAACCGGTATGTCGAACGCTTCTGGCGGCCCGCCAAAGGTATCCGAGGTCACCGCGACCTGGCTATGTTTGCGCGAAATACTGCCCGCTGACCTGCTAGCTGTGATGCTGGGACCAGCGGCGCGGCCGCCCGGCCCCGACTATGTGGACTCCTCAGAACATCGAGCGTACTGGCCTCCATCCACGGTTGCCTCCATATATGGCAGTTGCATTCCATGACCGGCTTCCAGCGGCATGATGCATTCGCAAATCAGGACCGATTCCCGTTGTGGGACTGCGCAATAGCCTGACGCGGATCAGTCCTTGGTAAAGCGATAGATCCGGTACTCGGCGCCACCACTCTGGATGACGTTGTAAATCCCGGTGCCCGGCACGCCGGCGAAGTGGCGGCTGAACGGCCGCAGGACCTTCGGCAGCCGGTGGCTGATCAGGTCCAACTTATCCTGAGCGCTGTTGTCCAGTGAACGCACCACATGGGCGTTGATGACCCGCTTGGACACCTGACGCAATGGCATCTCGTCGAGGGCGCCCTCCCACACCGGAAACTCGGGGCGCCCGCGGAAGTCGGCGTAGAGAAAGTCACCACCCGGCTTCAGGACGCGGGCTACCTCGGACAGGAACTTGGACAGCGTCGGATAGGCGTGTGAGGCTTCGACATTCACGACCGCGTCGAAAGAATTGTCCGGGAACGGCAGGTCTTCGGCGTTGCCGTGCACAAAAGTCAGCCCGGGCAGCTTGTGGTGTTCATTGCAATAGGCCACGCCGTCCGGGTTGTAGTCCAGTCCGGTGTACTCGGCGGGCTTGAACGTGCGGACGATGTACGACGCCCCGCCCCCGTGCCCGCAACTGGCCTCCAGCACCTTCTTGCCGGCCAGGTCGACCTGGCTTGCGACCTGGTTGTACAGGTTGATCGAGTACCGGTTGGGTGCGTCGTTCTCGTCCAGCGGAAGGTTCAGCGGTGGGTCGGCCTCGTACCCGTAGTTGAGGAAGGTGACGTCTTGCGTGTCGAGCCGACGGGTCAGGAACGGGTACCAGATCTTGTTGATGAACGCCTTGTAGGCCCGGTAGCCGATGTCGTTGATGCGTTCCGTAGTCGTGGGCATGGCAGGCAGTATGCCAGGCCAGGCGCGGAGTCAGCTGCTGTGGTCGGCTACCGATACGGCGTCGCGATCGCCGTGCGTCGCAGGCGTTCGCCGATGGACCACCGCGCGGGCACCGCGCGACGGCGCGATGGCCACGCCACGGAAATTGCGGCCTTCGTCCGGCGCATCGGTTGGTGTGAACCGAAATTCGCGGAGCAGCGTACGCAGGGTGATGTCCATTTCCATGTTGGCGAACGATGCACCGACGCAACGGTTTACGCCGCCGCCGAACGGGACCCAGCGAAATGACGGGGGAGTCGTGCCGATGAATCGGTCCGGGTTGAATGCCTCCGGGTCGGTGTAATTGACGTCGGACTCGTGAGCGAGTTGGAAATCAATCATTATGTCGGTGTTTTCCGGGAGAACCCACTCTCCTAGCCGGACTTTCGCCTTCGTGGTTCGCAGCGAGGCCGCGATCGTCGACCGGAGGCGCTGCACTTCGTAGATCGTCGCCTGCCGCAAGTCAGATCCACCGGCGTCGACTTCCTCGGCAAGCCGCGACATCAGCTGAGGGTGACGGCGCAACCGCTCGATTGCCCAGGCCAGCTGTGAGGCAGTTGTTTCATGACCTGCGGCCACCAAGGTCAGCAACTCGTCGGCGATGTGCCGATCAGATATCGGCTGGCCGTCTTCATAGCGGGCTTGCAACAGCAGCGCGAGCATGTCGGTGCGTCCGGCCAACGAAGCTTCGGCGCGCGCCTCGGCGATGAGTTCGTCGATCACCGCGTCGAAACGTCGCCGGTAACCCGCGAGCTTGCTGCCCGGACTCCACCGTCCGTATTCGCGCCGCACGATCGGCGGCAGGCGCTGCAGCAGCGAGCCAAGCGTGATCAACGGTGGTATCACGATGCGAAGTTCGTCCAGCGCGTCGGCGCGCTCGCCGAACGTGGCGCGCATGATCGCGTTGAGGGTCAGCCGGGTCATCGTCGACAGCGTTTCGAACTCCTGGCCCTCCGGCCAGTTCGCCGTTTCACGCAGCACCTCGTCTTCGACGATGCTCTCGTAGTTCTTCACCCGCTTCCCGTGGAAGTTGGGCAGCACCAGCTTGCGGCGCTCGAGGTGTTCCTTGCCGAGCAGGCTGAACGTCGATCCGGGTCCGAACGCCTGACCGAGGATCTTGGTCGGCCGTTCGATCAGGTCGAAGCTGGTGCTGTAGACGTCCTTGACGAGGTCGCGGTCGTGGATGACCACCGTCTTACCAAAGATCGGCAGATTGATAGTGAACGGACCGCCGTAGTGACGGCTCAGTCGAGGTGCGACCGAATACTGCAGCGACGTCAGGAAGAGCACGCTTGTGACGATCTTAGGCAACCGCAGCGCGGGCGGCAGCCGAACCGGATCGGTGGTCGCCGTTGCCATGTTGCCCCCGCCTCTCGTTCTCTAGCAGCAGTTTTCAGAGTGCCGGCGGGCTGTTAGTCCTTGGTGAACAAGTACACGCGGTAGGTGTACTCGCCGCCACGCAGGGCGCCGTTGAATGCCCAGTCGGTCATGTCGCTGGCGTAGCGAGCGAAGGTGCGGCTGATCGCCGCGCCGTGCTGGCTGATCCGCTCGTGCTTGCGCGGAGCGTTCTTCTCGTTGCCGCGCAGCACATTCTGATCGATGACCGACATCGAGAGCTGCCGCAACGGGAAGCTGGCCAGCGCCGCGTCCCACTCGGCGACCTCTTGGTGGGGACGGAAATCGGTGTACAGGAAGTGACCGCCGGGTCGCAGTACTCGCGCCACTTCAGACAGGAACTGCGGGACGTCAGGGTAGAGGTGCGAGGCCTCGACATTGACCAGCGCGTCGAAGGACTCGTCGGCAAAGGGCAGAGCCTGGGCGTTGCCTTCGATGAAATCGAGGTTAGGCAGGTGGTGCCGGTTCTTGGCGAACTCGATGCCGGCCGGATTGAGGTCCAGTCCGGTATAGGACGCCGGGTGCTGAGTGCGCACCAGATAAGAGGCCCCGCCACCGTGGCCGCAGCTGCACTCCAGCACCCGCTTTCCGCTCAAGTCCACCTGAGTCGCCGTGCGGTGATAAAGCTGGATGAAGTACCGGTGCGGTTCGTCGGCCGGGTCGAGCGGAATGCCCATCGGCGGGTCTTCTTCATATCCGTAGTTGAAGAACAACCAGTCGTCGCCCCCGAGCAGACGGGTTTGAGAGGCGAACCGCGTGGTGGCGAATGACGTGAATATCAACCGAAAGACGAAGGGGTTAATTACCAGTCGATGGACTAGCGGGCTGCGTGTCAGGCGGTTCGCGGTGGCCATCGCGGAAGTATGACATGGGTGTCAGCGCGCGATGCAAGGCGGCTGCGATCGGGGGCCAGCGGAGTCTGCGAAAAGCGCAGGTGCGGCGGGAGACGAGAGGTTTCGAGCCGAACGGGTCCGACCGTGTCACCGACCAAGCCCGAAAGCGCCATCGGAAAGTGTTTTCGCAAACTCCGATCCGCCGGGTTTCGCATAACCGCCTTTTGTTTGCCAATGCCATCGAGAACACCGCCAAATAAAGGACCGTCTTGTTGTTGTCTTTATCCCTGATGATTTGGTGATGTCCGTGCGGTGGACGATCGTTTGCCAGGGTGAAATAGGCTGCCGGAATTGCGGCGATTACGCCTGGCATAGCTGCAGGTAGAGGCCCTGTGAAGGGGTAAGTCGAATTCTTAGATAATGCATTGAGAAAACCCCTGACGCATGCCGGCGACAGCGTGGTTTACTCGTCCCACTGGTCCCTCTCGTATCGAGGTGCCACAGGCGTTCGGGACGGGTAAGGAGATGTCGGTCGCTGGGGTGCTCAAGCGGGCTTGGATACCGCTGCTGGTGCTGGCGGTGATCGTTGGTGCGGCTTTCACGGTGTCGCGCGTGCGCGCCGGCTCCGGTTCGGAGAAGCCCGCGGCCTATCCGAATTCCAGGATGACCGACACGATGCTCAGTACGAAGAAGTCCTTGGTTTACGAGGTCTTCGGTCCGGCGGGCACGGTGGCGGACATCAGCTACTTCGACGTGAACTCTGACCCGCAGCGTGTGGACGGGGCCCACCTACCGTGGTCTTTGCAGATCACCGCGACCGTTCCGACCGTTGTGGGTAACGTTGTGGCGCAGGGCGACAGCAACAGTATTGGCTGCCGGATCGTGGTAAACGGTCAGGTCAAAGCCGAGAGGATCTCGAACGAAGTGAATGCCTACACGCACTGCCTGGTTAGAGGCGCATGAGCAGCCACCAGGCTCGTGAGGAGCGCATCCCCGGCACACTCGTAGCGCGAACCGTCCGGCAGTTGTCGGTGCCCATCATCCTCGGGTGGCTGGCGATCACGGTGCTCGTCACGCTCGCGATTCCCTCGCTCGAAGAGGTCGCTCGAGAACATGCCGTATCGATGGGCGCCAAGGACGCGCCGTCGGTCCGAGCCATGGCGCGCATCGGAAAGGTATTCAAAGAGTCCGATTCCGATGCGATGGCGATGATCGTCCTCGAGAGTGACCAACCGCTTGGCGCAGACGCTCATAGGTATTACGAAGCGATCATCGGCCAGCTGAAGTCTGACCCGAAGCATGTGCAGCACATTCAAGACTTCTGGGGTGATCCGCTTACCGAGGCGGGTGCGCAGAGCTCTGACGGCAAGGCGGCATATGTTCAGCTGAATCTTGTTGGTAATCAAGGCGAGACGCGTTCGAACAACTCCGTCGCCGCGGTCCGGAAAATCGTGGACGGAGTCCCCGCGCCAAAGGGCGTGAAGGCCTATGTCACCGGCCCGGCCGCAGTTGCGGCGGACGGTAATACCAGTGGCGACAAGACAATCGTGAAGATCATGGTGACCACGGTCGTGGTGATCTCCGTGATGTTGCTTTTCGTCTACCGATCCTTCATCACAGTCGCGCTGCTGCTGGCAATGGTCGGCATCGAATTGACCGCCGCCCGAGGCATTGTCGCTTTTCTTGCATTGCACGATGTCATCAAACTTTCGACCTTCGCCACCAACATGTTGGTATCGCTGGCGATCGCGGCGGGCACCGACTACGGAATCTTTTTCATCGGGCGCTATCACGAGGCACGCCACAACGGTGAGGATCGCAAGACGGCTTACTTCACCGCCTACCGTGGTGTGGCCCATGTGGTTTTGGCCTCCGGCCTGACGATCGCGGGCGCGACGTATTGCCTCAGCTTCGCCCGGCTGCCGGTCTTCCAGACCCTGGGTGCGCCCTGCGCGATCGGCATGCTGGTCGCGGTTGCCGTCGCACTGACCTTGGTCCCGGCGGTCATCGCGGTCGGCAGCCGGTTCGGCTTGCTGGAGCCCAGGCGGTTACACAGCGTCCGCGGTTGGCGGCGAGTGGGAACCGCCGTCGTGCGTTGGCCGGCACCGATTTTCGCCGCGACGTGTGCGGTCACCCTGATCGGCTTGCTCGCGCTGACGAGTTACAAAGTGAGCTACATCGACCGCGACTACATCCCGAAGAACACTCCCGGCAACGTCGGAATGGCCGCCGCAGAGCGGCATTTCTCGCAGGCGCGCATGATGCCGGAAATGTTGATGATCGAGTCGGATCACGACCTGCGAAATTCGGCGGACTTCCTGGTGTTGGACAAACTGGCCAAGAGCATCTTCCGGGTCGAGGGTATCGCTCGGGTGCAAAGCATTACGCGGCCGCAGGGCACACCGCTCGAGCACACCTCGATTCCGTTCTTACTCAGCATGCAGAACGCCGGGCAGCTGCAGAACTTGCAGGTCGCCAATGGTCGGCTGGATGACATGTCCAAGCTGGCCGACCAGCTCGGCGGAACCATCAAATCCCTGGAGCGCGTGAACGTTCTGATGAACCAGATGGTCGGTACCACGCATCATGTAGCCGGCGTTACCAAGGAAACCGCGGCGATCACCGACGAGGTGCGTGACGACATCGCCACTTTCGACGACACATTCCGGCCGCTGCGGAGCTACTTCTACGCGGATCCGCACTGCTACAACATCCCGATCTGCTGGGCAATCCGGTCCGCGTACAACGCCACCGACGGTGTGGACAAGCTCAGCGAAAAGCTAGGCGAGCTCAGCAAAGACGTGGACAGCATCGATGTTGTGGTGCCGCAACTCGTCGCGCTGCTGCCGCCGCAGATCGAGACCATGCGAAGCCTGCGGACCATGGTGCTGACCATGCACAGCACGATGTCGGGAATGTTCGACCAGGCCAACGAGCTCAGCGAAGACGCGACCGCGATGGGCAAGGACTTCGACGCCGCGAAAACCGACGACTCCTTCTACCTACCGCACGAGGTCTTCTCCAACCCGGACTTCCAGCGGGTCGAGAAGCTGTTCCTGTCACCGGACGGCAAGGCAGCGCGTTTCATCATTTCGCACAAGGATGATCCGGCGACGGGCGAAGGTATGTCCCGCATCAACGCCATCAGGACGGCGGCCTACGAATCGCTCAAGGGGACCTCACTCGAAGATGCCAAGGTCTACATCTCCGGCACCGCGGCGACGTTCAAGGACTTGCGGGAAGCGTCGAACTACGACTTCATGATCGCGGGCATCTCGTCGCTCTGCATGATCTTCATCATCATGCTGCTCATCACGCGAAGCCTGGTGGCCGCGTTGGTGATCGTGGGCACGGTCGCATTGTCGTTGGGTGCCTCGTTCGGGCTGTCGGTGCTGCTCTGGCAATACGTGATCGGAGTCAAGTTGCACTGGCTGGTGATGGTGATGTCGGTCATCATCCTGTTGGCCGTGGGCTCCGACTACAACCTGTTGCTGGTTGCGCGCTTCAAGGAGGAGATCGGCGCCGGGATCAAGACCGGCATCATCCGCGCGATGGGTGGCACCGGCAGGGTCGTGACCGCTGCGGGCCTGGTGTTCGCCTTCACCATGGCCTCGATGATGGTCAGCGACAACCGCGCTGTGGGTCAGGTGGGCACCACCATTGGTCTCGGCCTGCTGTTCGACACCCTGGTGGTGCGATCGTTCCTGATGCCGTCCATCGCCGCCATGCTGGGCCGGTGGTTCTGGTGGCCGCTCAACGTTCCGTCTCGGCCACCGCGGATTCCGGGGCGGTCCGCCGTGCCCGACACTGCTCGCACAGCGCGGGCGGAAACGGACGTCACTGCGCCGCTAGCGACAATCGGCAACGGCGCCACGCACGGACGGGTGTACCACCGCTAGCCGAACCGCTCAGCGGAACGCTTCGTCCAGGATCTCCTGCTGCTCGACGGCGTGCACCTTCGACGAACCCGATGACGGCGCCGACATGGCGCGGCGTGAAATCCGTTTGATGCCAGTCAGTTTGTCGCTGAACAGTTCGGGCAGCTCCAGGCCGAACCGGGGCCATGCGCCCTGGTTGGCCGGCTCCTCCTGTACCCAGAAGTACTGGTTGACATTCGGATAGCGGTCCAGGGTCTCGCTGAGCCGATGGAACGGCAGCGGCGCCAGCTGCTCGATGCGCACGATCGCGATGTCGTCCCGGGTGTCCTTGGCCTTGCGGGCCGCCAACTCGTAGTAGATCTTGCCGCTGGTCAGCAATATTCGAGTCACCTTGCTGCGGTCACCGATGCCGTCGGAATAGGTGGGCTCCTCGAGCACCGAGTGGAATCTCGTCTCGGTGAATTCCTTGATGTCGCTGACGGCGGCCTTGTTGCGCAGCATCGACTTCGGGGTGAAGACGATCAGCGGGCGTTGCACGCCGTCGAGCGCGTGCCGGCGCAGCAAGTGGAAGTAGTTGGCCGGGGTCGACGGCACCGCGATCGTCATCGAACCCTCGGCCCACAGCTGCAGGAAGCGCTCGATGCGCCCGGAAGTGTGGTCGGGGCCCTGGCCCTCATGGCCGTGTGGCAGCAGCAGCACCACGCTGGACAACTGGCCCCACTTGGCCTCGCCGGAGCTGATGAACTCGTCGATGATCGACTGGGCTCCGTTGACGAAGTCGCCGAACTGGCCCTCCCACAACACCAATGCGTCCGGGTTGCCGACCGTGTAGCCGTATTCGAAGCCGACGGCGGCGTACTCCGACAGCGGCGAGTCGAACACCATGAACTTGCCGCCGGTCGGATTGCCGTCCTTGTCAATCGTCAGCAGCTGCAACGGGGTGAACTCCTGGCCGGTTTCGCGGTCGATGATCACCGAATGCCGCTGCGAGAAGGTGCCACGGCGGGTGTCCTGTCCGGAGAGCCGCACCAATTTGCCTTCGGCCACAAGTGAACCCAAGGCCAGCAGCTCGCCGAAGGCCCAGTCGATCTTGCCTTCGTAGGCCATCTCCCGGCGCCTCTCCAGCACCGGGATGACGCGCGGGTGAGCGGCAAATCCCTCTGGCAGGTCAAGGAATGCGTCACCGATGCGGGCCAGCAATGCCTTATCCACCGCAGTGTCCAGGCCGGCGGCCAGCATCTGATTGGACTCCACCGACATGCTCGCCTGTGCGCCGTGCTTCTCGAGTTCGCGAACGTCGTTGAAGACCCGTTCCAGTTGGCCCTGGTAATCGCGCAACGCGTCTTCGGCCTCTTTCATCGAGATGTCGCCACGGCCGATCAGCGCTTCGGTATAGGTCTTGCGGACGCCACGTTTGACGTCGACGACGTCGTACATGTACGGGCTCGTCATCGACGGGTCATCGCCCTCGTTGTGCCCGCGGCGGCGGTAACACAGCATGTCGATGATGACGTCCTTCTTGAACTCCTGACGGAAGTCGACGGCCAGCTTCGCCACCCACACACAGGCTTCCGGGTCGTCGCCATTGACGTGGAAGATGGGCGCCCCGATCATCTTTGCCACGTCGGTGCAGTACTCGCTGGATCGCGAATACTCCGGCGCCGTAGTGAAGCCGATCTGGTTGTTGACGATGATGTGAATGGTTCCACCGACCCGGTAGCCGGGCAGCTTGGCCAGGTTCAGCGTCTCGGCGACCACACCCTGACCGGCGAAGGCGGCGTCGCCGTGCAACATCATCGGCACGACCGAGTTGCCGCGTTCGCCTTCACCCTTGTCCAGCAGGTCCTGCTTAGCTCGGACCAGGCCCTCCAGCACCGGGTCGACGGCCTCCAGGTGCGACGGGTTCGCGGTCAACGAGACCTGAATGTCGTTGTCGCCGAACATCTGCAGATACACGCCGGTGGCGCCGAGGTGGTACTTGACGTCACCGGAGCCGTGCGCCTGGGTGGGGTTGAGGTTGCCTTCGAACTCGCTGAAGATCTGCGAATACGGCTTGCCGACGATGTTGGCCAGCACGTTGAGTCGGCCGCGGTGCGGCATGCCGATGACCACCTCGTCGAGGCCGTGCTCGGCGCACTGGTCGATCGCGGCGTCCATCAACGGGATGGTGCTCTCGGCGCCCTCGAGCGAGAACCGCTTCTGGCCAACGTATTTCGTCTGCAGGAATGTCTCGAACGCCTCGGCGGCGTTGAGCTTGCTCAGGATGTACTTCTGTTGCGCCACAGTCGGTTTGACTTGTTTGGTCTCGACGCGCTCTTCCAGCCATCGCTGCTGCTCGGGGTCGAGGATATGGGTGTACTCGACGCCGATGTGCCGGCAATAGGCGTCGCGTAACAAGCCCAGGA